>CAWJDN010000208.1:0-11102 GCA_963840985.1 uncultured Acidobacteriaceae bacterium
CGTGCAGCGCCTCCAGCTCCTGATGAATTACCTGATCGGCGGCCTGCTGCAAGCTCATGCCTTTGAAGGCCACCAGGCTGCAAACCTCCCGCGCCACGCCCAGGCGAATGAAGTACTCGCCCGAGCCGGTGGCCGAAACGGCGCACGAGTGATTGGATGCGTAGGTGCCCGCGCCAATAATCGGCGAGTCGCCCACACGGCCCGTCATCTTGGCCTGCAATCCGCCCGTCGAGGTTCCGGCGGCGATGTTCCCTGCCCGGTCCAACGCCACCACGCCCACCGTGCCGAAGCGATGCGTCTCCGGCGATTCCTCGATTTGAAAAACCGGAAGAATCTGCGCCACCGGCACCGCTGGTCCCGCTGGCGGAAGCGGCGCTCCGGCCGGTCGCGGCGGCAAGGGCAGGCCCTGCTTCTGCAACTGCTTCACCAGCGATTGCCAGCGACGCTCGGTGAAAAAGAAGCTGGGGTCTGCTTGCTCCAGGCCAACCCGCGCACCAAAGGCGTCGGCCCCCGCGCCGATCAACATTACATGCGGCGATTTCTCCATCACCGCCCGCGCCAGGCTGATGGGATGCCGAGTGCGCGTCACCCCGGCCACCGCCCCGGCCTTCAGATTCGAGCCGTCCATGATGGCCGCGTCCAGCTCGTTTTTGCCCTCGGCGGTGAAAACCGCTCCCCGGCCCGCGTTGAAGAGCGGATCGTCTTCCAGAACCTGAATCACGGCTTCGACCGCATCCACACCCGAGCCGCCCCGCTCCAGCACTTTGGCCCCGGCAGCCTCGGCCTGGGCCAGCGAGGCGCGATAAGCAGCGTCGCCCGCGGGGCCTAACTCCGTCCGCGCAATCACTCCCGCGCCCCCATGCACCACGATGCTCCACCGGTGAGTCGGCTGCGGGGCCTGGGCTACTCCAGCCAGTGCGGCAACAGCGAAAACTCCGGCAAACACGCAATAAATCCTTTTCATCTCCAATTCCTTCCGCAATCTTCCCTGCCGATAAGCTAGCCGCCTTTCTTCTGAATCGTCAACCTCGCATTCTGCCCAACCGATTTTTTCCCCAATCCCGCTCCTATGAATTAAGCTACTCGGCAGAATGAAAGACATCTACATCGCCGATCTGGCCAACTTCGACGAAGGCAAGCTCTTCGACGGCTACTTCATCGTCCTGGCCAAGCAGCAACGCACCACCAAGACCAACAAGCCCTACCTCAACCTCATTCTGGGCGACAAAACCGGCCAGCTTGAGGGCCGCGTCTGGGAGCCGGGAGATCCGCGCATCGCCAAGGACTTTGAGCGCGGCGACATCGTCAAGGCCCGCGGCTCGGCCTCCCGCTTCGACGACCGCCTGCAGATGAAGATCGACCAGATTCGCGTTGCCCTGCCCAACGAGGTGGACAAATCCGATCTGCTGCCCTCCACCACCTATGACGTGGCCGACCTCTGGCGTCAGCTTCTCGGTTTTGTGGAGAGCTTCGCCAACCTCGACTTGAAGCGGTTACTCAGCGCCATGCTCGCCGATCCGGCAATCGCCAACGCCTATCGCGAAGCCCCCGCCGCCAAGCAACTCCATCACGCCTGGCTAGGCGGATTGCTGGAGCACGTTGTGAGCCTCTGCACTCTGGCCGAACGCGTCGCGTCGCATTACCCGCTCCTCGATCGCGACCTGCTGATAACCGGTGTGATCTTGCACGACATCGGCAAGCTACGCGAACTGAGCTGGGAGATCGGCTTCGAGTACACCATTGAAGGAGTTTTATTGGGCCACATCCAGATCGGCACGGCTCTGGTCGAGCGCGCCATTGACAGCCTGCCCAACTTCCCGCCGCGCCTGAAAACTCTGGTGCTGCATATGATTTTGTCGCATCACGGCAAGCTGGAGTTCGGCTCGCCCAAGCTGCCCATGATTCCCGAAGCTCTGGCGCTCAGCTTCCTCGACGACTTCGACGCCAAGATGCAAGCCATGCAGGGCGAATTCGACAAGTGCATCCGCGAAGGTAAGCCCGCCGACGAGATGACGGGGAAAGTCTGGGCGTTGGATCAGAGGCAGTTGCTCAATACCAAGCGCTGGCTGGGGGAAGGTAAGGAGTAATCATGAGTGGCTCAATGAACAAGGTAGCCACTCGATAGAGGAATAATGCGTATGGGATTTGTTCCGCTTCTCTTGTCAATCGTATCGCTTTTGCTTTCTGTTACGGTGGCGTGGCTCACCTTCAGACGAGGCAAGTTCGGCATGACACAGCCAATGCTCATTGGATTTCTCTACGAAAATGAACAACCGAAAATCTTTTTCCGGGCAATGCTTTTTGCAACGGGAAAGCGCGGCTACATCATTGAAGCCCTGTATCTCAAGGTACGGCGGGACGAATCTACGCAGACGTTCAATTTCTGGATGTATGGGGAAGCCAAAGAATTGAAAATTGGTAGCGGTCTGCGGATAGGAGATGAAGGTGTTTCCTCCAATCACCACTTCTTACCACCTAAAGATTATTCCTCCTTTGCGTTTCTTGCGGGTGAATACATCATCGACGTATACGCGAGAATTCTGAATCGAAATGCACCAGTGCTTCTTTCCACCGTGAAGCTAACCCTATCGCACGATCTTGCAGCGGCGTTGAACGACGAAAAATGGTTGACCGACCATTCAATGGGTGTGCTCTTCACATGGAGGCCAGACTCTCAACACTATCTTGGTGAATTGTCCGCACCTGTGGCCACTGAGGGGCGCTCGCGGTCGGTTTCAGGCGCGGGGCATGGGAAAATTCCTTGGGGTTGAGTAGAGAACCCGCTGGACGCGCACTCCCTCACGCCAGCACCTTCAATCCGTGTTTCTCAACGATGTCCAATAACTTGAGCGCCATGCCGCTGGGCCTTTTTGCGCCGGTCTCCCACTTCTCCACAGTTGATTCACTGGTGTTGAGATAGCGGGCAAAGACCGGCTGGCTGACATGCTGGCTCTCGCGAATCCTCTTGATGCGCTTCGGTTCCAGTGCAGCGGGGACCGCAAGGCATGACTCGTCGAAACGCCGCATCGTCGCCTTGTCGATTGTTCCTGCCCGCGCCATGCCGGAAACTGCGCTATGGATCGCTTCAAAGGCATCGCTTTTGTATTTGCTATTCTTCGCCATGGCATATCTCCACAACTTCTTTGAGCTGCAATTCCTTCGCTATTTCGGCGTCTGTTTTTCGAGCATACAAATCGGCTAAAGCGCGGAAATCCGCCAATTCATCGTCGCCGATATTCGCCCGATCCTTCTTTGCAAAGAGGTAGGCATAGACCCAATATCGGCCTCCTTTGGCAACTACGATTGAGCGGTAGAGATTCTTGCCTAGCCGCTTCTTGAAGACGCCGCCACCCAAATCAACGGCCTGCCCCAGCATGACCTGCCGGATGGCCGCACAAAGTTCGACATCCGTGATGTGCGCCTTTCGCGCTGCCCTGGAAAACCAGGCCGTCTTGAAAACCCGTTCCGATCCTCCATCCGGGTCATGCATATTTATAGTATAGCACCTGGTGCTATCGAAGTCTGCATGAATATTTTCACCCCACAAACCACTCCCATTGCTCCTCGGTCAGCGGCACGACGGATAGCCGTCCAATCATCACCAGCGGCGACTTAACAAAAAGCGGCTCGGCTTTGATGGTGGCCAGCGTCTTGGGCTGCCTAAGCCGCTTGCCAACTTTGATGCGCACGATGGGAACTTTGGGATCGGCCGCATCCACGCTGACTACGGTTCCGGTGCCGACGGCGGTGCGCTCGTCGCCCGTGTGATAAAAAATCCACTTCGTCCCCGGCTTCATCTCGCGCAGGTACTTCACCGCAGTGGGGTTGGTCACGCCGTCCCAGACAGTCTCTTTGTCGCGCAGAAAATCGTCGAAGGAGTAGACATCAGGCTCGCTCTTGAAGAGGAAGTAGCTCATTCGGTACATTTTAGGCGAGAATCAGCAAGAAAGAAAGATTGTGTCCGTTACAATTAAATTAATATGATTCGTTTCTCAACCGCCGGTGAATCCCACGGGGAAGCCCTTATCGCGCTCCTCTCCGGGCTGCCCGCCGGCGTGCCCGTAGATCTCGAATTCGTCAACCGCGAGCTATGGCGCCGTCAGCAGGGCTATGGCCGCGGCGGCCGCATGAAGATTGAGACCGACAAGGCCCACGTGCTCTCGGGAGTTCGTCACGGCAAGACCATCGGCTCGCCCGTTGCGATTGAACTCGTCAACCGTGACTGGAAGAATTGGGAGGACAAGCTCCCCATTGAGGCTGGCGACCCCACTCAGCACCAGGCCGTAGCCTCGCCGCGTCCCGGCCACGCCGATCTCGCCGGCGCTCTTAAATACAACTTCCCCGACGCCCGCTACGTGCTGGAGCGCGCCTCGGCCCGCGAGTCTGCCGCGCGCGTTGCCGCCGGAGCCTTTGCCAAGCTGATGCTGCGGACTCTCGGCATCGAGGTCGCCAGCCATGCAATCCGCGTCGGCCGCGTCGCTCTGGACCACCCCGTCGCATGGGAAGAGATCGCCGCCATTGCAAAAAAGGATGAGGTCATCCTCGGCTGTGTCGATCCCGCCACTGAGGCCCGCATGAAGGAAGAAGTCGAGGAAGCTTCCCGCACCGGCGACACCGTCGGCGGCATCTTCGAGGTGGTGGCGCATGGCGTCCCAGCCGGCCTGGGCACATACGCCAACTGGGACGAGCGCCTCGACAGCCAGCTTGCCGAAGCGGTAATGAGCGTGCAGGCCGTCAAGGCAGTCGAGATTGGCCGCGGCGTCGTGGCCGCCGAGTCCTTCGGCTCCGTGGTTCACGACCCCATCCGCTACGCCGCCAAGGCTACCGGCAAACCCACCCGCTTCACTCGCACGCACAACAACGCAGGCGGCATCGAGGGCGGCGTCTCCAACGGCGAAGACATTGTGGTGCGCGGCTACCTGAAGCCCATCTCCACCCTCCGCAAGCCATTGGAATCAGTGCGCTTTGACACTCGCGAGGCTACCAGCGCCAGCTACGAACGCAGCGACATTTGCGTTGTCCCCGCCGCTGGCGTGGTCGGAGAAGCCATGGTGGCGCTGACCATCGCCCGTCTGGCCCAGGAAAAATTCGGCGGCGATTCGGCCCTCGAATTGCGACGGAATTTCGATGGATACATCCAACAGATACGGAACTATTAAGAATTGAGAAGAGACGGAGATTTTCGCAGAAGCCGATGATTCTGAAGATTGTCAAATATCCCGACCCCGTGCTCTCGCGGCCCGCAGAACCGGTCACCGAGTTCAACGCCGAATTGCGCAAACTGATCGCCGACATGTTCGAGTCCATGTACGCAGGTCAGGGCATCGGGCTGGCCGCGCCGCAGGTGGGCATATCCAAGCGCTTTCTGGTCATCGACCTGAGCGTGGGCAAGGAGCCCAAAGACAAGCTGGTGCTCATCAATCCCGAGATAATCTTCAGCGAGGGCAAAGTCTACGAAGAGGAAGGCTGCCTCAGCTTTCCCGAGATTCGCGAGAAGGTGACGCGCCACGCCAAGGTGCGCATCCGAGCCCAGGACGAGCGCGGCAAGTGGTTCGAGATGGACGGCGAAGACGTGCTCTCGCGCTGCTTCCAGCATGAGATCGATCACCTGGACGGCATGTTGTTCATCTTCCGTATGAGCGCCCTCAAGCGCGACCTGGCCTTGCGCAAGATTCGCAAATTGCAGCGTGAAGGCAAGTGGTAAACTCGCCCCGAGGGACGAACATGACGAATCCCCTCAGGTTGATCTTCTGCGGAACTCCACAATTCGCCGTGCCCACGCTGAAGGCATTGCATGCAGCGGACCATGAAGTTGCGTTAGTGGTCACGCAACCCGACCGCCCCGCTGGCCGCGACCGGCAGCTCACCGCTCCGCCCGTCAAGCTGGCCGCGCTCGCGGCCGGTCTCCCCGTCGCACAGCCGGAAACGATTCGCAACAACGCAGAGTTTCGCGCGCAGGCCGAGGCCATCGCGCCCGACGCCATCGTCGTCGTCGCCTACGGCCGCCTCATTCCTCCCTGGATGCTGGCGCTGCCCCGGCTGGGCTGCATCAACCTTCACGCCAGCCTGCTTCCCCGCTATCGCGGCGCCGCGCCTATCCAGTGGGCGGTGGCCATGGGCGAAACCGTCACCGGCAACACCACTATGCTGCTCGAGGAAGGCCTCGACACCGGCCCCATTCTTCTGCAACAGGCACTCGCCATCTTTCCCCATCAGACCGCGGCGGAGCTCCTTGATGTTTTAGCCGTGGGAGGCGCACCGCTGGTGGTCAAGACCCTGGCCGGGCTGGAAAATGGGACCATAACACCCAAGCCGCAGAATCATGCTGGAGCCTCTTTTGCTCCGCTACTCACGCGCGAAGACGGCCGCATGGATTTTGCCGCGCACACAGCAACAGAACTCAAGAATCGCTGGCGCGGATTTCAGCCCTGGCCCGGCGCCTTCACCGCGCTCGATGGCAAAAAGCTCATCGTGCACCGCATGGAGGTAGTGGATGCACCCGGCTATCAAGAATTAAATCTAGCCGACCACACTCCCGCACAGGCCGCTTCCATCCTCCCCGGTCAGATTCTCATCGAAAATCACCGTCTGCTTGTGGCCTGCGCCGGAAACACCTGGCTGGAACTCCTCGAAGTGCAGCTCGAAGGCAAGAAGCGCCTCGCGGCAGCCGAGTTTCTCCGCGGAATCGCACTGGCTGACGGCGCACGACTTGGGACGCTGACGCAATGACCGCTAGAAAGAACACGGGAGCAACGAAGACCTCTCAGAAGAATCACCCGGCAGAAATCTCTCCAGCGCGCAAGGCCGCCTATCATATTCTGATGGCGGTTGAGCGCGGCCAATCCCATTCCGATGATCTGCTGCGCGGCAAAGCCGTCAACGCGCTCTCCGCTCCCGACCGCAACCTGACCACAGCGCTCGTCCTGGGCGTGTTGCGCTGGCAGATTCAGCTTGACCACCAGATTCGCGCTCTGCTCTCCCGTCCCAGCGCGAAGCTCGATACAGAAGTCCTGATCGCTTTGCGCCTGGGCGCATTCCAACTGCTCCATATGGACCGCATCCCTGCCCGTGCCGCAATCGATGAAAGCGTCGAACTGGCCAAGCAGGCTGGCCATCATTACGCCTCCGGCATGGTCAACGCCGTCCTGCGTAAGTTAGCTAAGGCCCTGCAACCGAAGGAAGTGGACCTTGCTTTGAAAGGGCACGACTTTAGTCGTGCCGTAGAAACGCCAAATAAGGACGCGGCTTTAGCCGCTGAGGGAAATCCTTTCGCAGAGGTAGAAGCCCACCCCGCCTGGATGGTCGAGCGCTGGATCAATTTCTACGGCCTCGATGCGGCGCGGACCATTTGCCGCCACGGCCAGAGCCAGCCTGCGCTGACCCTCCGCCTCGCCAGCCCTGTAGTTGAAGCCGAACTCCGCGCAGCCGGCATCGTCCTCGAAGCCGGCGAGTTGCTCGCCGCCGCACGAACCATCGTCTCCGGCGATGTTACGGAATTTTTGGATGGCCGCGTGCGTCTGCAGGACGAAGGCTCGCAACTGGTGGCCGAGCTGGCCAGCGCGAATCTTGACCAAAAACTGAAAAGCATCCTCGATTGCTGCGCAGCTCCCGGCGGAAAGACGCTCATCCTAGCCGAGCGCAACCCCGATGCCCATATCGTCGCCATGGAATCCAGCGCGCCGCGCCTGGAATTGCTCCGCATGCGCCTTGCCTCTCACGCCGTCCGCGTTGAATGTCGCCTCGCCGATGCAACAGCGCTCACCGAAGACTCCAACTTCGACCTGGTGCTGGCCGACGTGCCTTGCAGCGGAACCGGCACACTGGGCCGCAATCCGGAGATTCGCCATCGCCTTCGCCCCGAAGATCTCGCACGCCACGCCGAACGCCAGTGCGCGATTCTCTCCGCCGCATTGCGTTCCGTCCGCCCCGGCAGCCGCGTCGTCTACTCCACCTGCTCGCTGGAGCCGGAAGAAAACGAACAGGTTGTCGCCGCAGTACTGGCCGCAACCCCGAACACACGCCCGGTTCCGCTTACACCGCGAATCGATAAACTACTTCACGAAGGGATTCTCACACCTGCTGGCGCACATCACCTGCGCGCCAGCCTCACGCCCGAAGGCGCGCTGCGCCTGCTGCCCGGCTCGTTTCGCACTGACGGATTTTTCGTTTGCATGATTGAACGAACCGCCTGAAAAATCTCAATGACAATCTACTTCGCCACCGTCAGTTGAACCAGATCGTCCTGCGCCACGCGCGTGCCGGCTGCGGGCTGCTGTGCAATCACCGAGCCCGGTTTCACAGGCATCTCAGGCGCCGCGCCGACTGCGCCCACAGGCGCTACATGCACATCCACAAACTGGGGTCGCGCCGACTGAATTCCCACGCGCTTGAGCTCCGCCTGCGCGGTCACCACCGGCAGTCCGATCAGGTCGGGCATCACAAAGCCGTCAGGCGCGTTGTCTTCTGGCGCTGCCACCAGCAGATTGATACTGGGTCGCGCAATCCCCTGGGCATGCGCCGGCGGATCCTGGGCCAGCACCGTTCCCTCAGCCGCTTTGCCCCAGGGCAGTCGCGCGGTCACGCCTGCCTCCAGCCCCACGCGCCTGAGCCGCAGCGACGCCACACGCTCATCCAGCCCCACAGTCTCCGGAACTTCCACTTTTTGCGGCCCCAGGCTCTCCGCCACCCGCACCCGCCACTCCCGCCGCACCACCGTTCCCGGCGCGGGCGACTGCGAAAGAATGTGTCCCGCGGCCACGTCTCCGGAGTAGTAGCGGTTGTCCACGTCCAGGTTCAGCTCCAGCCCCGAGGTCTGGCTGCGCGCCTCAGCAACGGTCATTCCCTTGAGCGCCGGCACCTTCACCTCCACCCCGTGAATGGCGAAGTGCATCGTAGTGACAGCCGACAGCAGCGCCACGGCCACCAGCAACATCACCAGCGATGCCACCTGAAAAAAGTTGACGAAGTGCTGTCTACTCATGGCTTGAGTTCTCCGAACTCCAAAAAATCGCTATAGCGCAAGACGAATCCTTCTCGCCTCACCGCAAATTATCCGTCACCGGCTCGGGATGAATCGTCACGCGATACACCTCCGGGCACTCCAGCTTGAAGCGGTCTTCGAGCGCGGTGATCGCCACGTGAACCCGTTCCATCGTCAGATCGTCGGGCAGCGTGCAGTGGCATGAAACCTGGATGTGCTCGGCCGAGCGGCTTACCAAAATCTCATGCACATCCACAATCTCCGGAATCTGCGCCGCTGCCGACTGCATCGCCTGTTCGATGCGGCGATCCGCCTCCACCCGCTCTCCCGGCGGCTCGATGGTGGCCGGTTCGCTTTCGATGTGCGTCAGCACCCCATCAATCTCCGGCACCTCGCGCAGAATCTCCGCTTCCAGCGCACAGACAAAGTCGTGCGCCTTGAGCAGCGGCAGCGCTTCATCCAGCTCCAGGTGCTGCTCCACGCGCAGCCGCCCTCGGTGCGACTGCACGCTCAGCTCGTGCACGCTCACATTGTTGCGCGCGGCCACCGCCCGCACCCGGTCGAAGATGCTCTCTGCCCGCGCCTGCCGCGGCACAGTGTGAATCACCACGTCGGCTTCCGGCAGCGTGCGATGCACCGCCTCCGTGGCCGCCTGCACCAACTCGCCGGTATGCTCAAAGGTGAATCGCCGCGGCAAGGCCACTGTCAGGTCCGCGAAATAACCCGCTCCCGCGCGCCGTACTCGCGCCTGCTCCACGCTCAGCACTCCCGGCACTCTCGCCACGTCTTCTATCAGCCGCCCTCGCGTCTCAGCGGGAATCTCATCCAGCAGCACGCTGACCGCCTCGCGTCCCAGCTTCAGCGTCAGCCGCAGAATCAGCAGTGAAACCACCACCGCCGCCAGCGGGTCCGCGAAGCGCAGTGCGCCCACGCCGAAGTGCATTCCGAGCCAGCTTGCGCCCAGCCCGCATAACACCGCCAGCGATGACCAGATGTCGCTCGCAAAGTGAAATGCGTCGGTCGCCAGCGCCGACGAGCCGGTCCGTTCCGCCACCGCACGCAGCCGCCGCGACCGCCAATAGTCCACGCCAATCGAGCACACCACTACAGCCACCGGCCAGCCCAGGTTTTGCAACTCCCTGGTCGGGTGCAGAATTCGCTGAATCGCCTCCCAGATAATCCACCCGCTGGAGACGGCCATCAGCAGAACTACTCCGAAGGACGAGAAGTTTTCAAATTTGCCGTGACCGTAAGTGTGGTCTTCGTCGGCTGGCCGGTCGCTTACCTGCACGGAAAAGAAGGTGAGCGCCGAGCCTACCATGTCCAGCCCGGAGTGGGCCGCATCCGACAGCACGCCCAGCGAGCCGGAGAGCAAGCCCGCCGCCAGCTTCAGCAGCGTCATCGCCGCCGCCGCCAGCATGGAGTGCAGCGCCACCCGCCGCTTCTCGGCGGAAAACCTGGCTATCTTGGAGGTTTCAATATTCATCGCATTCTTGGAAATACTCTGCGGATACTGACATTACTAAGGGTACGGGGCCGGACATGGCAGCGCGTATCCATCATTTGACCTGCATAGTTGCGGGACATTCTTCTGGAAGCACTGCGTCCGCCACCTTCAGGCGTGTTACTGTTTTTTGGTTACGCAAATCGTACTCGAACAACCACGTTTGTTGCCAGATGCCACCAGCGAGACCGGATGCCTTTACAAACAATAGATCACGTTGAGCATTGATGCGAACATCGCTGGGGTAGATGTAATCATGTGCATTCGCAGCCTCGAATACTTGCCCAGTCACGAGATTTTGCACTTGGATTCTACCGCCAACCATCTGCGCACCACTTAGCATGACTCTTGATCCATTACTGAGTGTCAATGTACTCTTCCACTCGCGTGTAGGCGGCCCCATGCTTGTGGTACTTGTGGCCGGAATGCATACAGCATTTCTGTATTGCTCAATTAGGGATGTTCGCGCTGCACTTCCTCTGCAACCGGCCATGCACCACACAATCGCAATACATACGGAAACTCTCAATAGTTGTGGACGAGTCTTTGCCGAGCGTCGGTTTTGGTCGATAGTCTTCATCCTATCTGAAACCTTCCTGGGAAGCTTTGTATTGGTCA
>CAWJDN010000209.1:0-3265 GCA_963840985.1 uncultured Acidobacteriaceae bacterium
GCTCATTGTCACAAGAGGCGGAGATGCGGGAGGCGGCGCGGAAGTTCGAGTTTGAGCGGGCGGCGAAGTTGCGGGACTCGATCAAGGAACTGCGGGAGAAGGAGTTTTTGTTTGGGTGAGACCCAATGAGGTTCATCGATTCCCACCCATTTCGCAAAGAGCGCGAAATGGATGGGGCACCCGACACACTATCGGGCACTCTCTTTCTTTTTTCCCCGCCACTTCACTTGGTAAGCGCTCTGGCAAATCGGACAGCGTTGGCGCTTCTTTCCTGGCTTGAGCCGACCGATAAGCTGCCGCAAAATAAAGATCATTGCTGCGCATCATGCAGCGCTTGGTTCAGACCATACGTCTTCTCTCGAATTTGGTTGAAGTCGGCTTCGATGTCCGGTTCCACGCCGACGCCTTCCTGTTTTTTGCATTCCCGCATCCATAGATCGAACGTTACATCACTTAATGAAAGCAGTGTTTTGGAACGGGGATAATAAAATAAGGCAGTTGGGTATATTACTCCGGGAACGGGATTCGCATCATGAACCCAAAGGCAAACTGTGTCGTTCGGCATGACGACCACAGCATCAAAGCGTAAGTTCTCTTGTTCATTGAAAGCGAGAGGCGTCACCCGCCACGTTGCAAGCATAGCGTCTGCGCCTAGATTGACTTGTTTTACTTTTTCAGCTTCTTTCGGTGACTGCATGGCTTCATTGTCTGTTTCTTGCGTGGTTTGCGGAGCATTATCTTGCGTCGGTTGTGCTTGCTTCGCAAAAGGTGCTACCCACCTTTTTTCAAACTCTACCCAATCGAAGAGACTACTTCCTCCCGAAGTCCAAGTCTTGTAATCGTTGTGGAAGAACACAATAGCCATAACAACAATTAAGAGCAGAAGGACGAAGCCGAATATTCTCGCGCTCCCCATCCTCCGCAGATGAGGCGGCGCACCCGTCCGTAGCGGCGGATATGGATTTGCCACGGCGGACACTTGTGCCCCGCAATTCCCGCAAAATCGCGCGCCTTCTACGTTGCGGGAGCCACATCGGCTACAGATTGATGTTGTCAAGTGCATAATCGCCTGGATTTCGTCTCAGGTGACATCGAAAATGCAACGATTGCGCACGACAAGCCGGTGTTTGCAGTCTCGACAACGAAGGCGCGACCGCAGGCAATTCGTATGAACATGCGCATTGCAGTTGGGACATACGCCGTCCTGGACGCCACCGCATAAACTAATGATAACCAATAGGATAGTAGCGCCGGGTCCGGCTACGAACATCGGAAGCCAAATGAACCCAAGGAGTGTGAAAAAGAATCCCAGGACGATGGCGCTGCCGGCACTGCTTATTCTGGTGACCGCACTTGCGGGCACGGTAAACGTGCATATCTGCTGACTTCTATTACTCCAAGGCGACGGCGCACCCGTCCGCAGCGGCGGATTTGAATCTGCCACGGCGGATACTTGCGCCCCGCAATGCCAGCAAAATCGCGCGACTTCTACGTTGCGAAAGCCACATCGGGTACAGATCGGCATCTCAGTGCCCCAAGAGTTTGCGAAGATCAGTTTACAGCCAATGGCTCGATCCTGCCTGTGAGGCGCGAACAGCCGGTAGTGTATCCACTCAGGTAGTTGCCAATCTCATTCGCCTATCATGCAACACAAGATACTCCAATTGTGAATCCGACGGCAGTTAAATGTGAGTCTTACATCCCAGGTCCCCAAAAGCGAGGGACCTGAGGTCACCCGTATGGATTGAATCCACGGCTCACAATGTGAGCCAGATCACACCAAAAGCGACTATGATGGATTGAGAACGAGTAGGGCGCGAGGCCGCTGAGGCTACCGGCCTGGGTGCGAGAATCGTGTTTACATTGATTGTGGAGTCATAAATGGCAGCATTTGGCAGTTTTGCACTTTTAATTGCATTGGCGTTGGCCGCATACAACCTGCTGGCGGGGGCTTTGGCGCTGCGGTTGATCGCCACCGGACAGCAGGCGGCCATATCTCCTGAGCGGCTGGCGGATACGGCGCGGCGGGCAGGAATGGCGGGGTTTGCGGCTATTACGGCGGCGGCCTTTGCGCTGGTGTGGGCGGCGTTTACCAACGATTTTTCGATTACTTACATTCTGGAGCACTCCAACCGCGCGCTGCCGGCGCCGTATAAGTTTGCCGCGCTGTGGAGCGGGCAGGAGGGCTCGCTGGTGCTGTGGGCGTGGCTGCTGGGGGCCTACGGGTTTGTGCTGCGGCTGACGCACAAAACCGATGTGAAGCTGTACGCCTACGCGGGCGCGATTCTGGCCGGAATTCAGGTCTTCTTTCTGGTGGTGCTGAATTTTGCCGCGCCGCCGTTTGCGCTGCTTAAGGGCGTGATTCCCGAGGACGGCAACGGGCTGAATCCGCTGCTGCAATATCCGGAGATGGTGATTCATCCGCCGATACTTTACCTGGGTTACGTGGGCTTCTCGGTGCCGTTCGCATTTGCGCTGGGCGCGCTGATGATGCGCTACCCCGGCGAGAAGTGGATCAAGATTACCCGCATGTGGACGATGGTGACGTGGCTGTTTTTGACATGCGGCGTTTTTCTGGGGATGCACTGGGCTTACGCCGTGCTGGGTTGGGGCGGCTATTGGGGCTGGGACCCGGTGGAGAACGCCAGCCTGATGCCGTGGCTGACGGGAACGGCCTTTCTGCATTCGGTGATGATGCAGGAAAAGAAGGGCATGATGAAGAACTGGAACGTGTGGCTGATTTTTTCCACGTTCCTGCTGACCATGCTGGGCACGATGCTGACGCGCGGCGGGCTGGTCAGCTCAGTGCACGCCTTCGCGGAGTCGCCGATCGGCTACTGGTTCATGACCTTCATGATGATCGTGCTGGCGGTGTGCGTATTCACATATATTTATCAGCGCGACCACCTCAAGAGCGAGCAGCGCGTGGAGTCGGTGGTCAGCCGCGAGTCCAGCTTTCTGTTCAACAACCTGGTTCTGCTGGCGGGCTGCTTTGTGATTGTGTGGGGAACACTCTACCCCATTCTGAGCGAATACATCGAAGGCGCGAAGGTGACGTACGATGCCGCATGGTACAACCGCGTAACCGTGCCCATCGGGCTGTTTCTGCTGCTTCTGGCCGGTGTGGGGCCGCTGCTGCCGTGGCGGAGCACATCGTTCAAGAGCATTCGGCGGAACTTTGTGCTGCCGGTGATTGCGCTGTGGGTTGTGGTGATTGGTTGCCTGATCGGGGGCGTTCGGCCGTGGCACGATGGCGAGTTTGACA
>CAWJDN010000210.1:0-19235 GCA_963840985.1 uncultured Acidobacteriaceae bacterium
GCGAGCCGGGCATAGCCGGCGGAGCCATGCTCTTGGAAACCAAATCAAAAATGCCCGCGTTCGTCAGGTCATTGAAGAGCGTGGCGTCAAAGGCTGCCTTCAAGGCCGGCGTCTGAGGATCGTTGCTGCCCGGCTTGAAATCCGCCGCGGCAAGTCGGATGCGTTCGTTGCCCAGGTTGGAACCGGTACGAATCCAATCCTGTGCGGTCGCGGGGATGGCAGCCAAAGCTGCCAGAACAATCAGCAGATAAGGGAAAATCCGGGAATGTGCTTTCATTGGACGCGCAATCCTTCCTCGGTAAAAGTGCGGATATTCTGCAGGCTCAGGGATACGGCCAGCCTTATTGGTCGGCATCCTTCTTACCCATGCAAGAAAGAGCCACTTTTGTCTACCACACCATTTTACGTCCGCGCCGCCCCGTTGCTGTGTACAATCTAGTACTCGCAAAAGAACGACGTCATCACTGTGCTTTGGGTATACTGCGAGGGCAGCGCGCCAAAGGTGTCCACGCGCTGCGCAGCGCGCATGCAGGCGCGATCCAGCGTCTGGCTTCCGCTGTTCTGGCTCATCTGCACATTACTCACGCTGCCATCGCGGTGAATGGCGAACTGAATGTAAGCCCGGGAGCCTCTGGGCGTGTGCGGGTCTACCTCCTGGCGGAAGGAACTGGCGGTCATCTTGCGATTGATGCCATCCACATACCAGCCAAAACGGCTTCCAAAGTCGCCGTCGCTGACCGTCGTCTGGCCGCTGGTAAAGCCCTGCGGCTGTATGGACCGCGCCATCGACGACCCCGACTGTTCGCCGTACCGAGCCAGATTATCCGGTTCAGGCTCATGTTGCTTTGCCTTGCGCGTGTTTTGCTTGGGCTTGTTCTTGCCGCTAATGGCCAGCGTGCTCTCGTCCACTGCCTGCTTCGACTTGGCGGCAGGCTCCGCCGGCGCCTGGCTGGGCGTGTCGGTGGCCAGTACGTTCTCATTGGGCGGCTGATCGGAGGGCAAGGGAAGGGCGCTGACCACATTCACCTGAATTGCCCCGCTTCCCGCACCACCCCACATATTGTGATGGAACAGGCCGGCAACAAGCCCATACGCCAACAAGAGCGCGACCAGCCCGCCGTGCAGCAACAGCGATCCTGCTGCCGGGGCCATCATCGGCTCCTGCGAGGAGGCTATCTCCCGCTCGAGTTGCTCGCCGCCATCAAGAAGGCTGTCCATGGTCCGCCTGAATTCTGGGGTTAATTCCCGCCCGCCGCCTTGGTATCCAGCGGCTGCGTCACAACCGAAATGTTGGTAATTCCCGCCTGCTTCACCGCGTCCATCACCGTGGCAAAGGCTCCAAAGGGAACCCGCTCGTCGGCTCGCAGATAAATCACCTGATGGGCCGGATCGCTTCCCGGCTGATGCAATCTCCCGCCCAATTCGTGAATGTTGACCGGCGTATCGCCTATGAACACCTGCTGATCGCGGTCGATGGTCACCACCAGCCGCTGCTCGGTAATCTCCCTGACGGTCCGCGTCTTGGGCACGGCCACTTCGATTCCCGACTGCAACACCGGCGCGGTGATCATAAAGATCACCAGCAGCACCAGCACCACGTCCACCAGCGGTGTGATGTTAATCTCCGCCAGCGAGGACTGCGTTTGGCCTTTGCTATTTGTATAAGCCACGGTCCACCTCCCGGACAGGTTCCCTGACCGGTTCACGAACCCCTTCAGCGTTCGCCGTCCGCGCAGGACCAGCGGAACCCGGACGCACCGGAATCTCATCCAGCGAGTTCAGCAGCTCGCGGCAAAAGTCGTCGATAGCCGCGGCAAAGACCCTGATCCGCGACGAGAACTGGTTGTACGCAATCACCGCGGGAATGGCCACAAACAGGCCCGCAGCAGTCGTAATCAACGCCTCGCTAATGCCCGGCGCCACGGCCCGCAGCGTCGCTGCACCTGCCGTGCCCAGCCCGTGAAAGGCGTCCACAATGCCGATTACCGTGCCGAAGAGCCCTACGAACGGGCTCACGGCTCCAATGGTCGCCAACCAGGTCAGCTTCCGCTCCAGGCTGGTGACCGCCTCGCTGGCCGCAGTCTGTGCCGAGCGCTCCAGCGGCACCAGGTTGCGCGGCGGTCCTGAGCCGCCCGTTTGCCGCTTGTAGGTCTCGTACACCTCATCGAAGACCTGCGCCAGCGGACTTGCCTTGCAATCGTCCGACACTGCTGCCATCTCCTGCAAGCGGCTGGCGGTGCGGAAGGCGTGGAGAAACCGCTTGCTTTCCCCGGTTGCCTTGCGGAAGGCGGATATCTTGCCGAATATCACGGTCCACGAATAAAGGCTGGCAATCAGCAACAGCAACAGCACGAAGAGCGCAACCGGGCCGCTGTTCTGGATCATCTCCACCAGCGCGCTGGAGCCCAGCCCCAGCGGCGTTCCCTGGGCCGCGCCGCTGTCAGGCGGCAGTTGTAAGAGCAAAGCAGCTATCAAAATCGGCGTTCACCTCACCTTTTACGGTAGCAGACGCCGTGACTCGCTCCAAGTTATCGATCTGGTGCACTGGCCTCTTTCAGCTATGTCTCCGAGCCAGAAGTACCGTCCTTCATGCTATGCTGCGCTCGGATTCCCTTGCGGTTTTTTGTGCGATGATTCTCCATGTGATGCAAATTCTGCCGTAGAATGGACCCCATCATGCTCGTCGAACTGCGCGCTGAAAATTACGCCGTCATCGATCACGCCATCGCCAACTTCGGACCCGGCCTCAACCTGCTCACCGGCGAAACCGGCGCGGGCAAATCCATCCTGGTCGACGCGCTGGCCCTGCTCATGGGCGGCAAATCCTCCGTCGAGCTCGTTCGTCACGGCGCAGACAAGGCCGTCGTGGCCTGCGTCTTCGAGTCCACGCACAACGCCGAAACCATCCTGGAAGAAAACGGCATCGACTCCGCCGGCAACGACGTCATCATTCGACGCGAGATTTCGTCCGCCGGCAAGGGCCGCGTCTTTGTCAACAACCAGCCGGCCACCGTCGCCGTCCTCCGCCAGCTAGCCCCTGAGCTGGCCTTGGTTCATGCCCAGAGTGAGAGCCTCAGCAGCTTCGACCAGGCCCAGCAGCGTATTCTCCTCGACCGCTTTGGCGGTATCTCGACCGACGCCATCGCCGCGGCCTACGCCCGATGGCACGCCGCACAGGAAAAGCTCAACGACCTCCTCCAGGGCGAGCAGGACCGCCTGCGCATGGTCGATCTATGGAGCTATCAGAGCAAGGAGATCAAAGACGCCCACCTCCAGCCCGGCGAGGACGAGGCTCTGGAAACCGAAAAGCGCGTCCTGGCCAACGCGGAAAAGCTCCATGCCGCCGCCATGGGAGCCTTCGACGAGCTTTACGAAGGCGGAGCGTCCGCCGAAGTTGCGCTGCGTGCCGCCCTGCGCAACGTCGAGGAGCTGGCCCGTTACGACGCGCGCTTCACCGACTCCGCGCAGCAGCTAGCCGCCGTTCGCGCCACCGTTGGCGACATCGGCGCTAGCCTGCGCGACTACGCCGAAGCTATCAACGCCTCCCCCGAGCGTCTCGCCGAGATCGAAGACCGCCTGGCCCTCATCGACCGTCTCAAGCGCAAGTACGGCAAGACCATCGCCGAGGTCATCGCGTTTGGCGAAGAGGTAGCCCGCAAGCTGGCCGAGGTCGAGGACCGCGACGAAATTCTCAAGACTTTACGCGCCGAGTTAGAGACCGCCTCCGCGGCCTACCGTGTCGCTGCCAAGGCCATCACCGCCGAGCGCAAGGACGCCGCCGCCAAACTGGCCAAGCTCGCCGAAGCCCAGATCAATTCCCTCGCCATGAAGGTCAAATTCGAGGTCGCCGTCTCCGCCACCGAAGAAGAATCCCACTGGACCTCCGCTGGCTGGGATGTGGTCGAATACCGCATCGCCACCAATCCCGGAGAGCCCCTCAAGCCCCTTGACCAGATCGCCTCCGGCGGCGAAATGTCCCGCGTTATGTTGGCCCTCAAAGTCAGCGTGGAAGAAGGCCAGGCCAAACCAAACCCAGCCAAGCCCAAACAGAAGACCCCCACCCCGCGGACGCTTGTTTTTGACGAGATCGATATCGGCATCGGGGGGCGCGCCGCCGAAGCCGTCGGCCAAAAGCTCAAATCCCTCAGCCGCGGCCAACAGATTCTCTGCGTGACGCATCTGCCGCAGGTCGCCGCCTTCGCCGACCAGCACTTCCTCATCGACAAGCGCGAAGCCGACGGCCGCACCAAGACCAAAATCAGCCTCCTCGACGACCACGCCCGTACCCACGAAATCGCCCGCATGGTCTCCGGCGCAAAGGTCACCGAAACCAGCCTCCAGCACGCCGCCCAGATGATCGCCGCCAGCCGGTAAGCGGAGATTGACACAGATCACGAATGTAGATACAATATTGTATATACGGAGGACCGGTTTGCGCTGGACTTGGGACCCCGAAAAGGCGAAGAAGAACCTTGAGAAGCACAAGGTCAGCTTCGAACTCGCCGCACGCGCCCTGGGCGATCCTCTGTGCATATCGGTTCCCGACCCGTACCCCAACGAGGAACGGTGGAGAACTCTGGGCTCGCCAAGCACGGATGGCATCGTAGTTCTCTACGTCGTTCATACTTGGCCCGAAGATGAATCTGGAGCCGGAAGAATCATTAGCGCGAGAAAGGCGGTAACCCATGAGAGGCAGGAATATGAAGAGAGGTAACCCCGAACCGCTTATTCCGAAGTTGCAGGCCGAGCTTGATATTTTGGCCGCGATGCCGGATAACGAGATCGACACCGCCGAGATGACGCCGATCACTGATTGGAGCCATGCAGTGCGTGGGCCGTTTTATCGCCCCATCAAGCGCCCTCTCTCACTGCGCGTGGACGCCGACATCCTTGACTGGTTCCAGCGCCAGGGACAAGGTTACCAAACCCGCATGAACTTCGCCCTGCGCGAGTACGTCGAGCGTCACCGCAAGCACGCTTGATTGCGAGTCACTAACACCGCTGTCATGGCGCGGCGCATTCGTCTATCATGATTGCCATGCAAACCAAACTGCGCTGGGGCATTCTCAGTACCGCCAAAATTGGCCTTGAACACGTCATCCCCGCGATGCAGCGTGGCCAGTTCACTTCCGTCTCCGCTATCGCCTCGCGCGATCTGGCCAAGGCGCGGCAGGCAGCAAGCAAGCTCGGCATTCCCACCGCTTACGGCTCGTACGAGCAGTTGCTGGCTGACCCCGAGATCGACGCGATCTACAACCCGTTGCCCAATCATCTGCACGTTCCCTGGACGGCGAAGGCCGCCGAGGCCGGCAAGCACGTGTTGTGTGAAAAGCCGCTCAGCCTGACCGCTGCCGAAGCGGAAACGCTGCTCGAAGTGCGCGCGCGGACCGGCGTACAGATCGCTGAGGCCTTCATGGTCAACTGTCATCCGCAGTGGCTGCGTGTGCGCGCGCTGCTGGACGAAGGGCGCATCGGCGAACTGCGCGCCATCTCCGGCGTCTACAGCTACTTCAACAACGATCCCGCCAACGTTCGCAGTAAGGTGGAATGGGGCGGCGGCGGCCTGATGGACATTGGCTGCTATCTCATCCACACGGCGCGCTACGCCTTCCGCCAGGAGCCGCGTCGCGTTGTCGGACTCATCGATCGCGACCCACAGCTGGGCATCGACCGGCTCACCTCGGCGTTGCTCGACTTTCCCGGCGGCCAGGCAGCCTTCACGTGCAGCACGCAACTGATTCCCCATCAGCAGATTCAAATCCTGGGCACTCGTGGATGCATCACATTGGAGATTCCCATCAACGCGCTTGCCGACCGGCCGGCACGCTTGTTCATCGACTCCAGCGGCGATCTGCGCGGCGGCGGAATTTCGACCGAGACGTTTCCCGTCTGCGATCAGTACACTCTGCAAGGCGACGCCTTTGCCAAAGCTGTTTTTGAAGGCGATCCAGTACCCGTTCCTTTGGAAGACTCGATCCGGAACATGGCGGTGATTGAAGCCGTCTGCAACTCCGCCAAGTCGGGTCAGTGGGAGGTTCTGCCGCAATGAAGGATCTGCCGCTGTCAAAGGTCTATCAGTTGCTCGAACCGGGACCTGTAGTTCTGCTGACCACTGCTCGCAAAGGCCGCGTAAACGTGATGGTGATGTCATGGCACATGATGGTGGAGTTCGAGCCGCCGCTAATTGCCTGTGTTGTCAGCAACGCTAATTTTAGCCATGCCGCGTTGCGGGCAACCAAAGAGTGTGTGATTGCAATTCCGGCGCTGGAACTGGCGCCCAAAGTTGTAGCTATCGGCAACTGCTCGGGCAGGGATGTTGACAAATTCAAGAGATTCGGACTGACGCCGGTGCCGGCCAAACGCGTAGCGCCGCCTCTGGTGGCCGAGTGTTTCGCCAATCTCGAATGCAGGGTGGTCGATACTCATCTGGTGAACAAGTTCAATCTCTTCGTCTTGCAGGTCCTCAAGGCCTGGCACGATCCGGCGCGGAAGAATTCGAAGACCATCCATCATCATGGATACGGCAGCTTCGTTGTAGACGGGGAACGGATCAGGTTGAAGTCGAGAATGCCATAGGGTGTGTGAACGTCTTTCACATCTTCTGTCTATAATCCTTCGAAAGGGGAGGTTATCTTGAAAACAATTCGACACAACGCTCTCTGCGCCTTTGCTCTGGCTCTTATCGCGCTGGTATCCGTTGCCGGAGCCCAAGCGCAGCAACTCACGCCGAAGCTTCAGAGCGCCGTGGGGCATTGGCAGACCTATAGCGATGGCAAACCCGCAGGCACGGTGGAAACCTACCTGTTAAACGGCCAACTCTTTGGCAAGGTCACCACGGTGCGCCCCGGCCGCACTCCGCAGGACGTGTGCGATAAATGTTCCGGCGAATACAAGAACCAACTCATCCTGGGTATGGTGATCATGCGCAACTTCCATCCCGACGGAGATGACTGGGTGGGCGGAACTGTCGTAGACCCGGAGAACGGAAAGGAATACAAGGGCAAGATCTGGGCCGAAGGGAATGACAAGCTCCATATGCGCGGCTATATCGGCATATCACTGTTGGGGCGGACCGAGCTCTGGACGAGGCTTCCCTGAGCAGGCAGCCCGAACGTCAAATCTGGGGCGGAAACGGTGGCTTGCAGGCAGCCGTTTCCGTACAAACACGCACATTGGTATACTGATGGTGTGACTACAACTCTGTCTGATTCCATCTCGAACGGTAACCGCTCCGAGACTTCCCCCAGCCAGAAGAGGGTGTTGTTGCTCAAGCCGCGGGGCTTCTGCGCTGGAGTAGTGCGCGCCATTGACGTTGTCAAAATCGCGCTGGATACATTTGGCGCGCCCATCTACGTACGCCGCGAAATTGTGCATAATCGCTATGTCGTGAATGAGTTGGCGGAAAAAGGCGCAATTTTCGTTCATGAAATCGACGACGTGCCCGATGGACAGCGCGTAATTTACTCAGCCCATGGCGTTTCGCCCGCGGTCAGGGAGATCAGCAAGAGCCGCCATTTGAAGGTGATTGACGCCACCTGTCCGCTGGTGACCAAGGTACACATCGAGGCCGTCAAGTTTGCCAAACAGGGCTACTCGCTGGTGCTCATCGGCCATCGCGACCACGACGAGATCGAAGGCACGCTGGGCGAGGCGCCGGAGGCGACGCAGGTAGTCTCAAACGTGGCCGAGGCCGCGGCGCTCGAAGTGCCCGACCCCAATCGCGTGGCCTATCTAACCCAGACCACGCTCTCGCTGGACGAGGCGCGGGACATCATCCACGCTCTCAAAGTAAAGTTTCCCAACATCGTCGGTCCCCACTCGCAAGATATCTGCTACGCCACTGAGAACAGGCAGGTCGCGGTTCGCAACGTGGCGCATAATGCAGGCCTGGTGCTGGTAGTGGGCTCAACCAACAGCTCCAACTCCAATCGGCTGGTCGAGGTCTCGCGCAACCTGGGGACTATTGGTTATTTAATTGACAATTCTCAAGCCATTGACCCGACTTGGCTGAAGGGCGTCAGCACGGTCGCGGTAACGGCCGGCGCTTCGGCTCCCGAGGTGCTGGTTGAGGATGTGGTCAATTACCTACGACTAAACGGATACAACAACGTCGAAGAGGTAGAGGTGATGCCGGAAAACGTGCGCTTCGGCCTTCCGCCGGAGATTGTGCAGGCCATCGGCAGCGCCGGCGGAGCAGAGGCTGTGGCGGTGAAGTAGCTTCTAGCTGTTAGCTATTAGCTATTTCGTGGAGTAATCCAGTTTTTTTGCAGCAGTGACAAGCAAAACGGCTAGAAGCTAAGGGCTAAAAGCTAAACGAGGCGTTTCAATCGTATGAGCATTCATCAAGGGAAGACGCAATTCGCTGCGCCCCGGTTTGGGCGGCTGGACGCGGACATGGAAGATGTCCAGTCGGCCGTTGCTCGCGCCCGCGAGTTCCTGTTTTCGCGGCAGCATCCCGAAGGGTATTGGAACGGGGAGCTGGAAGCCGATGCGATGCTCGAGGCCGACTACATCTTTCTGCACACGCTGCTGGAGAGTGGCGATCCGGGCCGGCTGCGGCGGGCGCTTACAGAGATGATGCGCTACCAGAACGAGGATGGCAGTTGGAGCATTTACCCCGGCGGTCCAGGCAACATCTCGCTCTCCGTCAAGTGCTACTCTTCGGCCAAGCTGATGGGCGTGGGCTCTCAAGACCCACGGCTGGCCAAGTGCCGCCGATGGGTTCTGAAGCATGGCGGCGTGATCGCGTGCAACACCTTCACCAAGATGTATCTCTGCGCGCTGGGCGAGTACGACTACGATGCGGTGCCCGCCATTCCGCCGGAGATCGTGCTCTTTCCCAACTGGTTTTACTTCAACATCTACGAGATTTCTTCCTGGTCACGGTCGATTCTTGTTCCGCTGGCCATCATGTACGCCAAGAAGCCGTTTAAGAGAATTCCGTCTGAGCAGGGAATTGATGAACTCTTCGTGGGCGGACGGGCTCACTCGATTCTGCGCGTGCGCAGGGACCGCAAGTCTATCGTTTCATGGCGCAATTTTTTCATCATTCTGGACAGAATCGCGCATTTGGCGGAAGCCGTGCACATTCGCCCGCTGCGCAAGTTGGCCCTACGCAAGGCGGAGAAGTGGCTTCTGCAACGGCTGGAGATGACCGATGGTCTGGGCGCCATTTATCCAGCCATGTTGAATGCCATCATCGCCCTGCGCTGCCTGGGCTACTCCGAGGACGACCCGCAGGTGATCCGGGCGCGCGATGAATTTGAAAAGCTGGGCATCGAGGAGCCGGCCAACGCTACAATGCCGGAGCCGACCTTTCGCATGACGCCTTGCATGTCGCCGGTGTGGGATACGGCGCAAGCGGTCTTTACCCTGGGCGAGGCGGGCGCGTCTCGCAACGACCCGCGCATGTTGAAGGCCGTGGATTGGATGCTCTCCAAAGAGGTCCGCCACAAGGGCGATTGGGCCGTAAAGGTGCCGAACACCGAACCGGGCGGCTGGTACTTCGAATTTAATAACGAGTTTTATCCCGACACCGACGACACCGCGCAGGTGCTGCTGGCGCTGACCAAGGTGGACAATCCCCGCGAGCGTTATCAGCACCAGGTGGCCGCGCGCGCGATAGCGTGGGAGTTTGCCATGCAGTGCCGGAACGGTGGCTGGGGCAGCTTCGACAAAGACAATACCAAGATGATCTTCCAGTACATCCCCTTTGCAGATCACAACGCCATGCTCGATCCGCCCACGGTGGACATTACCGGACGCATGCTGGAGATGCTGGCCAGCTATGGCTACGGGCGCAGCGACAAGCGCGTAGAGAAGGCCGTTCAATTTATTTTCCGCGAGCAGGAGCCGGATGGAAGCTGGTTTGGCCGCTGGGGCGTGAACTACATCTACGGAACTTTTCTGGTGCTGCGCGGTCTGGATGCCATCGGTGTCGATCATCTCGAGCCGCAGATTCAGCAGGCCGCCGAGTGGCTTCGTATGGTGCAGAATGCCGACGGCGGATGGGGCGAGAGCTGCGGCAGCTACGACGATCCGAATACGCGCGGGGTGGGGACAAGCACTCCATCGCAAACCGCCTGGGCTATGCTGGGCTTGCTGGCCGCAGGAGACGACCGCTCCGACTCCATTGCCAAGGGTGTGCGCTGGCTGCTCACTCGGCAGCTGCCCGACGGCAGTTGGGACGAGTCGATGGGCGTAGGCGCGACTCAGCAGAGCATCATTACGGGAACAGGCTTCCCCAGAGTCTTCTATCTGGCCTACACACTTTATCGCCAGTACTTCCCGCTGATGGCTTTGACCAGTTATCAGAGGGCGATGGAACGCGCAAGCAGCTAGCGACTACAAACTGTACGAATGGAATGCGCCGCTGAGCGGCACTGGAGGTTATTCCCAAGATGGCGATTCCCATCTCTCAAGTGTGGACGGTTGCCACCTATGTGTGGAAGAAGAAGATGGCAGGCACGAAGCGCTATCCCCTGGTGCTGATGCTTGAGCCGCTCTTCCGCTGCTCGCTGGCCTGCGCCGGCTGCGGTAAGGTGCAGTATCCGCCGCATATCCTCAAAAAGCAGCTCACCCCGGAAGAGTGCTTTGCCGCGGTGGAAGAGTGCGGCGCGCCGATGGTTTCCATCCCTGGCGGCGAGCCTCTGCTGCATCCCCAGATTGTCGAGATCGTCAACGGACTCATCGCGCGCAAAAAGTACATCTACCTCTGCACCAACGCGCTGGAGCTCAAAAAGCGTCTGCCGGAGTTTACACCGTCCAAGTACCTTACCTTCTCCGTCCATCTCGACGGCCAGCGCGAGCACCATGACTTCGCTGTCTGCCGCGAGGGTGGCTGTGATATCGCCACCGAAGGCATCAAAGAGGCCGTCCGCCGCGGATTCCGCGTCACCACCAACGCCACCTTATTTGATGGAACAGATCCTGTGAGCGTCCGAGCCTTCTTCGATGAGGTGATGGGAATGGGTGTCGAGGGAATTATTCTTTCGCCCGGCTACAGCTACGACAAAGCGCCCGACCAGAAGCACTTTATGGGACGCGCCCGCGTGCGCCGCCTCTTCCGCGCCATTTTGTCCAATCGCAAACCCACCTGGAAGTTCAATATGTCGCCGCTATTTCTGGAATTTCTGATGGGCGAGCGCAATTATGAGTGCGTTCCCTGGGGACTGCCGACGTATAACATCTTCGGCTGGCAGAAGCCTTGCTACCTTCTCCAGGAGGGATACGCAGAGAGCTTTCAGGAATTGCTTGATACGACAGATTGGAAAGAGTACGGAGTCGCCAGCGGAAATCCCAAGTGCGCCAACTGCATGGTCAGTTGCGGCTATGAGACGCCTGCCGTCATCGAAGGCTTTACAACTTTGAAAGGTTTTCTGGCCATGGCGCGTGGCAACTTCAGACGATATCCGAATGCGCAAGCGATGAAGATCTTCAACGCTGCGGCGCCGCATGGTCATGCGTTACTGGTGAAGATCGCCGAGCCCGAGCCCGTTCTTGAGGAGACCCACGCATGAGCGCTGAAGTGCAGAAGTACACACTTGCGCAGGTCGAGGCGCTGGAGCTTGCTCCCGGTACGGAGCACGAGAATCTGGAAGGCTGGGTTCCCGCGCTGGCTACGGACGATGATCTACGCCAGGCCCTGGGAAAAGCCCTCGACTATCGCGGCGACGTAACGCTCACGCTTAAGAGCGGCCAGCGCATTGAGGCTTTCATTTTCAATTGTCATACCGGCGCTACGCTGGCCGAATCCTGGGTGCAGTACTACACGCCCTCGGCTCCGGAGAAGCGCAAGGTGGGCTACGCCGAAATCGCCCGCATCGAATTCAGCGGCAAGGACCGCGCTGCTGGCAAGCACTGGGAGGACTGGGTGAAGGCATACAACGCAAAGAAGGCCGCGGGCGAGACGAATATTGCGCTCACGCCGGAGGCGCTGGAGTAGCGGAATAGGGATTCAGCTCTTGCTGGCAGCATGGGAGATGCGGTATGGAAGAGGGCATCGAGGATGCAGAACTTTCGGAGTTGACGCCTCAAAGGGAAGATGCAGCTGAGGAGGACAAAGTGCCTGGAATGATGCCTGTTTCCGAGCATGGCCATGGCGTTGAACACAAAACAGGAATTCCGTGGCTGGACGGCATCATTGCGATCAGCGTAATCTTCATCTCACTTTTATCACTAGCTGTCTCCATCGAGCACGGTAAGCGCATGAAGGAGATGGTGGAGCAAAACCAGAAGCTGGTCGTGGCCAGTACTCTCCCTCTATTATCGATGACGGGGAACAACATAGACCCTGTCACGCATAAGCCACAATCCAAAATTCTCCTCATGAATGACGGCGTAGGCCCGGCCATCATCGTCAGGTTTGAATTTCGCTATAAAGGTGTTGCTTACAACACGCCGGATACGCTTTTCAGTGCTTGTTGCGCACAGGAAATGAGCACGAAGGGGCATTTCTTCGTCTATGGCAATGTCTCGGGAGGGGTTTTGCCCGCTCGAGAAACGAGAGACCTCATCACCATCAAGTTGCTTGGCACAGGCGATCAGCTTATACCTGCCTTTGAAGAAGCCAGAAAGGATATGAGCTTTAGCGCCTGTTACTGTTCTGTGCTGGATGAATGTTGGGTGACCAACTTCGACGAACGGCGCCCGCAGCCGGTTAAGGAATGTAAGGTTGCTCCGGGGGATAAGCTCTGGTAGGGCCACTGTCTCGCTAACGGCGTTAGCACGGAGCGCTCTTGCAAACACCGCCAACTCTACCAACTCCGCTATCATGCTAACCATGAAAGTATTCCTGACAGGCGCGACGGGTTTTATAGGCCACCATGTAGCGAAGGCCCTGGCTGCTGATGGCGCAAAGCTGCGCCTGCTGGTGCGCAAGACCAGCAACCTAAGTAACCTCGAAGGCATTGCAGGCGAGACGCATGTGGGCGATTTGAGTGAGCCAGAGTCGCTGCGGGCTGGGATCGAAGGATGCGATGCCGTGGTTCATGTCGCCGCCGACTACCGGCTGTGGATTCCCGACCCGGCATCGATGTACAAGGCCAACGTGGACGGGACCCGCGAGTTGCTGCGGATGGCTCGCGAGGCCAAGGTCAAGCGCTTCGTCTACACCTCCAGCGTAGCCACCATGCACTTCCGCACAGACGGCATGGTCATCAACGAGGACACGCCGGTTTGCCTCGGCGATATGGTTGGCCACTACAAGCGATCCAAGTTTCTGGCCGAGCAGGAGGCGATTAAGGCTGCGCAGGCCGGACAAAAGGTCATCATCCTCAACCCGACTACTCCGATTGGGCCGAACGACGCTAAGCCCACGCCCACAGGACGCATTTTTGTCGATTTTCTCAACGGCAAATTCCCCGCCTACATGGATACCGGGCTGAATCTGGTTGATGTGGCGGAAGTCGCTCGCACGCACGTTACCGCGCTGTCTCGTGGGCAATCTGGTCATCGCTATATTTTGGGTGGAGAGAACCTGACGCTCAAGCAGATTCTCGATAAGATGGCGGCGATTACCGGCCTCAAATCGCCTACGGTAAAAATTCCCTTCGTCGTCGCCGCCACGTATGCGTTTTTTGAGGAGTGGATCACCGGTCGCATTCGCGGGCGCGAGCCGCGCGCCACGTTGGAAGAGGTGCGCATGGGCCGCAAGAAGATGTACGCCTCGAGCGCCCACGCGCAACAGGAGCTGGGCTTCCGCATCCTGCCCGTCAACCCGGCCATGAAGGCCGCGATCGAGTGGTTTCGCGCGCATGGGTACGCGCCGTGAGCAGAATCGCCATCATCGCCGCCATGCCCGGTGAACTCAAGCCGCTGACGCGCGGTTGGCAGCACAAACGCTCGAACGGAGTCGATCTCTGGCGATCAGATGACGGCGAGTGGATAGCAGGCTGCGCCGGAGCCGGCGTTGCCGCAGCGACAAGAGCCTTTGACGAGATTGAAAAACTCGGCCCCATCGACAAAGTCATCTCGACTGGCTGGGCCGGAGCCTTGCGCGAGGAGCTTGCCGCCGGCCAGTCCTTCGACATTTCCGTTGTTATCGATACCCGCACCGGCGAGCGCTTTGTCGCCGCCGGTCCGCCAAATGATTGCTGGCTGGTGACCAGCCCTCGCGTCGCCGATGCGACGGAAAAGAAGCGCCTGGCATCCACCTACTCGGCTGCACTGGTTGATATGGAGGCCGCAGGGATTGCTCGGCTGGCTCGGATGCGCGGCATCCCGTTTTATTGCATCAAAGGAATCAGCGACGGCTACAGCGACCAACTGCCTGATTTCAATCGCTTTATTAAACCAGGCGGCCAGTTCAAACTGGCTCGGTTTATGGTTTTTGCGCTGCTCCGTCCTTGGTACTGGCACGGACTCATCCGAATGGGCGAAAATAGCAGGAAGGCTGCCCGCAACATCGCACAGTCTCTGCTCGATTTTCTGGAAAACCGAGGGCCCGCAAGCACGCGCAATGGCAACCCAAACCACCAACGCTGAACTCCGGCCAGATCCGCGGAAATCGCCAATGAGAATCCCTCCCACCATGCGGGCAGTGGTCTATCGCGGCGTCAACGACCTGCGCCTGGAGACAGTGCCAGTGCCACAAATCGGTCCCGGCGAGTTGCTGGTCAAAATCGCCACCTGCGGCGTCTGCGGCACAGATCTCAAAAAGATTCACACCGGCTCGCACTCCGCACCGCGCATCTTCGGCCATGAGATGGCAGGAACCATCGTACAGGTGGGCAAGGGCGTGACGAAGTTTGCCGTCGGCGAGCGGGTGATGGTCTTCCATCACATTCCGTGCGGCAAGTGCTACTACTGTCGCAAGCAGACGCCGGCGCAGTGCGCGGTTTACAAGAAGGTGGGCGCGACGGCGGGCATGGAGCCCTCCGGCGGCGGCTTTGCAGAGTACATTCGGGTGATGGACTGGATTGTCGCCATGGGCGGCGTGGTACGGATTCCCGACGGCGTGCCGTTTGAGCAGGCGGCCTTTATCGAGCCGGTGAACACCGTCCTGAAGGCCGTGAAGTTGCTCAATCTGGCAGCCGACGAAACGGTGCTGGTGATCGGCCAGGGCCCCATCGGAATCATGCTGGCAGCGCTCTCCTACCGCACCGGGACCCGCGTGCTGACTTCCGATTTGTACCCTGAGCGGCACGCCATCGCCGCGAAGTTCGGGCTGCATGAACCCATTCACGCAGGAAATGAGAATGTCATCGAGCGCGTTCTGGCCGCTACCGAGGGCCGCGGTGCGGATGCAGTCCTTCTGGCCGTGGGCGGCAAGGCGCTGATCCAGACCGCCATGGACGCGGTGCGACCCGGCGGCAAGGTGATGCTCTTTGCCCAGACGCAGCACGAAGAAGCCAGCTTCGACCCCGGAGCGGTTTGCATGGACGAGAAGACCCTGCTTGGTTCATACTCTGCTTCTACGGCGATTCAGCCAGAAGTCGAAGAGCTGGTTTTGGGCGGCTATCGCAAAGGTTTTGATCTGACGCAACTGATCTCCCATCGCTTTCCGCTGGAGGAGGCGGTGAAGGCCATCGAAGTCGCTTCTAACCCCCAGGCAGACTCGATGAAGATTATGATTGAACCAGTATCTGGCGGCGGGGCAGAGCAGGGAGGAGTGAGATGGCAGGCACAGTAAAAGCCGCGATCCTCCGGGGCCGCAAGACCGTCGAGACGGTTGTCGAAGAGAGCCGCAAGAAAGCCGAGAAAGTCGTCGAGGGAGGCCTCAATACTGTCGATACGGTGGTTGAGGTCGGCTTCAACACCGTCGAGACAGTGGTGGTCGAAGGCCGCAAGAAGGTCGAATCCGCCGTCAGCCTGGGCCGCAAAACTGTCGAGTACGCGCTCCTGCACGGCCGCAGCACCATGCAGGCCGCTGTCCTCCACGGCCGCGAGGATGTTCGCATAGAGAGTGTGCCGGTTCCCGAGGCCGGGCCCGGTGAGCTAATTGTCAGCGTGGGTGCGGCGCTCACCTGCGGCACCGACCTGAAGGTCTTCCGCCGGGGCTATCATGCCCGCATGATTGTGCCGCCAGCCCTGTTTGGCCACGAGCTGGCGGGAACAGTGGTTCAGGCTGGCGCGGGAGTTACTGATTTTGCTTCAGGCGACCGCGTAGTTGCGCTCAACTCCGCTCCTTGCGGCCAGTGCTATTTCTGCGTTCGCGGCCAGGAGAACCTCTGCGACGATCTGCTGTTCAACAACGGCGCCTATGCCGAGTTTATTCGCATCCCATCCCGCATCGTAGCCATGAATACACTGCATGTGCCGGATCACGTGCCGTTGGAGCACGCGGCGCTGACCGAGCCGCTTGCCTGCGCGGTGCACGGCTTTGAAGACTCGCACCCGCACCCCGGCGACACTGTGGCCATCATCGGCGGAGGCCCGCTGGGATTGATGATTCTTCACGTAGCTGCCCTGGCTGGTTATAATGTCATCGCTATCGTCAAGCACGACGCCCAGGTGGAGGCAGCGCGACAGTTGGGCGCGGCCCATGTAGTGCAGACCACCAACATTCGCAAGGCTATCAGTGAAACCCGCGCGCTTACCGAGAAGAACCGGGGCGTGGACATCGCCATCGAGGCTGTTGGTGTGCCCGAGTCGTGGGAAGAAGCGGTGGAAATGGTGCGCAAGGGCGGGACGGTAAACTTTTTTGGCGGCTGCGCCCTGGGCACGCACGTTTCGCTCGACACAAATCGCATTCACTACTCCGACATCACCTTGCGCGCCACCTTTCACCACACTCCGGCCATTTGCCGCGAGGCACTCGATCTGATTGCCAGCAACCGCTTCCAGGCCGGAGCTTTTATCACCGGCCACGCTCACCTCTACGAGCTTAACCGCGTCTTTGAGAAGTTGATGAAACGCGGCAGCGAGATCAAGACCGCCATTGTGCCCTGAGGCAAAGCCATGACGACGGAAGCTGTGGGATTGAAGAACGAGATGCCGGGCAGTGAAGCGCTGCTTCAGGAGATGTTGCTCGCACGTGGCTGGGCTGCGTTGCCCATCTCCTATCGAATTCCCGCGGTTGCACCCTCACTCGACGAAGCGCGCGCCTGGTGCAAGAGGCTGGCGGAGTCGCACTATGAAAATTTTCACGTTGCTTCGTGGTTTCTGCCTAAAGATCTGAGCCTGCATTTTTTTTCCATCTACGCTTATTGCCGCGTCTCCGACGATCTGGGAGACGAGGTGGGCAATCCCGAGCAGGCTCTGGCCCTGCTTGATCTGTGGGGCCGCGAACTGGATGCCTGCTACGAAGGCCGCGCGCGTCATCCGGTCTTTGTCGCGTTGGCCGAGACGATTCGTGAATGTTTCATTCCCAAGGAGCTATTTGCCGATCTGCTGGTCGCCTTTCGCCAGGACCAGACCGTCACTCGATACGAGACCATCGAAGACGTGCTGGCTTACTGCCGCTATTCGGCCAATCCCGTAGGTCGCCTGGTGCTCTACGCCAGCGGCGAGGCGATTGAAGAAAACCTCCGCCTCTCCGACTTCACATGTACCGCGCTGCAACTGGCCAACTTTTGGCAGGATGTGCGCGAGGATTACCTCAGGGGCCGCATCTATATTCCGCAGAATGATATGGAGGTCTTTCGCGTTAGCGAAGAGCAAATTGCTGAGAGCGTCGCCACACCCGAGTTTCGCGGACTGATGCGCTGCGAAGTCGATTATGCTCGGGAGCTGTTCGAACAGGGGCTTCCACTGATTGGCAAGGTCCACCATGATCTGGCGCTGGACCTGGACCTATTCAGCCGCGGCGGTCTGGAGATTCTGCGCGCCATCGAGCGGCAGGGCTATGACGTGCTCAGCGCCCGTCCGGCCATCTCCAAGAGCAGGAAACTGGCGCTGCTGCTGCACGCCGTTAGCGGCAAATTGTTGCCCTTCATGCGCCTCGGCAAGCGGAGTTGAGAAACGGCGTGACCCAGGCAAACCCATCGGAGGGATTGACGCTGGACAGTGCCTACGCGACCTGTCGCGACATTGCCCGACGCGAGGCGAAGAACTTCTATTACGCCTTCATCGCGCTGCCCGCTCCTCGCCGCAACGCCATCTGCGCCATATACGCCTTCATGCGCAGGGCCGACGATTTGGCCGATGACGAATCCATGCCCCGCGATGAACGCCGACACTCTCTGGAAGCGTGGCTGGCTGAGTGGCGTGTAATCTGCCAGGGCGGCAACTCGACCGATCCCGTTTTTATTGCCGTGCGTGATTGCACCGTGCGCTTTAGGATTCCGCTCTCTTTGCTGGATGAGTTAGTTGCCGGCGTGACCATGGACCTGGACCGGGCCGCAAAGGACGCGCCAGACACCTACGCCACTTTCGCTGATCTCTACCGCTACTGTTATCTGGTAGCCTCGGTTGTGGGTCTGGTGTGTATACGCATCTTCGGTTATACGGACCCGCGCGCCGAGAAGCTGGCCGAAGAAACCGGCATAGCCTTCCAGCTCACCAATATTCTGCGCGACGTGGCCGAAGATGCAGAGCGCAAGCGCGTCTATCTGCCGCTTGAGGACCTTGCGGCACACAATGTTCCACTGGACTCTTTGCTGCATCGAGTGCCCGGCGTGCTGCCCACGGCCAGTGAACGCGCATTGCTTGCCGCTATTGCCCAGCGCGCGGAAAAGTTTTACAAGTCAGCGCAATTATTATTGCCCATGATTGACCGCGAGAGCCGTCCAGCCCTGTGGGTGTTGGTTGCCATCTATCATGGCCTGCTCAGGCGCATCAAACGCGCGGACTACGACGTGTTTTCGTGCCGTGCCAGCGTGCCCATGCCGCAAAAGCTTGGCATCTTAGTTGTTGGCCTTGCGCGCATGGGTTGGGCGCGGCTGTTTGCATGATTCAATTTGGAAGGACTGGGTTTGGCTGGTTTGAAGCATAACTCGCAGAAGACCGTCACGGTGATCGGCGGCGGCGTGGCCGGTATGAGCGCGGCCTGCGCTTTGGCCGAGGCAGGCTTCCGCGTGCAATTGGTCGAGCAGCGCGGCTACCTGGGTGGGCGAGCCAGCTCCTATCTGCATCCCGGCGTGAATGAGGTCATCGACAACTGCCAGCACGTGCTCTTCGGTTGTTGCACCAATCTACTGGGTTTCTATCGCCGCATTGGCGTCGCGGAGCGTATTCACTGGACCAGCGAGATGACGATGATCGAGCTGGGAGGCCGACAGTCGCGGCTGGGACCGTTCGAGCTGGGTCCGTTGCGGTTGCCTGCGCCGTTGCACAGTGCACCCAGTTTTTTGAAT
>CAWJDN010000211.1:0-8756 GCA_963840985.1 uncultured Acidobacteriaceae bacterium
GCCAGTCGGGCAGCAACGGCTCCATTAGCGGGACGGGAATCGGCCAGTGGGCAAACAGCAAGTCGTTCCAGCGCTGCGTACTGGCCCAGCGCCCCGCCGGCAACGCGCAGCGGTTTGTGCGACGTACGCACCGAATACTCCCGCACTTCAAACTCCTCAGTCGGCGCTTTCGCGGGGGATTGCGCTCTAATCGGCGCTTCGATTTCCAGTCGGCTTCCCTTCAACTGCAGATCCGGCGGCGCGAAACCAGCGCTTGCGTCGGCCAAATGTCCTTGAGAAAAACCGGCTTCCCTGCCCCATCCACGCCCAACGCATCAGTCGCGAAGTTGTGCCCGATCCGTCCGGCCAGCGCGTAAGCCACCACCAGCGGCGGGCTCATCAGGTAGTTGGCCCGCACATCTACATTCACTCTTCCCTCAAAGTTGCGATTGCCGCTCAACACGCTCACCGCAACCAGCCCATGCTCGTCAATGCTTTGCTTGACATCCGCGGGTAGCGGCCCGGAATTACCAATACAAGTTGTGCAACCGTAGCCCACCACGTTGAAGCGCAGCTTTTCGAGATACGGCAGCAAGCCGGCCTTGGTGTAATAATCCGTCACCACCCGCGATCCCGGAGCCAGCGATGTCTTCACCCACGGCGGCACAGAGAGCCCCTTCTCCACCGCCTTCTTCGCCATAATTCCCGCCGCCACCATCACCGAGGGATTCGATGTGTTAGTGCAACTGGTGATCGCCGCAATCACCACCGAGCCGTGGTCTAGATACTTATCCGGATCAATCCCAAACCGTTCCTTCGCCGTTGTCGTCACATGCATCGGTGCTTTCGCCGTTAGCGCCGCATCCTTCACGGCTCCCCTCTTCCACTCAGCCGCCGTTCGCGTTCCCAGCGGCTTGGCCGTGGGCGAAAGCAGGTTGGGAAGTTCTTCAGCGAACAACGCAGCCACATCCCGTAAAAGCACGCGGTCCTGCGGGCGCCTAGGTCCGGCCACGCATGGCTCAACGTCCGCCAAATCAAGATCCAAAGTCTGCGTGTAATCGGCCTCTGGCGTCTCCGCGGTGTGGAACATCTCCTGAGCTTTGTAATACCCCTCGACCAGTGCAATCTGTTCCTCGCTGCGCCCCGTTAATCTCAGATAGCGCAACGTCTCTGCGTCCACCGGGAAGATGCCGCATGTCGCCCCGTACTCAGGAGCCATATTGCTGATCGTCGCTCGGTCGGCCAGCGGCAACTCCGCCACGCCCGGCCCGTAGAACTCCACAAACTTGCCTACCACGCCCAGCTTGCGCAGCGCCTGAGTCACAGTCAGCACCAGGTCAGTCGCCGTCGCGCCCTCGCGGAGTTTCCCTACGAGTCGGTATCCCACCACCTGCGGCACCAGCATCGAAACAGCCTGCCCCAGCATCGCTGCCTCAGCCTCAATGCCACCCACGCCCCAGCCCAGCACGCCCAACCCATTGATCATCGTAGTGTGCGAATCGGTACCGACAACCGTGTCCGGATAAGCCGTCACTTCACTGTTCGCCTCCCCAATCTTATCGGTGAAAACAACCCGCGCCAGGTACTCCAGATTCACCTGGTGGCAGATGCCCATCCCCGGCGGAACCGCAGAAAAGTTGCGAAACGCAGTCTGCCCCCACTTCAAAAACGCATAGCGCTCGCGGTTTCTTTGGAACTCCAACAACGTGTTGGCGTCAAAGGCCGCCGCCGTGCCGTACTCGTCCACTTGCACCGAGTGGTCGATCACCAGCTCAGCCGGAACCAGCGGATTCACCCGCTCCGGATCGCCGCCCAGTGTCCGAATCGCGTCGCGCATCGCCGCCAGATCCACCACCGCCGGCACACCCGTAAAATCCTGCATCAGCACCCGCGCCGGCATGTAGGCAATCTCCCGGCTGGGCTCGGCCTTGGCCTCCCATTTGGCCAGAAACTCAATGTCGGCCGCCTTCACATTGACGCCATCCTCGCGGCGCAACAGGTTTTCCAACAAGATCTTCAGGCTGAATGGCAACCGGCTCAGGTTAAAGCCGTGCTTCGCAAGCGCCGGCAAACTGTAAATCGTATACGTGCGGTTGCCGGAGGTGAGTTTGGTCCGGCTGGAAAAACTATTCATCTTGGGAAGCCTTTCTCTCCGCGACAGGCGGAGGCAGCTATAAAACACGGTTGCCCCAGGTCCGGGGTCCCCACGGATTCGGGGTCCCCAGTGAGTGATCGTTGCTCACTGGGGTGAAGGGATTGGTCTTCGTCCGTAGGGTGGAGATCTCTAATTTGAGACCTGAAAATCAACGAACTTACGAAAATAGATTACTCAGCAGGAGGGACGACGTCCACGGTCACGCCACCCGCGACGATAGCGTCTCAGCAGGGGCGTTCCTTTTACCGGAATGGCAATGTTGCTGCTCATCGACTATGCATCAATTTTAGCGCGAAACAACGACGCCGTAAAATGAGTGTGAGTCAGGCTGTTTGTTCGCCCTCAAATTACGCTGGATTTTCTATGATGGAAGTGTGTCTTGGATAGTCTTTGTATGCGCCTCTTTATCGGAATACCTTTGGCCACTGCGGTGATCGACGAACTCCGCACGGCCTCCGCGCGACTTCGCTCCTCTGCGGACGGCCTCCGCTGGACGGCGCCCGAATCCTGGCATGTCACTCTGCAATTCCTTGGCAATACCAGCACGGATCAACTCGCCTGTGTCGTTCCGCACCTGCGCGCCCTTCAGTCGCCGCCCGTTCCCGTTTGTCTTGAAGCTCTGGACTGCTTCGAGCGCGCCGGAGTCCTCATCGCCCGCATCCGGCCCACCCCCGAACTGCTCCTGCTTCAGCAGCGCGTCATCGCGGCCACTCAACCCTGCAACTTCCTTCCGGAAACGCGACCCTACCAACCTCACATCACACTGGCGCGCAGTGAAAGCCGACAACACAATCTCAGCCAACTCAAAGCCAAACTCCGCCGTCCGTCCAGCTTCACCCGCTTTACCGCCCACGAATTTCTTCTTTACGAGAGCTTCCTCTCCCCCGCTGGCTCCCGTTATGAAATCCGCGAACGCTTTCCTTTCGCCGAGGGCTAGGCATTTGATTCGCTAAAAATTATTCCATCCCCAGCCAATTCCCGCCCCAATCTGTTATTTTCATAGGTTGCGTCATTCCATTCCAAAATCGCCGCCGCCGCGCCCCGAGGATCATCGCCTACATGCCTGAACCGTCTCGCCGTCCGCCTGCTCCCGATATTGACACTCCTGAATCAATGGGATTCTTCCATCCATCGAAGCGCCCTTACCGCTTCACCATCCTGATATTCATCAGCTTGCTGGTGCTGGGGAGCTATTTCGCCTATGACAGCATCGGCGCTCTCGCGCCCACACTCATCGATGCGTTGCATCTGGACCGCAGCACCATCGGGAATCTCTACACGGCATACTCCGTGGCCGCCATCATCATCGTGTTCTTCGGAGGCATGCTTTACGACAAGCTGGGCCCCCGCCGGGCCAGCATGCTGTTCTGCAGCCTCGTCCTTCTGGGCGCCACTATCGTGGCCATCGCCCACTCCAAGTGGGAGCTCTTCGCCGGACGGTTGATCTTCGGCGCGGGTTCTGAATCCCTCATCGTAGTGCAGAGTGCTATCATCAGCCGCTGGTTCAAGGGCAAGGAGATGGCCCTGGCCTTCGGCATCGCCCTCACCATAAGCCGCGTCGGGACCCTCTTCAGCTTCAATACCGAGGAACTCATCTCCCAATATTTCGGCAGCTACCGCATCGCTCTCTGGGCCGCGGCGGGCTTCTGCCTGTTCTCTTTGCTGTGTAATCTGGTCTATATTGCCATGGACCGCCACGGGGAGAAGGTACTCAAGCTTCCGAAACCGGAGGCTGGCGACAAGATCGTCTTTTCAAATATCAAGAAGTTCAACTCCTCCTTCTGGTTCGTAGTCCTTCTCTGCGTGACTTTCTACAGCGCCATCTTCCCCTTCACGGCCCTCGCCACGGACATGTTCCACGACAAGTGGGGCATTCCCCTGGTAAGCACGAGCACGGGTGGGTTCCTGGCCCAGAGCTTCGACAACTTTATTCACATGTTCTCGACGGCGCCTGGAATCACCAGCATCGTGGTCTTCGCATCCATGATCTTCGCCCCCTTCGCCGGCGATCTGGTAGACCGCATCGGCAAGCGGGCTACGCTGATGGTGGTGGGCTCGCTCATTCTGATTCCCGCCCACCTGATTATGGGCATCACCCACTGGAATCCAATCCCCAGCATGGTCGCGCTCGGCACCGCTTTTGTACTGGTGCCCGCGGCGATGTGGCCTTCGGTCCCACTCGTGGTCGAGGAGAAACGCGTAGGAACGGCCTTTGGGCTGATGACGGCCATCCAGAATCTGGGCCTCGGGCTCTTCCCCTTCCTGAATGGCAAGCTCCGCGACGTCACCGGAACATATACCGCAACACAGATTATGTTCGCGAATCTCGGCGTGGCGGGACTCATCTTTGCCTTGTTATTGCTGCGGTCGGACAAGCGACACGGCAACATTCTGGAGCAAGGAAAAAAACAGAAGATGGAACTATCCTGAATCGAAGTAGGCTTGGAATAAAGCCACGGCCTGGAAACCATCACCGCCAACTGAGATGCGCGGCAGAGCGATCTGCTGATTTGCAACCCTACTGCGGCGGTTCCATGTTGTAGAGGAAGTAAGCCCGCAGCTCCAGGTACGGTCCGTGGAAGTCCCTGGGCAGTGGCGGGTAGTTCGAGCCGGTCAGAGCGCCCCACGCCGCGCGGTCCAGCGCCACGTCGCCGCTGCGGCCCTCCAGAATCAAGCTGCCGTCCATCAGCCGCCCGTTGGGCAGCACCTTGAAGCGAATCGCCACCATCCCCGACTTAAGAATCGGCGGGTTCACCTCGTCGGGAATCAGCGGATCCCAGGTGTGTTCCGTCTCCCAATGCCAGCGCGCCAGCCAGTTGTTGAAATCCACGCCCTGGGTGTCGGAGAGCACTTCGAGGCCTCCCGTGCCCGCGCCTGGATGCCGTGACAGCCCGCTGCGGCCGGGCAGGTCGCCCTCGCCCATGCCGCGGTTCCGTGAGCCCTTCATCGCCTCGCGTAATTGGTCGGCAGGATTTTGCGAGCCCATCGCAAAGTTGGGCTTCGCGGGCACCGCCGCCGGGCGAGGCGCCTCCAACTGCGACTGCTCATTCGACGGTGGCGGCGGCGCAGGGGGCGCAGCAGGCTTAGGCGCTGCATCCGCAGACGGCGGATTCGCCCGCTTCATCGCCTCTAGTGTCTCCTTGTCAACCTGGGGCGGTTTCGTCAGCGGTTTGACCGCCACTTTGGGCGGCAACGTGAATGGCGTATCCAGATAGGTAAAATCCTTGTGTTCCCTGATCGCGTTCCGATCAACCACCAACGGCACCTTGAATATGTATTTGGGAATCCAGGTCACCGCCGAAAGCAACGCCAGGTGGAAAAGAATAGCCAGCCAGAAGCCCTCGCGCAGACGCGTCCAGCGCCGCTCATCCTCCAGATCGCTGATCAGTTGCAGCAGCTCGTGGGTGTCGTAGTCTATCCAGCGCGAACCGCGAACCACCGGAGACTCGGATTCGGCCCGGCGCAACACCTCGCCCGTAGCCGGCTCGTCTGGCACGAGGCTGGTTCCTGTGGGCTTGGCTCCCGCAGGCCCTTTGGGCTCGTTCACATCGCTTGGCGCTTGGTCGGTGGGCATTCGTTCTCGAGGAGCCTCCCCGGGCGCACACGCGCCCAACGCTCCATTACGAGTCCTTTCTTTCTATTCTCTCATCCAGGCCAAATCCCTGCCCATCGCCTACAGCGAAACCAGAGTAGCTGTACGCCGAAAGCAACTCCGCCAAGTGGCTTTTTCCTTAAGAAAAAGCCACCTCGAACAAATCTTGGTAAGGGCACGTTTACTCTGGTTTCGCTCTAGGACCGTACAATGGTTCTGACAGTAAGACGGATTTGCGGGCGGAAGGGGACCCTGTTTGAAGCAGTTTATTGCTCGATTGATCGCCAAGTGGAAGTACGTTGCCCTTTTTCTGGCTAAGTTCGGCATTTGGGGAGTGGGCGCGGCCGCGCTGCTCGACTCGTCCACGATTCCTATTCCCATGGACCTCATCCTGGCCGGTTACGTCTGGGCCGACAAAAGCCACTTCTGGCTCTATTGCTTGCTGGCCGCGGTTGGTTCATCCATCGGCGGCCTGCTGCCCTACGGACTGGGCCGTGCAGGCGGCGAACTCTTCCTGCTCAAGCGCGTCAACCGCGAGCGTTACGAGAAGATGCGCGTCCGCTTCGAGCGCCAGGAGTTCCTGGCCATGATGATTCCCTCCATGCTCCCCCCGCCCACCCCTTGGAAGGCCTTCGTCTTTGCCGCTGGCGTCTTTGAAATGCGCGTCGCCCCATTCATGCTCTCCGTCTTCGTCGGAAGGCTCCTCCGCTGGCTGATACTCTCCCTGCTTGTGCTCGAGCTGGGTCCGGGAGTAGTAAACATTGTGGCAAACCATGGACTAGCCCTGCTGGTCATCGTGAGCACTCTGGCGGAGATTGGCTTTGCCGTGTGGTTCATCCGCAAAAAGCGCGCCGGCAAGCTGGAAGTCGATTGATCCGTAACGAAGAAATTGAAATGAGGATGGAATGACTGATAAACCCTATTGCCCGCAGCAAGACATCGTAACCCTGATGAAGCAGTACAACCAGCAGGTCAAGGAATCTCCTCAGCTTCCCGACCCGGAGACGCGCCTGCTTCGCGCGCGGCTGGTATTTGAAGAGGCTCTCGAATTCGTCAAAGGATGCGGTTGCACGGTCACTAGAACATTTGCCGGATCGAACGGCGAAGATCAGGCCGCCGTCATTGACGAGATCAGCGTCGTGCTCGATCCTAACGGCACACCCGATTTGATCGAATACGTGGACGGATGCATCGACCAGCTGGTTGTCACTTACGGTGCGCTCAACGCCGCTGGCATAAAGGCTCAGCCCGCCTGGGATGAAGTGCAGCGCAGCAACATGAGCAAGGCATGGCCGCATTGCAGCGTTTGCGACGCTGTTTTGGTGCAGGGTAGTAGCCCGGAACTGCTCCATCCGGAAGACGCCAACGCCCATCATGGAGATTGGAAGCCGATTCTGAAGATTCATAAGCGGCCGGATGGCAAGGTCATCAAGTCGCCAACCTATTCACCCGCCGATTTAAAGCGCGTAATTGCCGAGCAGATGTAGTGTCATGAGCCAGAAGTTCGTTCAACAAAAACTGTCATCCTGAGCGACCGTAGCGCAGCGAAGGGAGGCGAAAGCCCGCCCTGAGTGATCTATGGGCCTTCGGCCCACCCAAGGAAATGAAAATCGTTGATTTACTCATTTATTTCTTGTCATCCTGAGCGAGCGCAGCGAGTCGAAGGACCTATGGGTGCTTTTTGATGCTTGTTTTTCGAGAGAGCATCGCCGAAGGAGACCTGCGGGTGCTTTTCGGTATTCATCTACGAACCGCGGATCCTTCGACTCACCACCCCCAGGCTGAAGAGAACGCCTGGGGCCCCGTTCGCTCAGGATGACAGACTTTTGTGGTTAGTTTAAGGGCGGGCCACCCGGCCGGGAAGAATACAACCAATCACACAGGATGTCGAGGGAGAACGAATAGAGGAGCTGCCGGGGTCCTTCATTCTCAGGTCCCCAAAATCGAGGGACCCATTCGACAAGCTCAGGGCAGGCTCTCCACCCCACGGACGAAGACCTGTCCGTGGGGACCCCGGCTCTGGGCCACCCGGCATTTGTGGCCGGACCTGCGCCGCCCGCCCGAATGCCGTTGTGAGTCTCCAAGCCACGTGTTCACGCACTTTTTGCCAAGGAACGCATGACAAATTCAGGGTCGGCGGCAATGACGGTAAGAAGCGCGCGCGCGGCAGCTTCCGGCTGGCGACGGCCAGACTCCCAATGACGAACTGCATCCACCGACAAACCAAAATTCTCCGCGAAACGCCCCTGGCTTAGGCGGAGGCGCTTACGGAGGCCCCGCACGTCCACGGTCTCCGGCAGAGTGACCTTGTACCCCTTGCGCTCACCTTCCATGTAGGCGCGGGCTTCAGACGTTCCTTGCGTAATCTCTTCAAACAATTTGCTCATTGCTTCCTCCGGTAATCGGCAAAGAATCTCTTAGCCATTTTTGCCAGGGCATTCTGCTCGGCCTTGCTCAAAGCGCCCTTCTCCGATTTGGCATACACGGTGATGAGGAAGATCGGCAGATCCTCGCCGCCGTACAGATATATGACTCGCGCGCCGCCGCGTTTTCCCATGCCGCGACGCGCAAAGCGCAGCTTGCGATATCCTCCCGTGCCTGGCATCAAATCTCCGGCTTCCGGGTAAGCGGCGATAGTGCGAACGATTTCTTCCCGGTCTGCTTCGCTATAGATGGCTTCGGCGGCGCGCAGGTACATCGGGGTTTCGACCACCGTCTGCATAGAAACACTATATGCCAATGGCATATAATAGTCAATCCTTTTTCGTGGTCTCTCTGGTCCCAAAATCGGGACCTGGGGAACCCAAACTTTTGTGGTTAGTTTAAGGACGGGCAACCCGGCCCATCATTCTTGGGGCGGTCAGATGTGGGGCACCCTCCACACAAGATGTCGAGGGAGAACGAATAGAGGAGCTGCCGGGGTCCTTCATTCCCAGGTCCCCAAAGGCGAGGGATGCTTCGACTTCGCTCAGTACAGGCTCGGGGGCACCCTCAGCGAGGTTTGAAAAAGTCACCGGTACTGGGGCCACC
>CAWJDN010000212.1:0-5265 GCA_963840985.1 uncultured Acidobacteriaceae bacterium
CGCCAGCGACTGCAAAGAGATAGCGCTGACGAACGCGCTCCAACGCATCTTCAAAAAGCTCCATGGCCGCGACCGTCAACAGATAGGCACGATGACGGAAACAACTGACTGCGAGGATACTCCAACCGAAGCCGGTTTGGCAGTGAGCCGCTTCCATCCCCGGTCCCCAACTGCGAGGGACCGGGGCCACCCGCAGCGTGGGTTGAGACCAGGGCCACACGCCTAATTTCAACCACCATTTAGATACTCTGTATCAGGTATCATATGTACAGAGAATTGGATTGGTTTATCTTCTTGCACCCAAATTCTTTTACAAACTGGTGTAAATCCAGGAGCAGCAATAAGTACAAAATATACCCCATGAGGTAGATTAACCATATAATATCCTTTCTTGTCTGATTCTACATTAAAAAATGACTTGCCTTTCCAATCATGAATCCATATATTCGCATTTTCAATCGGCATTCCAACATCACTACTAATATTACCACTTAGACTTGGAGGACCCAATTTGCTTTGTGCATTTGCTTTCGTCGTCAATAAGCACAATGACATTGACATAAGTACTATGCCAAAATAAAACCCACTGAACTTCATCTCACCCTCCAGTTTACAACAATCGTGCCGATTTCATTTTATATTCTTAAGCTGATCTTTACATGCATCCCAAGTTCTCTGATTGTTATCAATGCTATCATCATGATGTAACTTTGGACTTGAAGTTCTTTCCGCCGGGAACAAGCCAATTTTATGTGCATATTCATGAAACATAATAACCAATTTAGCCTTCATAGTACCACCTGTTAGATCCTTATTGTTTAAAACAAGAGCGAGGTCATACATTCCGTGTATGTGATTTTCTTGGTCATTTACAATCGTTGAAGAATGAAAGAACGCTCCATTTGGATTGATAAATGCATAAGCTCTAGGGTCATTTACGCCTGTAATTTTTGCCGCATCTCCATTTCCTGGTGTATCGTCACGATCAAGAAAGAAAGACATATTACGAAAACCATTAACAGCTGAGCCTGGAACATGATTATCAAGAAATGTAGTACAGGCCCCAGGGCTACTTAATACTAATACACCTAAATCTTGTGCTTGATTTATCGTCTTTTGTTCCCCCATTCTCACTTTTTGATTATCAATCTCTTTTTGTTCCTCAGTCTTGTGCTTGTGCCCATCCGCATCGTACCGCGTCATCGGATTATTGCCGACATATGCATACAAGTTCAGCGTTTGGGGTTCGTCGAGCTTGGCATACGGCACCGGCTTAACTTTCGCGCTCCAGTCGGGCGACATGAAGCGGCCCATGGCGGAGGAGTAGTAGCGCGCCCCGAAGTAGTCGTTTCCGGATTCGACGTCGCGTTCTTTGCCGGTGAAGTGGTGTTCGGTGGGGGCGGTGATGGAGGCGATGTAGGGGGAGATGTTGCCGCCGGTGTCGGGCTGGGAGACGCAACTGAGCTGGTCGCCGTAGGGCAGGCTGGAGCAGGTCTGCTCCAGAACTCCAGAGGCATCGGTTTGGGCGCGGCGGGTGCCGAGGGGGTCGTCGAAGTAGAAGTGCAGGCCGTAGGTATTGACGGCGGTTTGGGTTCCGGATACGGTTTCCAAATTCTGTCCGCCGTCGTAGGTGGCTGGTGGCCATTGTCTCATACTGAATTTTATCAAGTTGAGGGTGCCCCCGAGCCTGTACTGAGCGAAGTCGAAGTATCCCTCGCTTTTGGGGACCGGGGATGTTGAACGGCCCACTTGGAAATCGCCGGGTTTCCACGAATCTCCTGGCGCGCAAGCGCCGTCCGCCCGGGCGGCAAGCCCTGCAGATTATTTCCCCACTTCGTGCACAATAATCCTCAGAAGTCATCTCTCCAATCGTCCCGGTACGTCCTCTTCGCTCTGCCATTCAGCCGGAAGAGGCCGAAATGGCCCGTAACTCCTTATCCAGGAATATTTTGCAGGGAACTTCATTGTTTTCTATATTTTACAGAGCAACCCTGTCTGTAACCTCTAGAAAACAAGGATTTTGCGCCCAAAATATGGGTGGGGGTACACGAGGTAGCCGGGTACCCCAGGTCCTGATTCCAAGACCTGGAAATGTATGAAAAATCTACTTCCCCGCCAGCGCCACCCGCTCCTGCACCGCGCTCATCCGCCGCACCAGCACCGGAACCCCGAACGCCAGCCCGGCCACAATGGCCGTCGAAGCCAGATCGTTGCGATAGAACGGCAAGCCCGCCAGATAGCACGCACCCAAGCCGCCCAGCGTGTGCGGATACGGATAAGCCAAACCGCTCTCCCAAGTCGCAAAGTTCGAGAGCAGGAAAAACGAGGTCGGCCCCAGCAGCGCGCCCGCAGCCACGCGCACAAAGCTCGTCCGCGCGTGCAGCAGAATATACCCCAGCGCCATGGCCATCAGATACCACGCCCAGGTGGCCGTGTAGAACTGCCACTGGAAACTGTAGTGGTAGAAGTAGACGGTGAGCAAGTAGTCGGTAGCCGCGAGCACGGCCAGCGGCGCCAGCATCTCCCGCCACGGCCGCCGCGCGCCAAAGTAAAGCAGCGCCCCGCCCACAGCGGTAAAGTTCATCCACCCTGCATGGGGCAGCAAACGGCTCAACACGGCAACCAGCAACAGAAGATAAGCGGGCATGTACACCTCAACATTCAGGATTCCGTCGTCGCCCCAGGGGAATACGCTCCGGGCAAACGTCGGCGTTCTTTTCATTCTGCGGGTCGCGCGTCTCTGGGTCAACCTGCAACCTTGACGCGGTGAACAAATATTTTCATTCGGAGCAATGCCGCTCTATTTCTGCTCTCGTCCGTTCATCGCCTCGCCCGCCTCGTCGCGCCCGTCCACGATATACACCCAGCCGCTCAGGGGCTTTCTGGCAGAGCTTCTGCCCGCGCCTAAGTACGAGTATGCAAAGCGCAAATCAGTAAACTCGACGGTCGTCCACTCGCGTTTGCGCGGCAACTTCGGCGGCTCCATCCCCGGCGCTGCCTCCTGGCCCACGTCGCGCACCACCGCCCACGTGCCCCAGTCCAGATAAACCTGCCCCAGCAGCGTATGTTTGGCAGCCTCCGTGGCTGCGGTCGCCGCCGGCTTGTAGAGCACATCCTGGCGCGGGTCGCTCACAATTTCCCCGCTCAGTGTGTTGATCTCGGCAGTCTGGTAATACTCCGCCGTCTCCAGAATCGCGTGCCAGCGGAAGGGATTGACGGGATAAGGCTCCAGAGCCATGCGCTTCACCGCAGCCGTCGCGATTTGCGTGTTTTCCGCCAGCGCCCGCGCCCGCCCCTGCTCCGCCCAGCGCCAGCCCCATAGCAATACCATCCCCGTCAGCGCGAAGATCGCCCATCCCCTCCCGCAAAATTTTTTCTTTTTGACTCCAATCTCGGAATCGGCCAGTCCCAGTAGCCAGGGCATCACCAGCGCCGACCCAAGCAGAGCCCACAACACCGGCTCGGCAATAAACACAAAACTCCCCGCGTACCAGCGCGGATTGAAGGGAAAAAATGGCCGCAACCCGTAGTTGTTCGTCCAATCCAGCATCAGGTGGCTCAGCGCAGAGAGCAGCGCCGCAAGATAAAGCCAGCCCCAGTGCAATGGTGCCGTGGGCACTTTTATGTTTTGGTTAAGTTTTTTGGTTTTACGTGATGCCCTCGCCCGCCGCCAACGATCGAAGAGCCAAACCATCCCCACCGCAGCCGCCGCCACCACCGGCACGGCAATGAACGTATGCGTAATTCCTCGGTGGTGCTTCAGTCCCTCCACCGGCCCCGCCAGCCCCCACAGCACGTCAATGTCGGCAGCCTCGGCGGCCAGTACGGCCGCAAGAGTGGCGTAGGCCGTCTTGCGGTTCAACCCCGCCCGCCCAATGCACGCTCCGGTCAAAAAATGTGTTACTGGTTCCATAGCTGTCTGCAAATCATACTACCCTGCCCCGCCACATATAATTCTCCCCATGGGCGAACGAACCAACCCAGATGCCTCTCTGGCCCAGCGCGCCGCCAAACTCAGCGCCGAGTTGCGCCGCCACGAGCACCTCTACTACGTTCTCGACGCCCCGGAGATCACCGACGCCGCCTACGACGCCCTGATGAACGAGCTCAAGCAGCTTGAGGCCGCGCATCCCGAGCTCGTCACCCCCGATTCGCCCACCCAGCGCGTCGGTGGCAAGCCCGCCGAGGGATTTCGCAAGGTCGCGCATTCCCGCCCCATGCTCTCGCTGGACAACGCCTACTCCGCCGAGGAGCTGGCCGCCTGGGATACCCGCTGCCGCGAGTTGGCCGGCCCTTTGCCGGTCGAGTACTGTTGCCGAATATAAGTTTGACGGTCTGAGCGTCGCTCTCCGCTACGAGCCGAAAGACGATGCGGCGGCTCGTGTTCTTACCACCGCATCACGCGTGGTGATGGTCAGACCGGCGAGGATGTGACATTAAGTCTACGCACGATTCGTAGCGTACCGATCTTCATCGCAGCAGACAAAATCGCGCAGTCAGGCCTGCCGCCGAGCTTCGAACTTCGCGGGGAAGTTGTGTTGCCCAAATATGCCTTCGATAGACTAAATTTAGAACGCGAACTGCGTGGACTTGCCCCAGCAGTCAACCCGCGCAACGCCGCCGCAGGCACGCTGCGAACGCTGGAGCCAAGCATCGTCGCCAATCGCCGCCTCGATTTCTACGCTTATTTTCTACTCGTCAAAGGCGAATTTTGGGCGCAAGGCCAGCGCGCTACTCTTGATGCGCTAGACAAACTCGGCTTCCGCGTCAATAGGCTGCGCAAACTGGTTGGCTCAGTCGAGCAGATGATGGACTTTATCAACCACGCTGAGGCCGAACGCTCCAAACTGCCTTACGAGATTGACGGTGTGGTTCTCAAGGTTGACTCGCACGTCACTCAAGGACACCTCGGTTACACCGGCCGCGCCCCGCGCTGGGCCATCGCCTACAAATTCACCGCCCGCTCCGGCATCACGCGGGTCAACGACATCACCGTGCAGGTGGGCCGCACCGGCAAGCTCACCCCGGTCGCCGAGCTGGCTCCGGTCTTCATCGGCGGCACCACAGTCAGCCGCGCCACGCTCCACAACGCCGACTTCATCGAGCGCCTTGGCCTCAAGCTCGGCGACTGGGTCAAGGTCGAGCGCGGCGGTGATGTGATCCCCAAGGTCGTCGAAGTTTTCGAAGACGCGGACCATCCGCGCGGAAAGCAGCCTTTTGTTTTTCCGACAAAATGTCCAGAGTGCCACTCGCACGTCGTCCGCG
>CAWJDN010000213.1:0-5704 GCA_963840985.1 uncultured Acidobacteriaceae bacterium
CGGCTGATTACCGAGGCCGGGCGAATTCCGGTGGAGCGCGACACCCTTTACCATCCAGTGACGCGCACGGAAGACAGCTTTATTGTTGCGGTTTAAGCGGTTTAATATGAATCTGGAAGGGGACCATCTCGATGGAGGAATTTACCCGGAATGCAGTGCTTGGACTTTGCTTCGGATTCCTGTGGGGAATCGTGTGCTCAATCGCGATCTTGTATTCGATTTACCTGGCGGCCTATCGCAAGGCGATCAAGGATTCACTCAAGCCGGTCCAACCACCGCGTTACACGCGGGTGCTAGAGATGGTAAAAGCGCAGAAGGCGGAAAAACAAGAGGCCAAGAAGGCAAAGGCGGCAGCGAAGGCCGCAGCGCCTCCGCAGTAAATTTCTATACTATAGCCGATTTTAGATAACTAGGGCCGTACTACGGCGCCGTTTTTCATTACAAAACTGACGCGTTCGACGGCGGTGATGTCGTCGAGGGGGTTGCCGGGGACGGCGACGATGTCAGCGAAATAGCCGGGCTTGAGCTGGCCGATCTGGCCCTCCCAACCGAGCAGCTTCGCGCCTTCGATCATGTCAGCCTGCAAGACGGCCAGCGGCTTCATGCCATAGCGGACCATCAGCTCCATCTCGACGGCTTGCGTGCCGTGGGGGAAGGGACCCACATCGGAGCCTACCGCGAAGGGAATGCCGGCGGCAATTTGCTTCTTGAATTCACTGATTTTGTAATCGAGCAAGGCCTTTTCGCGGGCGGCCTGGGCGGGCGATTCCGCGTGGCGCGCGAAGTAGTCGAAGATGGCGAAGGTGGGGACGGCGGGGATGTGTTTTTCACGCATGATGCGCATGGTTTCGTCGCTGAGTTGGGTGGCGTGATCGATGGAGGCTACACCGGCCTGGGCGGCGTAGAGCGTGCCCGGCTCGCCCTGAGCGTGGACGCCGACCGTCGTACCCAGCCTGCGCGCTTCTTCAACAGCGGCGGCCAGTTGCGCCTCGGTGTATTGGTAGGGCGTACGCAGATTGCCGTCCACCATCGTGTCATGCCCGGTCTCGTAGATCTTGACGAAGTCTGAGCCTTCTTTGTGCTGTGCGCGAATGACCTCGATCAACTGCTCGCTGGAGTTGGCGTAGTCGGCGTTGGGGAGGACGTGTTGAGCTGGGTTGTAGTGGATAGCATCCTCGTGGCCGCCTAAAATATCGATGGCGTTGCCGCTGATGCGCAGGCGCGGGCCGGGGATGATGCCGGAGTTGATGGCGTCGCGGACGGCGGTGTCGGCAGAGCCGGCGCCCTCGGTGCCCATGTCGCGCTCGGCGGTGAAGCCGGCCATGCAGGTCGGCCTTGGCGGCCTGGGCAGCGAGCAGTGTGCGCCAGGGAACCGACTCCTCCACGGTTTGCAGATCCTCAGCGCCGGGGTGCAGAAAGAGATGCACGTGAGCGTCGATGAGGCCGGGGAGCAGTGTGGCGTCGCCGAGATCAATGACGCGGGCTCCCTGCGGATGCTCGACGGATGTGCCGATGGCAAGGATGCGCTCGCCCTGGACGAGAATCTCGCCGGGCTGGAGCAGGGTTCCGGTATCGACCTGAAGCAGGCGGGCGGCGTGGAGCACGATGGGCGCGGCGCTGGGCTGCTGGGCCTGGAGATAGCCGGCTAGGGCGAAGGTTAGGGTGTAGGAGAAAAGACGCAGGGAACGAGGGCAGAGAGAGAGAGTTCGCATGGCTCAAGAATATGCCGCACGGGGATACCGTTGTCGAGGGCTGTTTTTGATGTGACGTGTCATTCCACCCTCAATCACCCCAATGACGAAGATCTGTCTTTACCACAAAAATTGCAAGAAGCAGGTCCTTCGACTCGCTGCGCTCGCTCAGGATGACAGCGGCGAGTGTGGGGCACTCAGCTATTTTCTGATCCCTGATTACTGCCCTACTCCAGGAACTCACGGACGAAGGGGTTTTCGCTCCTGACCAGCTGGTGGAGAGAGCCGTCAAAGATGAGGCGTCCATCTTCGAGCATGAGGAAGGTGGTATTGGTGTCGGTTTCTCCTTTAGGGAGAGGAACCATGCAACCCTGTTCGGGGTCGAAGCGGTTGTTGCACAGGAGGAAGGCATCCTGAATGCGGTGGGTGACCATGATCGAAGGGGTGTGGTAGACATCGCGCTCCTTGACGATCAAATCAATGATAGTGGTGGAGGTGAGAGGGTCGAGACCTCCAGTGGGCGAGTCATAGAGCAGAAGTTCCGGCTGGCGGATGAGGGCTCGGGCGATGGCCACGCGGCGGCGCATTCCGCCGGAGAGGCTGGACGGGAAGAGGTCGAAGGTCCCCTCCAACTCGACAAAGCGCAGGGCATCGAGGACGCGGCGGTCGATTTCGTCATCGGGAACCCGCTCCTGAATCAACTGGTAGGCGACGTTGTCGCGGACGGAGAGCGAGTCGAAGAGGGCGCCCTCCTGAAAGACCATGCCGGTGCGGGTGCGCAAGGGGAAGAGCTGCTCCTCGGGCATATGGGAGATCTCTTCGCCGAAGAGCAGGATGCTGCCTTGATCGGGACGCATGAGGCCATTGGCGAGCTTGAGCAGAACGCTCTTGCCCACACCAGCTGGGCCGAGCAGGATGCGAGTCTCACCGGGAGCAACGGAGAAGCTGACGTCCTTTAGTACCGGTGGGCCATCGAAGGCTATGGAGACGTTGCGAAAAACCACTACCGGGCTGGTATCCGTTGCCGTTTGTTGACCGAACGGATGGGGGCCGGGCTGGGCAGAGGAGAGGGAAGCGGTCATAGCGGCGGGAAAAGTCTGAGCAGTACCTGGGTGAGAAGGAAGTCAACGAAGATGATAAGCACCGAGGCCCAGACGACGGCCTGAATGGTGGAGCGTCCCACGCCCTGGGTGCCGCCGGTGGTTCTCAAGCCGTAGAAGCAGCCGATGGAGCTGAGGATGTAACCGAAGAAGAGGGGCTTGACCAATCCCTGAATGATGTCGGGATAACGAAGAAATTCCCAAGCCTTGGAGAGGTATTGGGTACCGTCTTGGTGGTTCATGAAGACGGTGACGAGGCCGCCGCCGGCGATGCCACATGCATCGGCGACAATGGTGAGGAAAAAGAGCATGCAGATGGTGGCAGCGATGCGCGGGGTGACCAGTTTGCGTAGGGGGTCAACGCCCAGGGCGCGCATGGCATCTATCTGCTCGGTCACAACCATCGATCCGAGTTCACTGGCCATGGAACTGGCGTTGCGGCCGGAGACCATGACTCCAGTGAGCACCGGGCCCAGCTCGCGGATCATGGTGACGCTGACAAACTCACCGGTGACGGCGGTGGCGCCGAAATGAGCGAGAGTGGCCGAGGATTGCAGGGCCAGCACTCCGCCGGTGGAAAGGCCGGAGAGCACCACGATGGACAGGGAGCCGAAACCGATGATGTCGGATTGAATGAGGAATTCCGGCCAGTAAATAGGCGGGCGATAGAGGTTAGTGAAAGCACGCAGGGCAAACAGGGAGTAGTCCTGCACAGTGAGGACCAGGTTCTTAGCGGTTTTTTCGATCGCATCTATCGGCATGGCGCTTGCCGGCCCGCGGGAATAAGTGAAGTGCTGGCCTCCACGACAGAATAGCGCATTACGGTGGTCAGGGAGGAAAAAAATGGGCGGCAAGGGTGATGCCCCTGCCGCCGCCCGTCCCTGGGTTGTCTTGAAGGTACTGCAATTGGTGCTAAACCTTTATTGCAAGAGCTTGGTCACTTCCTGCTCCACACTGTTAGCTTGCGCTAATGCGGCGATTCCGGTCTGGCTGAGGATCTCGAACTTGGACATGTTGGAAGTCGCGGAGGCATAATCGGTAGCCTGGACCGCATTCTGCGCCGAGATCACGTTCTCCTGCTGAGTGCTCATCACCTGACTGATGGAGTTCAGTGTATTGATCTGTGCGCCAATGTATCCGTCCATCGCGGCCACGTCGGTGATGGCCACATTGAGATCATTCAGGGCGGTCTGGGCATCGGCTTGGTTCAACAGGTCGGTGCCGCTCAACGATTGGCCGGAATTGTCAGAATAGCCCATCGTGGCGATCCCGCCCGTGCCGGTTGTATCCGCGGTGAAGATCGAGGAAGCTGCCTGCGCGGTTGCGAGATCCGCAATTCCATTCGCTCCGATAGCGGGCGTCGACACCCCGACGGCGTAAAATGCGGCCGCCGCAGTATAGGTTGGTGTGTCGGTGGCGGTGGCGGTGACGTCAGAGAGACCGGCGGCGATGATGCCCGCCTTGGAGCTTGCCGACGTAAACGTAACGCTGCCGTTCCCCACAGCGCTGTATAAAGCTGTGATACCCCAGCCTTGGGTATTGATCGAACCCGCTATGTTGGCCAGGGTGTCCCAGCCGGCCCCGCCGAGGGCTTGTGTGTGGATGTGGCCGGCACTGTCTGTGACGGTGAGGGTGCCGTTAAGAGTATCACCCACCGTCACCTCGCCGACGTTTAATGCCAGAACACCGACAGCGCCAGGAGTGATGCCGCTCCCTACACCAGCATCCGACCCAGTGATCAGAATGCCGGTGTCGGTGGCGTGGCCCGCGGTGACAGCCTGGGTTCCGGCCTGTGCCGCCGTGGTGAAGCTTGCAGTAATACCCAGGTTCGCAGCGTTAATAGCGTTGATCATTCCCTGGGCCGTGTCGGCGAAGCCAGTGGCGCCGCCAGCGGAAATGGTTGCGGTTTGTTGAGAAACAGCCCCGCCCGCCCCCGTCGCCATGTAGTGAACGGTCAACGTGGATGTGGCATTGTGCAAGGCATCGCCCGCTGTCGCAATCGTGCCGGCATTTGACAGGTCAATGAAGGTGTTGCTCTGGCCGTTGCTGTAAGACATCACACCGCCGGTGTCGCCCACGCTGGACGAAGACAGCGAACGGATGTAAAGATCGTCCAGCGACGAGCCCGCCGTCGAGGAGTCGCCGGTGTAGATGGCCACCTCGGTGCCGTTGAATACCTGCTCCTGGTTGAAGGTGGTCGTCGATCCGATGTTGTTGATCTCGGCCAGGATCGACTGGTACTCCTGGTTGGCGGCACTATCCTGGGTAGAGTTGAGGGTGCCGTTGGAGGCTTCCGTAGCCAGCGTAATAGCGCGGTCCAACAGACTGGTCACCTGCGAGAGGGCGCCATCGGCAACCTGAAGTAGCCCCACACCCTCCGTGGCGTTGGTCTTCGACTGGGTAAGGGCAGCCGAGTTGGCGCCCAGGCCATTCACCAGCGAAAGACCCGCCGCGTCATCAGCGCCGGAGTTGATCCTCGAACCTGACGACAACTGCTCCAGCACCTTCTGCAAGCTGTTGTTGGTATTGTTCAGGTTGTTTTCTGCGTAGATTGCTGAAAGATTGTTCAAAACACCGAGGGCCATGGAAGGTAGCTCCTTTTTGATGCCTTGAATCGCTCCGTGCCCGGCTGTGTATCTTTCGTTCAGCCAAGCCTTCCGCTCTTTCCGGATGGGCGTTCCTGCATCTGCCCCCTTCATCGGTCCGACTGGAAATAACTTTAGTCATAAAGTTAAAAATTGCTCTTGCCCCCTTCTGTGGCAGTCCGATACAGGCTGTCCCGCTTCTGTTCAAAGCCTGTCCCAGAGCGAATCAACCGCTGTAGCATAGCGCTCCATAAACTTGTCCCGATACGCGACAAGGAGAGGAGGTTATGGGCTTAGTCGAGGCCTTCCGCGGCAACGGTTCGCTGGA
>CAWJDN010000214.1:0-11099 GCA_963840985.1 uncultured Acidobacteriaceae bacterium
TATTCTCGGCTCCCGCCGTACTGGTGAACGCGGCGACGATGCCTGCCAGCAGCAGGATCGTCAGAAGGAATGGGCTGCGGCGCAGTGCTTGCTTCGTCATGCGATGACTCCTGTAGGAATGCAGTGACGCAATTCTATTTTGTTCGAGCGTCTGCGGTTCGAGAGAATTCGACAAATCAGTTGTGCGGGAGGCCGCGCTTTCGGGGGAAGCATGCGATGTGGTGACAGAGCTCAGCGAATCTCCTGCTCGCAGGCAAATTGTTTCTCACAGTAAATGGGCTGGCGGGATGAGTCCAATAGAAATTTCTTCTTGCGGTCATCAGAAAAAGGGAAATGCGCGGTGCATTTTTGTGGGGTTGGCGCAAGGCCTGAAACAGAGAGCGGCGAGCCTGGATTCAGGCCGGAATTCGGCGTTGTCCAGCGTAATTTTCAGGGAAACTTTCCGGAGTTTTGCTTGACACGGGCCCTCGTGGCGGCGATACTAAGTGAATAATTATGCACCATAATGGATAATTATGCCTTCAAGTAAGAACGGGTGAGGCGTGGGGCAACCTGAATACTGAGAATGGTTAAGAGATTGAAGACGGCGGTGCTGGGAGCATCCGGCTATTCGGGGATGGAGCTGACGCGCATTCTGGCGCGCCATCCGCGGGTGGAAGAGCCGTTGTTATTGCGCCGAAGCGCGGAGAGCAACGAGTCCGGCGGCTCACCGGCATTTCTCGGCGTAACTGGGAACGGTAATGGCGGTGAATACCTTTCTGGCGGGAGGATATTACTCACTCGAACTATTTGACGGCCGACTGAAGGTGATCGGGCTGAATACGATCATGTGCGCTGCTCTGATTCTGGAAGATTATTCTGCGCAGGTCTCTCTTGACATCACCCTCAATAGTCAATCGAAAGGTTGGAAGCATTTACGACGCTAGGAATTCTGGATTCTGTGCATGTAATCGGTAATTAGAGAATTGATGCCGCGCATCGGAACCAATTCGTTCCGAGGTTAATACCAGAAGGATTCCATGCAACGCACTCCTTCCTCGATAAGCGATGGAGGCACCTCAAGGCACCTTCGTTTATTGAAGTTGGATGCATTGACCGCTACAAAATCGTCTACATCGAATTTCTTAATCGCGAGAAAACGGCTGTAAGATATTGAAAATAATGGTCGGGGAGAGAGGATTTGAACCTCCGACCCCCTGGTCCCGAACCAGTTTTAGGCAATTGTTGAAATCTGTTGAAATCGTGTGAAATTAACTGTTTTGTATTGAACGAGTTGCGGCCATCTTGTTGAAAGTTGCGGTTTTGAATTGTTCCAGGGTGATTTGACCGCTACAATTTCGACTACATCGACGAATTTTCTTGCATTCACTTCAATAGACATAACAAAGAGACGTGCTCGTCAGCAGCCAACACAGAAATGGAATGGCGTACTGCCATTCCACTTCTGTGCCCTTCTCCATAAGGCGTTCCTACTGGACCGTGAGGCTGACCGTACCAGAACTCACTACTTGGTGAGTCTGAGGGGGTGGTGTAGAGTTGCCCCCTCCGCCACCGCAACCGGCTGTGCTGGCCGCTGCAGCCAGCAGAACCAGTCCCAGGCAGGCCGTCATCCAAACGCCGCGCGTCGCCAGCTTCCTTCTCAGAGACATCAGCGGCAGCAGAAGAATGGGCAGAAGAATCCAACCGGAGGCCGCACCGGAGACCGTCTCCGTAAAGACCACAGTCACTTGATAGGTTCCCTTAGGCGTACTCGCGGAGGTCGTGATTGTCAGTGTGTTGGTGGTTGCCGAATAGCTGCAACCGGCTCCCGTGGGCAAGTTCAGGCAGGTGACGGTGGCGCTCTCCACCGTGGCGGGCAGCGTGACGGGGTAGTTGGCTGTGGAACCGGCTGAAACAGTCATCGTAGACGGGGCAATGATTGGCGCAGTTGTTCCAGACCCAGCAGAATCCACTTCAAACTGTAGCGCGTTGGAAGTACCTCCGCCCGGTGTCGGAGTCTGCACCGTAATAGCGGTGATTCCAGCAGTGGCTATATCCGCCGCTGTGACTTGTGCCGTAAGTTGGGTCGCGCTCATGTATTGCGTGGCAAGAGCTGATGCGCCCCAATAGACCGTCGATACTGCCATGAATCCCGACCCTCTGATCGTGAGCGTGAATGCTGTGCCGCCTGTGCTGGTAAACGCCGGGGAGATGCTGCCTATGATCGGTATCGGATTGGGTGGAGTATTGACTACCAACACCACGGATGTAGTCACTGTCTTATAGTCTGCTGCATCGCTTGGAATGAAAGAGACAGAGAGGGTATCGTTCCCCACTGGCGGTGTTGTCCCCGCTGCTGGATTGTAGACGAAGGTTCCCGGTACAGGTGCCGTTGCGTCCAGTTGCGTTGAGCTAAGTAGTGTGCCATAGAGAATAGCCGCTGGTGTTGCCCAAGTGATCGTCGGCGTTGCCACATCAATCTTCAGCGTTCCACTGGCTGTGCCGCCGCTCGTATAGTTGGTGTTGCTGCTGGTGAAGGTGCCGATAACCGGCGTGCTGCCCGCTGCCGTTGCACTGGCTGGACTATAGATCCACGTCCCGCTTACCGCGGCTCCGCCTATGCCTGTCGCCGCGCCAACGCAGGAGTGCGCGTTGCCATCGTAGGCCACTTCCGTGCATGTCAAGGACAAAGTCGGCGTTGCCGCATCAATCTTCAGCGTTCCACTGGTTGTGCCGCCGCTCGTATAGTTGGTGTTGCTGCTGGTGAAGGTGCCGATAACCGGCGTGCTGCCCGCTGCCGTTGCACTGGCTGGACTATAGATCCACGTCCCGCTTACCGCGGCTCCGCCTATGCCTGTCGCCGCGCCAACGCAGGAGTGCGCGTTGCCATCGTAGGCCACTTCCGTGCATGTCAAGGACAAAGTCGGCGTTGCCACATCAATCTTCAGCGTTCCACTGGCTGTGCCGCCGCTCGTATAGTTGGTGTTGCTGCTGGTGAAGGTGCCGATAACCGGCGTGCTGCCCGCTGCCGTTGCACTGGCTGGACTATAGATCCACGTCCCGCTTACCGCGGCTCCGCCTATGCCTGTCGCCGCGCCAACGCAGGAGTGCGCGTTGCCATCGTAGGCCACTTCCGTGCATGTCAAGGACAAAGTCGGCGTTGCCACATCAATCTTCAGCGTTCCACTGGCTGTGCCGCCGCTCGTATAGTTGGTGTTGCTGCTGGTGAAGGTGCCGATAACCGGCGTGCTGCCCGCTGCCGTTGCACTGGCTGGACTATAGATCCACGTCCCGCTTACCGCGGCTCCGCCTATGCCTGTCGCCGCGCCAACGCAGGAGTGCGCGTTGCCATCGTAGGCCACTTCCGTGCATGTCAAGGACAAAGTCGGCGTTGCCGCATCGATCTTCAGCGTTCCACTGGCTGTGCCGCCGCTCGTATAGTTGGTGTTGCTGCTGGTGAAGGTGCCGATAACCGGCGTGCTGCCCGCTGCCGTTGCACTGGCTGGACTATAGATCCACGTCCCGCTTACCGCGGCTCCGCCTATGCCTGTCGCCGCGCCAACGCAGGAGTGCGCGTTGCCATCGTAGGCCACTTCCGTGCATGTCAAGGACAAAGTCGGCGTTGCCGCATCAATCTTCAGCGTTCCACTGGTTGTGCCGCCGCTCGTATAGTTGGTGTTGCTGCTGGTGAAGGTGCCGATAACCGGCGTGCTGCCCGCTGCCGTTGCACTGGCTGGACTATAGATCCACGTCCCGCTTACCGCGGCTCCGCCTATGCCTGTCGCCGCGCCAACGCAGGAGTGCGCGTTGCCATCGTAGGCCACTTCCGTGCATGTCAAGGACAAAGTCGGCGTTGCCTGGGCAATCGTGTATGAATATAACTGGCTGCCCGAATAGGGACCGGTCCCAGTACTGCTGTCCACTGCCGTCACCGTATAAGTGTAAGGACCTGCGGCAGTTGGAGTGCCCGACAACACTCCAGATGTACTCAGGATCAAGCCTGGCGGCAAGGATCCGCTGGTGACAGAGAAGCTATAGTTTGAGGTTCCGCCTGATGCAGTCAGTGTCTGGCTATAGCTGCTTCCAAATGTCGCGCCCGGTAAGGATGCAGGTGACAACGTAATCGTAGCCGCACCTATGCCAAGCGTGTAGGTTTGCGCGCCAGTTAAGTTCTGATTATTTGAATCCGTAGCGGTAATCGTGATGGAAAAGCTGCCACCAGCTGATGGAGTGCCGGAGAGTACTCCTAAAGTACTGAGATTCAGGCCCGCTGGCAAAGCTCCGCCAGTGACGGAAAAGGTATAACTCCCGCTTCCGCCCGTGGCCGTCATTGCTGCGGAATAGGCTGCGCCCGCAGTTCCCGCAGGCAGACTGCCAGGCGACATTGCGAGTGTGCTCGTGCCGCTCACATTGATGTTCTGTGTACCGCCACCATTGAGCGCATTGTCTGTCAATGCGATTTGACCGCTAAAGCTTCCTGCTACCGAAGGGATGAAATCTGCCGATATATCGCAGCTCACGCCAGTAGCCAGAGAATTTCCGGCGGTGCAAAGGTTTGTATCGGACTGATTCTCAGAAAAGTTGGCAGGGTAGAGAGGGTTGTTTCCGGTTGAAGAAAAGAGCAGCGGCGCATTGCCCATATTCGAGACTACGACCGTCTTCGGGCTGTCGCTGTTGGCGGTGCCTGCAGGCGTCGACGCAAAGCTAAGCGCGGGTGGATCCGCGACGTCGACCTCGACGACCTGGCTGTTGCCCGAATCGGCGATGTAGATGTTTCCGCTCATATCCACAGCCACGTCAGTGGGATTAAAGCTTGATCCACTCGTCGAAGTATCGGCTATGAGAGACTGCGTTCCATAGCTACTGCCCGTCCACGGCACCTCCACCACTTCCTGAGTCCCCGAGTCTGAGATGTAGACGTTTCCGCTTCCGTCCACTGCCACGCCAACGGGCGAACTCAACCCGTTGCCCACAATCGCTTGCAGTCCATAACCGCTGCCCGTCCAAGGAACTTCCACGACCTGACGGTTGCCGCTATCTGCGATATAGACGTTCCCGCTCCAATCTACCGTTACGCCAACGGGGTCAAAGCCTGGCCCATTTGTCGTTGTATCGGCTAACGTCAATTGCGCCGAGTAGCCGCTGACGATCCATGGGATCTTCACCACGTTCCGATTGCCTGAGTCTGCAATATAGAGGTTCCCACCACCATCAACCGCTACGCTTTTGGGTGAATTCAACCCGCTGACCACCGTCATTTGCGTGCCGTAACCGCTGCCCGTCCACGGAACCTCCACGACCTGATGGTTGCCGGTATCGGCGATATAGACGTTTCCACCGCCATCCACTGCCACGCCAGATGGTGAACTCAATCCGCTGTCCACTGGACTCTGCGACCCACTGCTGCTCTTTACTACAGTGCCGCTTCCGGAGTTGGCGATGTAGACACTGCCGCCCTCGTCCACTGTCACTCCAGCGGGCGAACTCAATCCGCTGCTCACCGCAGGACTCAGCGTACCGGGGCTAAAAATCGCCTGCGGCGCTTTGCCGATGCCTTGCAAATAGGCTGTGGCAAGCACATTTCCGCTCGTGTCTTTGAGTACCACCTCGCCCGAACGCAGCCCCGCACTTTGCGGCGTAAAGGTGACACTCACCGTGCAACCGTCGTCTGAGAGATAGGTGTCGGTCAATGAGCATGTGCCACTCTGCGCGTCGGCAAAGTCTGATCCTGTTGCACCGTGGGTCAGTACTGTCCAACTGCCGAGCGAGACGTTGTTGACGACGAACACAAATGAGACAGGAATCGTCTCACTGGAGCTGCCCACGCTCACAGTTCCGAAATCGACAGCCTCGATAGTCCCCTTCTCGACGCGGCTGTCCAATGTATCGCTGTAGTAGACGTTACCGCTCCCATCCACCGCAACTCCCGATGGAAAGTACCTTGAGGCGGCCACCAGCATTCCCTGATTGAATAGCGGCAGATGAGGTGAATCGTTCAGGTAGCCGCTTGCCCTCCATGGAAACTCCAGTATCCAGCCAAAGTTGCTATCGGCAATGAAGAGGTTGCCACTTCCGTCCACAGCAACGCCTTTCGGTTCGTGCATTGCATAGTCTAACTGTGTTGGGCAGCCGCTAACCGCAATCGTGCATCCGGGTGGTAATTCAACCAAAGTGCCGTGGCCATTGCCGTCACCGTAATCGGCAACGAAGACGTTTCCGCTTCCATCCACCGCTACACCGTAGGGGGCGAAATAGGAACTATTTCCGCTCGTTGCAGCATTGACCAGTGTCGAGGGTGCACCATAGTTGCTCCCCGTCCACGGATACTCGACCACCACTTGGCCGGCGGAGTCCGCGACGTAGAGGTTCCCGCTCCCGTCAACCGCGACTCCTTTGGGGGCACTCAACCCACTGATCGGTGTCGATATTGTCCAGCTTCCGCTGCCTGCGGGCGAAGCCTCCACCACGCTGCCGGTGTTGGAAACAGCAATATAGACATTCCCGCCCCCATCCGTCGCCAGGCCAAACGGCGAGCCTAACCCGGTCGCCACATTTGCTGGTGTTCCGTAACCATTGGCTGTCGTCCAGGGTACCTGGATCACAGTTCCGCCGGCGAAGTAGGGGTAGGAGATGTAGACGTTGCCGCTCGCGTCCACCGCCACGCCGGTGGGCGTTCCATACCCATTGTTCACCAGAGTCGTTACGCCTGCGTAGAGCACCGACTGCGCAGTAAGCTGAGGCGTGAACCAGGCAAAGCCACAAGCATATACAAATATGAGGAGAAGACTGAAGATCGCACGCAAGTTCATTGCGTCGCGTCCATAGAAAACACACCACATACTGGTCATCTGAAACCTCCATTGCAATCAAGCCGGGCATTGTGTGCGTTTCCATGACGCCTGGAACGCACACATAAATCACAACACCCTATCAGCGTAAAGCCTAGGGAAGTCTCTGCAATGCCTGGTGATTGCGGGGCACTATGCCCCGGCAAAAATGTGTTTATGCTTGACTCGCTCCGGATGAAGCGATTCTGCCTGTCCCTAGCATTGAAAAAGTAGCTAACCCATCAACAAAAGCTGAGACATAGCTGCCCTGCTAGAAGAGTGTCCGTAAAAAGCGAGGAAGTCCCGGAAGCAATCAAGCTTGCGACTGGCGATCTGATTCTGAGAGCCATGTAAAGCACCGGTATTTTTAGGCCGACGCTTATAGATCAGGATGCTCATATTTAGGCAAGGATGCTCTTATTTTTTCTCAAACCATGGCAAATTGTTCGCCAATACAGGTGCTCATATTGAGCCCGTCGCCATCGCTGGCACCCTCAACTTGCAGCGGTTGAGCGATTGACTGATTCAACGGGCTGGCCCATCCCAGCGCTGACATACACACCCTCCTTCACAACCCACCGCCGTTCCTTCGTCACAGTGGCCGATCAACATTGAAGGCAGATCATCTGCTGCAAACCCACACGGCCACCACATTGGTTACGGCGACCGTAAACGCTGATAAAACAAGAGCCAATTGCGGTGACCAGAACAATGTAGATGTTTTTGTAGATGGTCTTGCATCCAATTTTCGCCGAGAAACCCAGTATTGACGCACCTTCCAGCACTAGACCCCCTGGGTTAATACCAGAGGGCCTACTTTCGAGTACGTGATGAGTCTGTAAATGCTTGAAAAATATTGGTCGGGGAGAGAGGATTTGAACCTCCGACCCCCTGGTCCCGAACCAGTTTTCGGCGTTTGTTGAAATCCGTTGAAATCGCGTGAAAATAACCGGTTTAGAATGAATGTGTTGCAGCCAACTTATTGTAAGTTGTTGTTCTAGATTGCTTCAGGATGCTTTAACGGCTACAAATTCGACTACATCGAAGCCAAACAACTCCTTAATTCAAGAACCATACACTCGTTGGCTCCTCATGGAGTTTTAACAAGCACTACGAAAACAATGCTCTGTTGCAACGTCCAACATTCGATCACGAATAGACTTTATGATTCCACCTGCAGTTCATTAAACCGGTAACCAACATAAGCATCCGTCAGCAAATACTTTGGATTACGCGGATCGTCTTCGATTTTCTTGCGTAGTTGACGGATAAATGTTCGAAGGTACTCGAGCTCGTTTCCATACTCCGGCCCCCATACAGACTTCAGCAGACGGGCGTGTGGAATCGGCTCGCCAGCGTGCATCATCAGGTAATGCAGGACTTCGAATTCCTTTGGCGTCAGATGAATCGGGCGGCCGCTCTTCAGCACCCGGTATTTCACCGGATCCAATTCGAGTTGGCCGTGGCGAATCGGCGCGTCGCGGTTGTCATCCTGAGCATTTCTTCTGCGTACTGCCGAGCGCAATCGCGCCGTCAACTCCCGCACTTGAAACGGCTTGGTGATATAGTCGTCGGCGCCGGCGTCCAGCGCCAGCACCTTATCATCCTCGCTGTCCATCACCGTTAACATCAGAATCGGCAAACGCGCAACCGCGCGCCGGATCGCCCGGCAGGCTTCAACTCCTCCCATCCCCGGCATATCCACGTCCAACAACACGGCATCAAACCGGGTCACGCGGGCAAGCGATAATGCTTCCTCGCCGCGAGCCGCTTCAACAACCGTGAAGCCCATACCGGTCAAGGTCACGCGCAACGCCCGCCGCGTAGAACTGTCGTCGTCTACCACGAGGATCGTGCCCTGCCCTGCATTCGGCTGCTCCGTGTTCAATACGTCCTCCTTGCGTCAATGGGAAGAGAAAGATAGAATGTCGTTCCTTCCTTATCATCACTGATTACCCATACATGCCCATGATGAGCCTCCGCGGCTTTCCTCACTACCGAGAGGCCGATGCCAGTGCCGGGGACTGCATCTTTCAAATCCGAAGCCCGGTAAAAACGCTCGAAGATGCGTTCCCGGTCTTCAATTCGAATCGTCGGTCCAAAGTTATGCACGGAAATGAGAAACTCGGTTTGACTTGCTTTTGCGGCAATCGCAATCGGCGTCCCTGCCGTCGAATACTTCCGTGCATTGTCGATGAATTGCGTCAGAATCATTGCAAGCAGTCCGCGATCCGCGCGCACGGTCAACGAAGGATTCTCCACCGCAACCTGAATACTGTTCCTTTCCTGTTCGGCTGGATACCTGGCCAATACCTCGGAAACCAAATCAAGTATAACCACGTCGTCTGCCTCAAGGCCGACTTGCTTCGCCTCGAGCTTCACGGCTTTCAGCAGCCGCGTGCATAATTCGTTCAGTCGAACAGCTTCCCCGTTGATCAGTGTCACCAGATTGCATTGGGACTCTGTCAATCCCCCGAGTTCAAGCAAGCCTGAGCTGGCAGTCTGAACCGCCGTAAGCGGCGTCTTTAACTGATGCGCGAGCGCATCCAACACCGCCCCGCGCAATTGCTCACTTGTTTTCGTGCTCTCGGCTCTCTCTTCCTTCTCAAACCACTGATACCGGTCAATTGCAATTGCGGCAAGAGACGTAAGTGCATCGACCACAAGAGGACTCAGCTTCCCCCGCACCACCAAAGCGCCGACAGGCCCCGGTCCGGCTCGCAGGATTCGTTGCCAGGTCTGAGTACTCGAATCATCCAGAGATGTACCGCGCAAGTAGCATTCTTTGGCCAGATCCTCTTCGCCCGCATCCCAATCGCCCATCCTATCCTGGCGGCTAAGGTTCGTGTCGTACAAGGCCACCGCTCGTGCATTGAATATCCGATGAATCAATACAGCAAGCTGCGGTCCCTGCGGCTGGCGTAAATCCAGCAGAAGCGAACTGCGGCTCAACTCATACAGCTGCTCCATCTCTGCGCGGTGTCTGGCGGCCTCTCTTGTAACACGCATTTCCCGCCCGTGAAATCTGCTGATCGCAAGCGCCGTCACCTCGAATGTCGCAAGCGCCACCCAGTCCTGCGGATCTGCGACATCAAAATGAAAAATAGGCGGTATAAAGAAATAGTCCAGACAGGCTACTGCCAGAAGTGAAACCAGCGATGCCTGCCAGAAACCGTAGAGTGAAGCTACGGCCACGACAATCAACAGATAGAGGAGGCCTATTGTCAACAGGTTAATCTGCAGAACAAACCCGAAGTAGGTCAGCAGAGCGAGGACTACGCTCGCTGCCAGACACTGTGCCAGAGCCCGAAGTCTTCTCGGCAGTTGCTTAGTTGTCAAGGCAATTGGCTTTTCCATACGGCTCGTATCTCGCTCACCGGCGTTTCCGGGCAAGCTAGGTAGAGACTAGCAGCGTATGCATGAAGATTATATAAGGAATGTATCTACAGAATATGTGTTTGGAGGAGGGAGCGGCTCAATTATACCGGCTCCCTGCACTCCATTGTCCACGAAGTGCCAACTGCTCGTGTTCGCCGCGTTATTGCGCGTTCACTGGAGCATTCGGCACCACCATTTGGCTGTATTTCGCCTCCAGTGCTTCAGCCTCAGTAGCCTTGTGCATGTAGAACTCGTAATAATTCCATACCGAGTCTGCAGGCCTTGGGTACTTGGCTGCCGCGCTCTTGTATTGGTTGAGCTGCCCCCACTCCTTCTTTCTTTCCTCTGCCTTCTGCAGATAGATGGCACGCTGCGTGCCGAAGTAACTGGCGAGTGCCATGTATTGCTCTGGCGCATGCGCACTGAGCTCTAACTGCTTCAACTGCGCATTAGTGTAATGGGTTCCAGTCTCCGGGGTAGAGGCCGTGCCTTGTGCATATCCAACACCCGCAAAAGCGAGTGACATAACACATGTTGCTAACAGGTTTCTGGTCATGTGTATATACCTCCCATGCTTCAAGTATTGAAGAGAATACGTGAGGGAGGCATGAAGAGATCGTCTGGAATAAAATAATTCTTTACAAGTAGTTAGTAAGCGCCTCTTCGTTCTGAATCGACGCGAGCTCGCTCTTACTCCTTAACTATAGGCTATGTCGGCAGGCTTACAGTCAAGCCGTTCTAGTCGCACCGCATCAGGCTCGCCAAGGCGACTAATCGTTTGATAACCCGAAGATGTATGTAACGCCTTCGCCTGGCCAGTCCTTAACTCAAGAGATTGGAGAACGCCGAGGATTCGCATAGTACGCAATGCACGATCTAATCGTTGCCCTAGTAATAAGTTTCTCGCAATATGAG
>CAWJDN010000215.1:0-17495 GCA_963840985.1 uncultured Acidobacteriaceae bacterium
TTCCCTGAGAACTTCGATGGCGCCGGGGACGGTCATGGTGACTTCAACGACGGTGACTCCGCCGGCGAGCATGGCTTTGACGACCGCGTGGGCCTGGGCGGCATTGCGGGCTCGCAGGACGGGAATCAGGCCAACACGTTCGATGATTTGGGCTGTGGTTTCGGGCATTTTGTTCCTCTTTCAGGCGACGGGACTATCGTGCGATGCGCGCAGAGCCGCCTTTGACGATGCGTTCGACTTCGGCAAGCGTGGCCATGCTGGTGTCGCCGGGGGTGGTCATGGCAAGCGCGCCGTGGGCCACACCGCAGCGGACGGCCCATTCTATTGGTTTATTGGTAAGCAGGCCGTAGATGAGACCGGAAGCAAAGCTGTCGCCGCCGCCGACGCGGTCGCAGATTTCGATGTCGCGCTGCTGAACGTGGATAATCTGGTCCTGATAGATGGCAATTGCGCCCCAACCGTTGCGGCTGGCGCTGTGCGCCGTGCGCAAGGTGCTGGCGATGAGCTTGAGATTCGGATATGCAGCCGCAACTTCGCGCAACATCTCTTCGTAGCCGGCGATGGGAAGCTCGTCGAAGTTCTCGCTGACGCCTTTGATTTTGACGCCGAGCATGGCGGAGAAATCTTCTTCGTTGCCCAGCAGCAGATCGACCTTGCGGACCAGCTCGCGGTTGACTTCCTGGGCGCGTGCCTTGCCGCCGATGGATTTCCAGAGAGAATCGCGGTAGTTGAGGTCATAGGAGACGGGAGTTCCGTGGCGGCGGGCGGCGTCCATGGCTTCAGCGGCGACCTCGGCGGTGGAGGCGGAGAGGGCGGCAAAGATGCCGCCGGTATGCAGCCAGCGTGTGCCGGCACCGTCGCCGAAGATCGTGCCCCAGTCAAAATCGCCGGGCTTGACCTGGCTGATGGCGGTGTGGCCGCGATCGGAGCAGCCGACGGCCGCGCGCACGCCGAAGCCGCGCTCGGTGAAGTTGAGACCGTTGCGGACCTGGCGACCAACGCCGTCGAAGGGAATCCACTTGAGGAGGGAGGTATCGACGCCGCCCTGCAGGATAAGATCTTCGACCAGGCGGCCAACGGGGTTGTCGGCCAGAGCGGTGGCGATGGCGGTGCGCAGGCCAAAGCATCGGCGCAGGCCGCGGGCTACATTGTATTCGCCGCCGCCCTCCCATACATGGAAGTGGCGCGTGGTGTGGATGCGGCTCTCGCCGGGATCGAAGCGAAGCATGACCTCGCCCAGGCTGAGGCAGTCCCAGCGGCTGGGAGAGTCGGGAATGAGAAGTTTTTCCATAGGCTTTCAGTAACACTGTATCGCATTGTGGCAGTGGTGGTCAGCGTTACTGGTTTTTGAGGGGATGAGCGCGTATGTGGGAGACGTGCGGTCTGAGCGGTTAGGATATGGCCATGCGAGATTTTACCCTTCGAGCCATTTGGTACGGGGTGATGGTTATTAGCCTGGGAACCGCGGCTGTGCTCTCTGCCCAGGCTGCGCCGAGCCAAACGGCTACGCCCACTGTTGCGCCCGTAGCCGCACCTGCTGCCGTGCCGACCGCCGCGCAGAAACCGCCGGTAAAGCCGGGCGATGCGGAGCTGCTAGCGCCCACGCGCGCGGAGATGCTACGCGGAGCCTACGGTCCCTTTCGCGCCAACAACAAGCTGCTCTATTACCACCTGGACATTCGCGTCGATCCGGAGAAGCAGTTTATCAGCGGCAAGAACACCATCCGTTTTAGGATGCTGAAGGATGGCACGCGCATTCAGCTTGATTTGTTCGAATCGCTGGTGGTGGACAAAATTCTGTACGGCGAGACGCCGCTCAATTACGAGCGCGATTCGGGCGCGGTCTTTGTGGACTTTCCGCAGACGTTGCGCGCGGGGCAAGTATATTCTATTGATTTTTATTACTCCGGGCATCCAGAGGAGACAGGGCGCTTCGGCGGCATGACCTTCAAGAAGGACCCGGCAGGGCGCGTGTGGATCAACACGGCATGTGAAGAGACGGGCGCGAGCATGTGGTGGCCCAATAAGGATCAATGGCGCGACGAGGTGGAGAGCATGGAGATCAGCGTCGCCATTCCCAATGGCTTGGTGGACGTGTCGAACGGCAGGTTCATGGGCAAGACTGACCTGGGCGACGGTTATACGCGCTGGGACTGGATGGTGCATTATCCCATCAATAACTACGATGTCTCGCTGAACATCGGGAGTTATGTTCACTTCTCGGACCAATTAGGCGACTTGACTTTGGATTACTATGTATTGCCGGAGGATCTGGAGAAGGCAAAGGTACAATTCGCGCAGGCTAAAGGGATGTTAGAGGCGTACCAGCATTACTTCGGCGAGTATCCATTTGTGAAGGACGGATACAAACTGATTGAAGCACCTTACGCCGGGATGGAACATCAGAGCGCGGTGACTTACGGCAACCTATTCAAGAACGGCTACCTGGGCCGCGACTGGACTGGAGTGGGCATCAGCCTGCGCTTCGACTTCATCATCATTCACGAGAGCGGGCACGAGTGGTTCGGCAACAGCATCACGGCGGCGGACCCGGCCGATATGTGGATTCATGAAGGCTGGACGACTTATCTGGAAAGCCTTTATGTGGAATACAACTGGGGCAAAGACGACGCCATTAAGTACCTTAACGGCGACAAGGCCAGGGTGAAGAATCAGCGGCCGATTATAGCCGAGCGGGGCGTGAATGCCGAGCCGGATCAGGATCAGTACTTCAAAGGCGCGCTGATGCTGAATACGCTGCGCAGTGTGGTCAACGACGATGCCAAGTGGTGGGCGCTGCTGCACGGCTTCTATCAGCACTTCAAATATCAGAACATTCTAACGGAAGATGTGGTGGCCTACTTCAATCAACAGACAGGGATGAACCTGACGCCTATTTTTGATCAGTATCTGCGGCACGCGCAGATTCCGCGTCTGGAGCTATTGTTCGGCGAGGAGCCGGGCTTAGTGATGTATAAGTGGCGGGCCGATGAAGAGAAGTTCGCCATGCCGGTGAGGGTGGGCAGGCCGGGAGAGTGGCAGATCATTCATCCGACGACTCAGTGGCAGTGGATGAAGACGCCGCTCAGCAAAGATGAGTTTCAGGTGGCGACGGAGCTTTACTATGTGGATGTGAACAAACAGTAGGTGCGAGATTATCCGCAGCACAGGCGCATCTTAATTGATAACCTCGCTAAGTGACGCTTGTCTTCAACCGCTTCATCCGCCGACGCGCCCAGAAGTAAATCGCGAGCCCCACCACCATGCTGCCGATTTCCGTGACCCAGACGGCGGTCATAGTCCGGTACAGTCCCAGCCCAATGAGAGGCGAACCTTGAAAGGCAAGGGGTATACCCTTGTCGGTGGGCGACAGCGCCGTCATGGGATGCGTGATCCAGTCAAGCACCCAGTGCGAAAAGACCATCAGGCCGAAGACGACCCCAATCAGTGTCCGGCGCCGGAAGCGGCGTGCCAGCCAGTAGGCCAACAAGCCAAAGAGCACAGACCAGACTACGGCCATCAGCAGACTATGGTCCCACCAGGGAGGATGTGCGCCGGGCCCATGGTACGCAGGCGAGGTTTCAAGGCCAACGCACCAAAATGCAACCCATAGAATGTCGAGGACGACAGTGCCAAGGATAAGCCAACCAACGTTAACTTCAGGAACGAGCGGCTTGGCTGCCAGCCCTACAGCCGCATGCGCTATACCTGCCATACGAAACTTTCCTCCTTCGGCAGACCCACAGGTTTTCAGGAAGCTAGTCAATTCTAGTGCAGAGTACGTCGAAGTAATGTGAAGCACTCGTCAATTTGCGCTCTTGACCCGGACCACGGTGATTTTGGCGAAGCCTTCTTCGAAGACCGGGGGCTTGAGCCTGTCGGCCATCTTGCGCATCACGTCCTCGCTGACCGAGCGGTCACGCTGGCGGTTGCGATCCAGGCAGACATCCAATGGCACGTCGAAGAAGACCGCCTGCACCTCGTAGCCGAAGCTCTTGGCCATCTTGATCCATTGGCGACGCTCATGGATGGATAGGTTGGTGGCGTCCACGTAGTTCAAGGGCATGCGGGCGATGAGGCGGGCGCGCAGGAGCGAGCGGAGGGTGGAAAAGACCAGCCCCTGGTAGCGCTGCTCCTCGACATCGTCGAAGAGGATGTTGCGCAGCAGGTCGCTGGAGAGCGGGGTGACGCCGCGGCGGCGGAACCAGGTGGTTTTTCCGGAGCCGGGCAGGCCGATAGCCAGCACCACGAAGCCCTTAGGAGCCTGGGGCGAGCGTCCGGCTGCCTCCGGCTCGGGCGGCGCAAGGGAGGGCATCTCCGGCTGGGTTTCGAGCTCGAAGCGCCCGGAGCCGGCTGGCTCATTCCACTCCGGTCTGACGGATTGCTGCTGTTTTGGTTGCCGATCCGGTCTGGCCGGCCGCTGCTGCGGAGTGGCCGCAGAGGGCTCATCCGGATAGAACGGAACCAATGGCCGCTGTTGATTCGAGGGGATTTCCTGGCCGATTTTGCCGGTGGATTCGGAGATATTGGGGTTGCGTCGGGAACGTTTTCTCATGCCGCCTTCAAACACGTACTGATACGGGGATACCATACTTACCGAGGGCGCTGCAAATATATGTGCACTCCGTCACATACGGTCCTGTAACGGGAAGGACATACTATGAGAGCGGAGGGTTCTGCGCAAAAGGGGAAGAAACGCGCTATATTTCGCTTCCGCTGACCTGCAATGTTACCATCATGAGTTTGGTAGAAATGCGTGCCGGGCGGTCATCAGCCGTCCAACCAGGGCAAGCTCGAACCAGATAAAACCACAGCCTCACCGGCAACCAAGGAGAATACAGACATGGCAGTTAAGGTTGGAATCAACGGCTTCGGCCGCATTGGCCGCAACGTATTACGGGCTTCATTAGGCAATCCTGAGATTGATTATGTGGCGGTCAACGACTTGACCAGCCCAGCGACACTGGCTCACCTGCTCAAGTACGACTCGATTCTGGGCAACCTGAAGAACAATATCAAGGCGGGTGACGATTTCATCTCCGTCGACGGCAAGAAGATCAAGGTCTTCGCGGAGAAGGATCCGGCCAAGCTGCCCTGGGCTGAAGTGGGCGCGCAGATTGTGCTCGAATCTACAGGGCACTTTACCGACGGGGCCAAGGCCAAGGCGCATCTGGGTGCGACGGTGAAGAAGGTGATTATCTCCGCTCCGGCCAGCAACGAGGACATGACCATTGTGCTGGGCGTCAATCAGAACAAATATGACCCGGCCAAGCACCACATTCTCTCCAACGCCAGTTGCACCACCAATTGCCTGGCGCCAGTGGTCAAGGTTGTTCTGGATACCTGCGGCATTGTCAGCGGCATCATGACCACCATCCACAGCTACACCAACGACCAGGTCATTCTGGACTTCCCGCACAAGGATCTGCGCAGGGCTCGGGCCGCCGCGCTGAGCATGATTCCCACTTCGACAGGCGCCGCCAAGGCTCTCAAGCTGGTGATTCCGGAGAGTGCCGGCAAGCTGGACGGATTCGCGATTCGCGTTCCTACGCCGAATGTCTCGCTTGTCGATCTGACCTTCATCGCCGAAAAGCCCGTTACCGCCGAAGCGTTGAATGCAGCCTTTACGAAGGCTTCCGAGGGCGAATTGAAGGGCATCCTGGGCGTTGACTCCAACCTGCTGGTCAGCTCCGACTACAAGGGCAACCCGCTCTCGTCCATCGTCGATCTTCCGTTGACCAAGGTCGTCGGCCAGAGCGTGAAGGTGCTGAGCTGGTACGACAACGAGTGGGCATACTCCTGCCGCGTCGTCGATCTGTTTAGCTTCCTGGCCAAGAAGGGCTTGTAAACAACAGACAGAGAACAGTGGTCAGTGGTCAGTTGATTCGATCACTGGCCACTGATCGCATTACTCTGATCTTCTATCATTGAAAACAGATATGCGCAAAAACATTTCTGGCACTTCTCCCTACGAACCGATCATTGGTTTCTCCCGCGCGGTGCGCGTGGGGAACTCCGTTCACTTATCCGGAACTGGCCCGGTGGGCGCCGACGATCAGGACGCGGCGGGACAGACACGCCGCATCTTCGAGATCGCCGCCGTTGCCCTCGGCGAAGCTGGAGCAACATTCAAAGACGTCGTCCGCACCCGCATTTATCTGGCTCATGCCGAGGACTGGGAGGCTGTGGGCCGCGTCCATGGCGAGTTCTTTGGCGAGATTCGCCCTGCTAGCACTATGATCGTCGCCACGCTGCTCAACCCCAAGTGGTGCGCCGAGATCGAGATGGACGCCGTGGTTTCCGGCTTGGAGCCTGGCGCCGCCCGGCTCTAGAATTGTTCTGTAACCAAATTCAAGGAAGGCCGTTCCCATGCCCAAGCTCTCGATTCGCGACATCGATCTGACCAACAAGAGGTTGTTTATCCGCGTCGATTTCAACGTGCCACTGAGCGAAGACGGCTCGACCATCACGGACGATACTCGCATCGTGGCCACGCTGCCCACCATTGAGTACGCCCTGCGGCGCAAGGCCAAGGTGATTCTGGCCTCGCATCTAGGCCGTCCCAAGGGCAAGCCGAATACGAAGTACTCGCTGCGCCCGGTAGTGGACCGGCTGCGCGCCCTGCTGGGCAAGGCGCTGGGCGAGGAGGTCAATGTGGCCTTTGCGCCGGATTGCATCGGCGAAGTGGCTGCGACGATGGCCCGGCAGCTCGAGTCTGGCCAGGTGCTGCTGCTGGAGAATCTGCGCTTCCACGCCGAGGAAGAAGCTAATGATCCTGCTTTTTCCAAGGAGCTGGCCTCGCTGGCCGATGTGTACGTCAATGACGCCTTCGGCTCGGCGCATCGCGCTCACGCCTCGACGGAAGGGATTACTCACTTTCTCAAGCCAGCCGTTGCCGGCCTGCTGATGGAAAAAGAGATTACTTACCTGGGCAAGGCGCTGGAATCACCGGAAAAGCCTTTTGTGGCCATCATCGGCGGCTCGAAGATTTCTGGCAAAATCGACGTGATTGATAACTTGCTGGACAAGGTGGACACGCTGGTCATCGTCGGCGGTATGGCTTACACCTTTGAGCGAGCGTTGGGCGTGACGACGGGCAAATCGCTGGTGGAGGAAGACAAGATCGATATGGCCAAGGCGGCGCTCGACAAGGCCAAGGCCAAGGGCGTGAAGCTGCTACTGCCGGTGGATAACATTCTGGCCGACAAGTTTGCGGCTGACGCCAACACAAAAGTGTGGGATTGCTCGAAGAATTTTCCTGCCGAGTGGCAGGGACTGGACATCGGCCCCAAGTCGATTGCGGCGATTGAGGAAGTGGTCTCGACGGCGCGCACGATTGTGTGGAACGGGCCGGCCGGCGTCTTCGAATTTCCGCGCTTTGCGGTGGGAACTAATGCGATTGCCAAGGCTGTCGCGGCCAACCGCGCGGCTACATCGATTATCGGCGGCGGCGACTCGGTTTCGGCCATTAACCAGGCAGGCGTAGCCGACCAGATCACGCACATCTCCACCGGCGGCGGAGCTTCGCTGGAGTTTCTCGAAGGCAAGAAGCTGCCCGGCGTAGAGGCGCTGACGAACAAGTAGGCACATGCGGTGTGGCCAACCCGCCTTTGGCGCTGATAGAATCGTTTGAAATTGTTTCGTTCAAGCAGAGTTATGATACGGGCCCAAGACTTGACCCGGAGGACGCGGCTAAGAAAGAGATGGTTGCGCTGAGCGAAAAACTCAGTCAATCACATTCTCTGTTATCACCAGACCAACCATGAAAGTAGTGATAGCTATCACTGTTTTTCAGGCGTAAAAGCCATTCATTGAATTGTCACAATCGATTTCATTCCTAGATGAGGCGACCACGATGGATGCCCGACGGCGGATTACGACCTTCTTTCACACGCATCTTGGAGGCCAGATGCCTGATACAAGTGCCTAAGGGCGGTTGGCAACGCCTACTTCGCCACGTCTAAGGCCGGTGCGGCGGCGGGCAAGTCGAGCGCATAGACGCGTTGCGTGGCGGTAAGCACAAGCAGTTGCCTCGTTGTCGGAATGAAGCGGGCCGCCAGCACATTATTGTCCAGCGTTACGCGCATGACCTTCTCCCCGGTAGCAACATTGTAGATCGTCACTTCCTGCGGCTGGTTGGTAGCGGCGATCAGTCCCATACCCTCATCGCCGGCAATCGCGCAGCCAGAGAAAGCCAGCAGCCGCACGCCATCCGAAAGCCGGTAGACCACCGTGTTATTTCTGTCGCCGTGGATGGCCAGCAGGCCGCCGTAAAGAGCGGCGCTGCGCTCGAAGCCCATCTCCGGCGCTACAACCAGCCTCACAGGAAGCCCGGTGCGGCGCGAAACTACCTCGACCACCACGCCGCTCTCCAGGAATTCCCTTGTCTCATCGCTAGTGCGCACCGTCAGCTTTCTGTTGTGGTCCAGCTGATCGCCGCCGGTCAAGCTACGCCTTTCCATCAACAGCAGAATCTGATCGCCGTCGGTGTCCAGGAGCAAGGGCGGGTTGTTGGGGAATCGTCTTGACCAGAGCGGAGCGCCGCTGGACGCATCTACTGCCTCGATCGCAACATTGAAGTGAAGCTCCTGATCTCTTTCCAGCGGTTTGTAACGCACGAGGACGCTGCCGTACTGAATCTCTTCGGTTACGATACTGAGGGTGGGCGCTACTTTGCCGGTACGCCGGTCGATCCCGGCGTCAAGGGCCGGCTTGAGTTCGTGGCTGGCGATGCGCGCTTGCAGCTTGTCCTGGCCATCGAACCTCGCATTGCGGAAGGGACCGGCAAGGGAGACCTGTTTGCCGGTGCTCAAATCCCAGACGGCGCCACGGGCGCGATCGGAGATGGCCAGGAAGCGCCCGTCAGCACTGAACCTGGCAGCCTCCAAGGACGGAAGCGGCGTCACAGGCAGCGAGAGCGTCTCCATGCTTCCGTTAAGCGGTCCTACAGAGACTCCGCCGCGCTCGGCTTCCACGGCCAACGTCTCGCCGACAAGGTCAACCACCTCGAGCTTGAACGAGAGCCCCTCCTTCCCGCTGGCGGGATCGAAGAGAGTTGCCGCCGCGTCGCTGGTTGGTCCGGTGAGCAACCACGGCCCACGCGTAACCCTGGCCATCCACGTCCGGCCCATGATGAAGGTGCTGAGCGGATAGCCCTCTGGAAATGTGGTGTAGCACATCTTGAATGTGTCGCGCGGGCCGCCTTCCTTGAATCCCCAATCGCACTCGAAGGCCAGCTTGCCGGAGTCGACGAAGGCCATGCGGCTCTCATAGAGGTGCGACAGGCCGTTGCCCAGGCTCAGCGTCTTGCCAGCCTGGAGGTCGAAGCCCAGCGCTGCGGTTCCTGAAGAGGCAAGAAAGTAGCGTCCATCCTGGCTCCAGGCAACAGAGGCTTGGCGCGGCTCCGTGATGGCGCGCCAGGCCGCGCCGGGGGCCTGGGCCTCTAAGTTGGGAAGATAGAAGTCCTTGTTCTCATACAGCATTTTGCCGGTGTACAGATCGCCGAGCTTCAGCCAGCCATAGCTTCCGACTCCGTTGAGCCTCGAGCGGCGGTCGAAGCTGCGGCTGAAGCAGGCAAAGGTAGATCCGTCGGGTGAGAGACTGTCTTGCAGGCAGCCTGCGTAGTCGGCAAAATCGTGAACCTGCACCCGCTGCCCGGTCGCAACCTTCCAGTCTTCGAAGCGCAGGCCGGCGTAATAGAAGACAACATCGGCCGAATCGGGTGTAAACTGTGCCATCTGGGCTCCGGGAGCGTCGATGGAAAAGAGCAGCTTGAGCGGCGCGCGGCTTAGTACGTGAATCTTCAGCTCATCCTGTGCCAGCAGGAATTTGACGTCGGGGCTGAGGCGCACATTTTCGAGCGCAGGACTCATGGGAGGGTCCAGTTTGATGGCCTTGAGTCCAGGGGTGGGAGCCAGCAGCGGATTGACTCGATGACGGATCAGGAAATCCTGGAACGCCTTGAACTCTGGCGGCTCCTGAGGCTGGATACTGCCACACGAGGTGGGAAGCGACTTGATCATCTTCTGCGCTTTGCGCACCCGCATGCTCGCATTCGTAGTCAGGTCAAGTGCATCGGTGAAGATGTTGCCCTTGTAGCCTTCGTTGAGGCTGGCGCGGTCGAGTATCGAATCTAATGCCTGGGGCGCATAACCGGCCTTCACCATGGCGTAAAAACCCACCTGGTCAGCTTGCAACTCATCGCTCTCCAGGTCATCTATGCTCAGCCGAGGATTCCATTTGTAATCCAGGATATCCTTGGGGACGTTCAGCATCCTCTGAAACTTGTCGCGGACATCTGCCTGGCCGCCGAGCGACTTGACGTCCAGCAGCTTGTCCATCGCCCGCGTAAACACGGTAGCCGTATGGTGGATATATATGCTACCGATTTCGTGCGCCAGTGCCCCCGCCAGCTCGTCTTCATTGCGCGCATCCAATACGAGCTTGCGGCTGAGATAGACGTGGCCGCCGGCCAGGGAGAAGGAGCTCACCTCGCCCGACTCGAAGATGCGGAAGGAGTAGTGGATGGACGTAGGCGGCAGCCGAGAGAGTAGCTTTTCCCCCAGCTTCGTCAAATATTCGCTCTTCTCCGCGGGCAGCAGCAGATAGTGCGGCTCTATCCCTTCTGCCTCGGCATCGCCCAGCCACTGCTCCTGCTGATCGCTGAAGATGTTGGCGCGGTGGATGGTCAGAGGAGGCTCAGGCAGCGGGCATCCGTTGGGCTGTTGTGCGCTTGTTGTTTCAAGAAAACCAGCCAGAAAAACGATAAAAACAATGCTCGTACTCGCCGCATCATTGTGCCACCTCTGCTGTGCCACCCAGATCACACTTCAACCATGCTCGTACTCGCCGCATCATTGTGCCACCTCTGCTGTGCCACCCAGATCACACTTCAACCACGCATCGAGCTCGCATTGCCGGAGGTAAACCTCGCAGCTCGATGCAAACGGTGGATGAGCCCTGTTCCAGGGAGTCAGATATAGGAAACTTCATACATCCCATCGGTTACAAGTATATATCTATACAGACGCTGCCTACCACCATCAAGGGCCTGTTGGCGAGCAAAATATTCGTTCTCCGATCAAATGCGGCACAATAAGAAAAAGCCGGGAGCAGCTTATGCTGCCCCCGGCCCGGCTCACCCTTCAAGCCGCCTTTGCATCCCCCGCCGACCGAACCCGGAAACGCTTCATCTGGATGGATAACGTGCGCTCGATCTTGCGCAGGTCGTTGCGCTCAGCCGGACCGGCAAAGGTGGAGGCTACGCCGTGGGCTGACGCGCGGCCGGTGCGGCCCACACGGTGGACAAAGTCCTCGGCCATCTTGGGCATGTCGAAGTTGATGACGTGGGCCACGTTGGCCACGTCGATGCCGCGTGCGGCTACGTCGGTGGCAACGAGTACCCGGTGACGGCCCTCAGAGAAGCTGCGCAACGCCTGGTTGCGCTGTGCCTGCGAGCGGTCGCCGTGAATCTGCGTAGCAGAATGTCCGCTGCGAACCAGGCGGCGCGCTACGCGGTCGGCGCCGTGCTTGGTGCGCACGAAAACTAGGAAGCTTCCCTGCTCTGCTCCCAGAAGGTGCTCGAGCAGTTCCTGCTTCTTGTCCAGCTCGACCTCGAAGGTGCGCAGCTCAACGTTTTCCGCGGGCTTGAGTACTGAGCCGATCTCGACACGGACGGGATTCGAGAGATACTTGCGCGCCACTTCTCTGACGGAGCCTTCGAGCGTGGCGGAATAACAGAGGGTTTGGCGGACAGTCGGCAGCGTAGCCGCGATGCGGGCGATGGCCGGCTGGAAGCCCATATCTAACATGCGGTCCACTTCGTCGAGGACCAGGATTTTCACTTCGTCGAGGCGGACCAGCTTGCGCTTGAGGTAGTCCTCCAGGCGACCGGGAGTGGCGACGATAAGGCGCGCGCCGCGGCGAATGGCGTCGAGCTGCGCTCGCTCTGCCAGCCCGCCGACCACCAGGGCCACGGATTGCTCGGAGCTGGTGCGAACGGCGAGAAAGGCCTGCTCCACCTGCATGGCCAGCTCGCGCGTGGGCAGAACAATAAGAGCGAGTGCTCCCTTGCCTTCGGCCTTCTGCATCATCTCGATGATCGGGATGAGGAAACCGAGCGTCTTGCCGGTTCCGGTCTGCGCGGTGGCCAGCACGTCGCGGCCTTCGAGAGCAGGAGGGATGCATCCGGCCTGCACCGGTGTGGGAATTACAAATTTGTTGGCGTCGAGCCGCGCCATCAGGGCGGGCGAAAGATAAAACTGAGAAAACTGTGTTGTCAAAATAGGGTACATTCCTGTTGGGCTCCGCGAGCGCCAGTTTCCCTGACGCCTGCAATCGGAACCGGACGAAGAGGCGTGCGCGCACATTCAAGGGCGCAAGCCTGCTAATCAATTTGCGTAAGGGAGAACCGAAAGTCGAATCTAAGACTAGCCAGACATTCAATAGGAGAATGCCTGCGCCCGGAGCTGCCGCACGCTGCTTCATCGCCAGACGGCACATTGCCAGCCGGCTCCACGCTCCCACGCTTTCAAGCGTTTCCTGGTTCGCTGGCGCGGCTTCCTTGGTTGGAGGAGACGAACACACAATCTACTGCCGGGCCTGGTTTGACCCATGGCAGAGGCCCCCAGGATGGGAGACCATGTGGATACGCTGTAGGGGCTTGGGGAAAACTGTGCCAGGCAAACTTGCTTATGAAGGCTCGCTGCCGCTCACGGCCAAATCACTGAGCGCAAGTACAGTGTAGCACATAATGGGGTTTATTGATACGCATATTTCCGTGGGGCACCTATAAAATCGGTAAAGTGCTTCGAATGATCACCCCAGACGACTTCGCTCAATGTTTCTTTTCACTTCACATTATTCTCGATCTCGCTGAGGCCAGCGAGATTTATGTGCAATGTCACATCACCATCCACAATATCGAAGTTGGTTTCTTTCCTCCCATCGTATTTGGACCTTAACCACACTTCGCTTACTAACGTGAAGTGTCCATCAGGTATATCCGGGATCACGTAACTTCCGTCTGGCTGCTTCATGCAAGTAGTATCCCTCTCCATGAGACTGAAGTTCAGGTCGTAGCTTTTCGCGTCATGGTCAGGTTCCATACCTGAGGGCCAGATGACAACTTTGTATCGCGTTTCACGCTCAACTTTGATTTGAATACCGTCTTGTTCTCCCCCTTCTTTGAGCGATACCTGCAATGCGCCTTTATCCGAGGGTTTGTCGCCGTACCAGCTTTCCTTATACCAGCCACCGGGGTCTGGGTGAACTTCGTATCCTGACGGGCCATCCACGCAAATGAAGTAGTTCCCTGCCGGAAGCTTCTTCAGCGCAAAATGGCCTGCTGCGTCTGTATAATCCTCCGATACAGGTGATAATCTTTTCGATCCATCATCCCGTATCTCCCAACGAACCGCTGCGACGAAAACGCCCGAGCCGACGGATCTGCCGTCTGTATCGATCACCACGCCACGAATTACAGCTTCACGAATCAGGCGAAGATCAACTTCTCGCATCCGTGTAGTGCCATCGACCGTTAACATCCCGCCGTCCAGCGATGCATCTCGTCGATATTCCGCTGTGACAAATCCATCAGCGGATACCGAGATCGAATAGTTGCCAGACTTCAGGCCTTGAAAGTAGTAATCTCCGTTGTGATCGGTCTTTACGGTCTTGGGATTTCCTGCAATAAAGCCCCAGGAATACAGTGAAACGGTTGCGCCTTCGATAGGAGCGCTATTATCCGCTCGAACGACACGCCCAGCAATCTGTGCGTCCGGCGGCACCTGGGCTCGGAGATTCAAGACAAGCGCAACCACAAACAACAAAACAGAAAATCGACCCTGGTATATCTTCATAGGTCACCGCGACAGTGGTAATTAGGCTTCGAGCGGAATCTTAGCACAAAATCTTGCTGAAGGTCGGGTAGCTTAGGTATCGCCCCTCAATTACTCAGAACGCTGCGAAGGTAGAGCGCCCGGAGCAGGTCAGCACGTAAAATACTCTATAGAGAGACGTATCTCCCAGGTGCCTTATGATTGACCCGAAAAATATGTCCGGCATTGACCCTCAGGCGGAGGCGCGTGAAACCCTCGATCCGGCGGATTGGGCTGCTTTTCGGGCGCAGGCGCACCAAATGCTGGACGATATGCTGGGATATATCAAGAAGATTCGCGAGCGGCCGGTGTGGCAGCCAATTCCAGAGGAAGCGCGGGCGCGTTTTCGATCTCCCGCGCCGCAAAAGGGCGAAGAGCTGGCTCAGGTTCATGCGGAGTTCATGCGGGATGTGCTGCCCTATTCGCAAGGCAACGTGCATCCGGGCTTTATGGGCTGGGTGAATGGCGGCGGCACGCCGGTGGGCATGGTGGCGGAGATGCTGGCCGCGGGGCTGAATGCGAACCTCGGAGGCCGCGATCATATCCCGGTCGAGGTGGAGCGGCAGGTGAGCGAATGGGTGCGGGAGATCTTCGGATTCCCGCATGGCGCGAGCGGATTGTTCGTCACCGGAACGTCGATGGCGAATCTGATGGCGGTGGTGATAGCCCGGGACGCCGCTCTGGGCGTCACGGTGCGCGAAGGTGGAGTTGCGGCTGAAACAAGACGGCTGACCGCATACACATCGGCCGCGGTGCATAGCTGCGTTACCAAAGCCATGGACATTGCCGGGCTGGGCAGCGATGCGCTGCGGCTCATCCCCGTTGACAACCGCTATCGAATCGACCTGAGAGCGCTCAGCGAGGCGATTGAGCGGGATCGCGAGACCGGTTTCACACCGTTTTTTGTGGTGGGAAGCGCGGGGACGGTGGAAACGGGAGCGATTGACGATCTGGCCGGCATGGCTGAGCTTTGCCGGCGTGAGAAGCTATGGTTCCACGTGGACGGAGCCTTTGGCGCGCTGGCCAGGCTTGCTCCTGATCTTGCCCCGCGGCTGGACGGAATTGAACGCGCCGATTCGCTGGCTTTTGATTTTCACAAGTGGGGACAGGCGCCCTATGATGCAGGCTTCATTCTGGTGCGGGACGCGGAGGCGCACAAGCAGGCCTTCGTAATGCAAACGGCGTACCTGGCGCGTGCGGAGCGAGGACTGGCAGCAGGCTCGCCGTGGCCGTGCGACTTTGGGCCGGACCTCTCGCGCGGCTTTCGCGCGCTGAAGGTTTGGTTCACGCTGAAGGTTCTGGGCACGGAGCGGCTGGGAGCGTCGATATCCCGCTGCTGCGCGCTGGCCAGGTATCTGGAGGGCCGCATCAACGCGACGCCGGAATTGGAATTGATGGCCCCAGTGGAACTGAATATCGTCTGCTTCCGTTATCGCGCCGCAGACTCCGTGAACGCGGAGATTGCCGTCCGATTGCAGGAGTCGGGCGTGGTAGCGCCGTCTACGACACGGATCAGAGGGCGCACGGCGATTCGAGCGGCAATCGTGAACCACCGCACCGGACGTGCAGAGATGGATGCTCTGGTGGACGGCACTCTGGCTCAAGGCCGCGCACTGACAAAGCAGTAGACCCATACCGGGAGTGTAGCTCGGCACGATTCTGCCTGATTATTTCTAAGAACATGTTTAGAACTTCCAATCTATAATTTTTCAGTTCAAACGCTGCAACCATTTGGTGCGTTTACACTAATAGGGTGGATGAAGATCAACCCAAGACGGATTCCCGGCCTGCCGGCTTCGCGCTTCGCTTTGTGGCGGCGGCGCTGATTGTGCGCGGCAGCGAGATTCTGATCGGTCAACGCCGCCCGAATCAGCCGATGGCGCTCAAGTGGGAGTTTCCCGGTGGCAAAATCGAGCCTGGTGAGAGCCCTCAGCAAGCACTAGCCCGCGAGCTGCACGAAGAGCTGGGCATCACGGCCACCATCGGCCCGCTGGTCACGCACATCCGCCATAATTACCGCCATGGCGGCGCGGTGGATTTGCAGTTTTTTGCGGTGCGCGAGTTTTCCGGGGAGATCGTGAATCATATCTACCACGAGTTTCGCTGGGTGCGGCTGGATGAGCTATCGGGCTATGAGTTCCTTGCTGCCGACCACGGATTGATTCGCGACCTAGCCTCGGGCAAGCTACTGTAGGCGCTGTTGTGGGCGGACGCGCATCGGCCAAGTTTGCTATTCGTGTACAACAGTTAGTACGACCTTCCCTTGCGCATGACCTTCTTCAAGGTAACGGATAGCTTCTGCTGTGTCGCTCAATGGGTAACGCCGATCAATCACGGGAACTACTTTCCCGACTTCAAGAAGATTTTTCAGAAGCACTAGATCCTTCTTATTAAGTTTGGCTATCATGCCGCATATCTTCTTGTTGCCAAATAGCGACAGTATCAGTGACAGCAAAGATTCAAGTAGCATTGCTAGAAGGCTTGCAATGCCTCCTCCGGACTTGACGCAGATTCCGTTCCGGCTCAGCGAGCGCCGGTAATCGAAGGTCGAATGATATGCGTTCGCGGCCAGAATCAGATCGTAGCTCTGGCCGTTGCGAGTGAAATCTTCCCGCGTGTAATCGATGAGATGGTTCGCGCCAAGTGATCGAGCTCGATCCAAATTCCGCGTACTACACACGGCGGTGACCTCCGCCCCGTAGGATTTGGCAATCTGGATTGCGAATGTGCCGACGCCGCCTGAGGCGCCATCGATCAGAACCTTCTGCCCCGGCTTGATGCGTCCCTTGTCGCGAAGGCCTTGAAGGGCGGTGATCGCCGCGATGGGAACGGCGGCTGCCTCCTCGAACGAGAGATTGTCCGGCTTCATCGCCAATTCATCTTCAGTAGCACAGACAAAATCGGCGAAGGCTCCACGGCATCCTCCGAAGACTTCGTCTCCCTGTTTGAACTGAGTGACATTCCTGCCTACCGCCTCCACCACGCCGGCTACATCCACGCCCAGCCGCGCGATTTTAGGCTTGCTCAACCCGAGCATCAGGCGGATGGGCCACGGATCGCCTCGCATAAAGTGCCAGTCCAGCGGATTGACGGAAGATGCGCATACTTTGATCAAGATCTTATTGTCGGCGGGCACGGGGGTTGCAATCTCCTTGAACTGCAAGACATCTGGAGGCCCGTAATGATCGTAGACAATTGCCTTCATAAAGCGCTCCTCAGTGAGTGATTACTCAAGCCAGGAGTCATACTTCCGTCTCGCCGGCCTGTTGCCTCCATCGCTGCGAGTTCACGCCGAAGATGAGCAGCCACAGGATCAGTGATCCTTCCCCGAGAGAGCCGGCGGGCATCACGACGTGGGAGAAAAGATTGGCTGCGAGCGGCGGCGACAGAAAGACCTGATACGTCAAACCGGCTACGATCAAAAACGCGCCGATAATTCGAGGCATGAATGTAGACCTGAGAATCAGATAGCCGAGCAGGATGCAATAGCATCCGAAGAGCACCATCGAAATGCCGGCAACAATACCATTCAAATTGAGAGTCAGAAGCGCCATCGCCTGCAACTGTTCTGTTTTGAAAACGCTCAGGTATTGCGTTCCTTCCAGGATCGCCAGTGGA
>CAWJDN010000216.1:0-12405 GCA_963840985.1 uncultured Acidobacteriaceae bacterium
TCTTTGCAATTCCAGGCAGACGATTGAGGAGGGAATGCAGGTCGCTCAAACGCAAAAGAGTTTATTCACGAGTGAGAGATATTCTTGCGATTGAAAGCATGGATGGAGAAGAGGATAAGGATGAAGCGGAGACGAGACGAGGAGGATGGCAAAACCGAATTGAGACGAATGTAATATAGAAAATGTTGCTCACTCAAATCGGTAAGAAATGTAACAACATGATGCAGGACAAGAACATCAAGTAAAAGAAGATAAGCTCGAGCTTGATCGACTGCGTTGGCAAAAGTCCTTGGTTTCTTCACTTCAACAATTGCGCGTGCATCATCGCGTCTGCACGTGATCTGACAATCAGGTCGGGTGTGCCATTCAGATACAGAGGAAAGAAAGGAGGAGCAGCAGACATCATGCGGGATGACTGTTGGAGTGTGGGTGCCGGGAGGGAAGTAGCGCTTTGAAGCCAGAGGGTGTAGTCGAGAGCTTGGCACGATTTAGGTCCCAGTGAAAGCCTTGTAACAAGGGCAGGTCTTGGTCTGCAGGATGATGACGCAACAAATCAAGCCCAATTTCAGAGCTTGCCAACACTTCGTCTCCGACCTGCATGTTGCCGTATGCCCTCAATTTTTGAATTTCAGAGCAAGAAATGTCTGTTGGAGTTGTTCCGCGAAAATGTAGATTGGTGGAATAGTAATAGCTGCATCCGCGCATATAATGGGAAGGAAGGAGATGTGCCCAACACTGTCAGAACACACACACACAGTGTATGCAAACCATGAAGCATGACCAAATACCGATGGATTCAGTGCTGGATGTACCTTGCCTTCGGTGTTGTGGACTGGGCTTTTTGGTTTTTGGGTGCGACGACCCAATGTCCTGATTTTACATTATCATCAGTCAACGATGTTTCATCCATATTATATACTTGGGCGGCTGACACGATGTGTTTTGAATCAAATAAAGCCGACACATTTGAATGATAGAGTGCCATATTGGCCGAATTGAATGCAAGTGCGCGATCAATGGACAGGGCAACGGATTTCTTCGATTTCAGATCCTGTACGGTAAATAGGAAGGAGCACAAATGGTAGAAGCGCACATGTTACAATTTCACCATTTCAAAAAACAAGAAACAAGAAAGCAACATAACGTACAGCATTTCGACGGAAGAAGCGCTGGTACCACTTTTTGGAAGGCGTGGCATGCTGCATTTTTATACCATTCAGTGTAGTGGCCAATTTCAGCGACTTTTTCGCCGACAACGAACCTGCTCACAAGAGGCACACACACTCATGAACAGCACGACAAAAAAAAAGCACGTAGACATATTTCGGAAGACAGTGAACATTCTTTGCGGACGCGACAATCCAATCATGCACGGCTAAATCCTGCTCCTTCGTGAGCAGGGATTGACCAGAATGAACTTGATGCTAGGATCTGCATCAGGATCTAATTTCATTCTCGATCTCAACGTGCTGGGGGAAACATAAACTCCAGTGGACTTCAGGTACTCTTGAGAAGTTTGTCTTGTTGATCGATTTGAATTTTAACGTCTTTCTCCCATGTCTGCTGCTGCTGCTGTCACGTCTGCTTCTTCATCTTCATCTCAGGCTTCTGGTGCTCCGATTGCTTCCGATTCTCAGCAGCATCCACGTGGACGTTACAAAAAGAGCTACACCCAAGCTGATATGCAGAATAGATCTCAATTGCGTTTCATGCACGATAATGTTTCCTTGTCCTCTTTGTGCCTGCTTCTCCTGGGTCTCCAAATACCTTTCAAAATTTCTTGTAGTTTCTTACCATTACTCTTGTTCCAACGATCGTTGCAGAGCTTTGGCTGTGTGTGTTCAGGATTTCACCGGACAGCTCAAGTAGATAGTGTTCTGAACCATGTGAAATTGTGATTTCGGTGATCAATACATAATGAAACATGTGTCAGTGCACACGAGCAAGGACTGCAAAGTGTCCAAAATAATCATGTTCCATCGAAATTTGCTCAGGAAAGCGATTTCACCATGTTGCGAAACACTCACAAATTTTTCGCACGAGATCCATGCTACCAGCACCTCCTGCCCCCCCCTAACTTCAAAATATTTTTTCACTTGTATTTTTTACAATTCCTTGAAATGCTATATTCAACGCTATATGTAGAAAACGAATAATAGGTTATGGAAGGCGTTTGTAAAAAGGCTGCTCTTTCTTAACATGCAAACCCAATTCGCAATAAATGTGTTAAATATAAATTAATAAAAAAGGAAAAAGCGAAGAGTATGTAATTCTAAATAACTTCCCGGAAACGAATTATAAAAAGGGTATGGCAGAATTTTGTGAAATAATTATGGAATATAAAAAACAAGATATTGGGAAAACGAATATAAAAAAGAGGTAAATTTGTGGGTAAAAAATTTATATTGGGGAAACGAGTGTAAAATTAGGATGTGACAGATCACGCCCGCAAGCTTACTACTCCAGGAAGCGTGCTACTGATTCTTTGACACTTTGTGTATGCCCATCATTGACCATGAGGTGCTTTTCATGCATATATACGGCATGTTATGCTCAATAGCTGTAGGATATTGACTTGCAAGCAAGAACAAGACAGATTGGGTAACTGGCCGCTGGGCACCCGCTACCACGGACTGGGCACCTGCTAGCGCGGACTGTGTTGGCACTCCACTTGAAGCCGACAACGCATCTGTCCGAGTCGCTAATAGCAGTCTCCTCGAACTTCTCAATCGCTTCCCGAAACGCCAGGTATGCCCGATAGGCGTTCAGGAGCTCGTAACACGCTGGACATTCACCCTTGATTCCCCCTTGCTCCTCCTTTATGGGGTTGTAGGCGCGGTGCCTAGGACATCGGCCCTCAATGCGATACGCAACCCGAACTGCCATCTTGAACATGTAGCTCCTCTCGGTCGGTGCAAAAAACATAGCATACATATCTTAACTATGTATACTATTCTTTTAGCGCTATGCCGATAGGTCGCTAGAGAGCTGCAATGATTGGCTGGTGAATCCGGCGCTCAACACCGCACAGAAGGGGTCGGTGCTCGCGGTTGCGGCAACGGGTACGTAGTCACAAAAGCAAAGGGCCTAGCACGAGCTAAGCCCTTAGAATCTGGCGGGAACGAGGAGACTCGAATCCTGACCTCTACCGTGTCAAGGACTGGCTAACCAGTATTTTCAATAACTTACACGACACGGGTCGCAATTGTATGTCGTTGAAAAGACGGATAGGACACAATAAGACATTTCTTATTGTGCGCGAACTGTGCGCGAGCGGCGTCTCCTTTACTACCGCGGCTTCCTGTGAGCCATCTCCACTGTAACGCGCGGAACTGCCTTCAGGTTGTTCTATTGGACCACCGCGGTGCCCTGGTCCGGGAATGTCGCTCCTTCTGGAACGATCCACAGGTCAACCTTCTGGAAGTTACCACTACCGGTGCGCGGCTCGATCCGTGTAGGATCGATGCCTTTTTCGTTGGTCAAGTAGCTCTTGGTGTTGACGGCGCGCTGGGCCGCAAACCCGGGGGCACGCCTCGCCCTGTCTTCCTTGGCTGGTGGCGTAGCCAACCACCACACCTTTGGCGCCCGGCTCGGCGGCCAGGGCATATGCATTTGGAGTTAAATTCAGAGCTTTATCCGTCATTGGTGTGCCGTTGATGGACTCAATATCTGCAGCTAATCCTTTGTAGTGATTTGAATCTGGTGAATGTTTACCGTTGGTCGTATAGCCAATGGTAGCCTCCATAACGCCAGGCTTCCCGAGTTCCTTTTGGAGCTTTCGTTCTACCTTAGGACTCAAACGTGGCGCGTTATTCCAGTATGTGAGATGGACCACACCCGCTGGTAAGCCGGGCGCTGCGGGAGGTGGTAGCGGCGTATTTGGAGGATTTATGATTCCCTCAGCCCTATGGAGTGCTTCCATTGCTTGGCAAGCAACTTGACCAGATTTGCATTCATGACCATCCGCATCGACATGGATAAGCGGATTATTCCGCACGTAGGCATAGAGATTCAGACTTTGCGGGTCGGTGAAGACAGCATACGGAACTGGGTCTGTCTTCGCGCTCCAGTCCGGCGTTGTGAATCGCCCAATCGCGCTATTGTAGTACCGTGCGAAGAAGTAGTCGTTGCCGGATTCTGCGTCGCGTTCCTTCTGCGTGAAGTGGTGTTCGGTGGCATCGGGGCAGGTGGAGTACCCGGGCAGGGCAACGGTGGACAGGCCGTCGCCGTAGGGCAGACTGGCGTAGCCGGTGGCGCAGCCGATGCCGTTACTGCCGGTCCCCACCTCGACGCGCTTGCTGCCCAGCCAGTCGCCCAGATAGAAGTAAGTGCCGGTGTCGTGATAAGTGGCTTGAATCTTGCCGCCGGAGAAGGCGTTGGTGTGCTGCCAAGCGCTGGCATAATTACCTGCCGCGCTGCTCACCGCGTATTCCGTAACCTGCTCGCCGCCGGGACCGAGCACGTAGCTCTTGGTTGCGGAGAAGCCATTGGTGGCGAAGTTGCAACTGAAGCTGGTCAGCGAGCCTTTGGCGACACGGATTCCGCTATGGAACACTGAAGAGCAAAGCAAAATCTGAGTCCATCCTTAAAACTACATATTGATGTCAAAACAATGCTAGCAGTAATACAACGGAAAAGTTCAATGTGGAGTTGCCAATAGTCCGTATAAAACGGAAACAAAATCGCTCTCACAATCGAGAGTATATTCTACAAGATGTTGATTCTAAATGGTGGGCGGTCAGGGACTCGAACCCCGGACTTCCTGCTTGTAAGGCAGGCGCTCTAACCAACTGAGCTAACCGCCCGCGCGGAGTGGAAAAACCATTGCGGCCTGCTTTCATCATAGCAGCGTCGCGATGTGGCCTTTTCTCCAGAAAAACCACTGCACCATTTCTGGTGCAGCTGCGCTTCCCAAAAAGCCCAATAAAATGCAAGAAATCTTTACGTATACGTGTAAATTATTGGGCGCGGGCGCGCCGAAGTCGAACGGTATGTCGCTGCGAGTTCACGTGCTGTTGATACACTCAGCCCGTGGGCCGTCTCATTCTCAATGCCGACGATTTTGGGCTGACCGCCGGGGTCAACCGCGCAATTATCGAGCTGCATCGGGCCGGAGTGCTGACCAGCGCCTCGCTGATGGCCAGGGCAGCGGCAACCGATGAGGCCATCGAGCTGGCTCTCGCCATGCCTTCGCTGGGCGTAGGCTGCCATGTGGTTCTGGTGGATGGCGAGCCAGTGCTACGCACGCAGAAACTTCACACACTTGTCGATCTGCGAACGGGCCGCTTCCATCCAACGCTAGGCGTATTTCTCAAACTGTTGCTTACCGGGCGCATTCGTTCCTACGAAATCGAAGCCGAGACAGCCGCACAGATTGTGCTGCTGCAAAGCCGCGGCCTGCGCCTCACTCACATCGACACGCACAAACACGCGCATATCTTTCCCGCCGTTCTCAGGCCGGTGCTGCGCGCGGCGAAAGCAGCGGGTATTAGAGCCGTGCGCAATCCTTTCGAGCCGGCGTGGAGCCAGCGCGCCACGCATGGAGCGCCGTGGATGCGGCGCGTGCAGATGCGGCTGCTGCGGCTGCTGGAGCCCACTTTCCGGCGCATTGTTGCAGAAGAGGGCTTTGTGACTACCGATGGTGCCATCGGCATACTGGCAACAGGAACTCTTGATGCAGCAACAATCACTTCACTGCTCCTGAACATGCCCGAGGGCACGTGGGAGCTGGTCACGCATCCCGGCTACAATGACACTGACCTTGCCCAGGTTCGCACCCGTCTGCGGGCTTCGCGTGAGATCGAGCGGCAAGCACTTCTCGCGTTGGAGAACTTCCCCGGCATTGAACGAATCTCTTTCGTGGATTTGCATCCAAAAGAATAGGAAGGATTTATGCGCATCGGTATCACCTGTTATCCCACCTACGGCGGCTCAGGCGTGGTGGCCACGGAGCTGGGCATCGAGTTGGCGGCGCGAGGTCACGAAGTGCATTTTATTTCGTATTCGCAGCCGTTCAGGCTGAGCGGACGCGATAACGGCATCCTGTATCACGAGGTTCCGGTGTCGAGTTACCCGCTCTTCGAGTTCCCGCCCTACGATCTGGCGCTGGCTTCGCGGATGGCGGAAGTTGCTGAATATCATGAACTTGACTTGCTGCACGTACACTACGCCATTCCCCACTCGGTGAGCGCGCTGCTGGCGCGGCAGATGCTGGCCTCACGCGGGCGGCGGCTGCCCTTTGTGACCACGCTGCACGGCACCGACATCACGCTGGTGGGGCTGGACCGCAGCTACCTGCCTATCACTCGATACGCCATTCAGGAGAGCGACGGAGTCACCTGTATCTCCAACTATCTAAAGGAAGAAACGGTCAAACACTTCGGCATCACGCGGCCCATCGAGGTGGTATCGAACTTTGTGAACTGCGACGAGTACGTGCCCATCAAGGACGAGAATGCGCGGGCGGAGGCGCGCAAGAAACTGGCCGCACCCGGTGAGGCAATTTTGATGCATCTCTCTAATTTCAGGGCGGTTAAGCGGGTGGTGGACGTGGTGAAGGTCTTTGCGCTGGTGGCGCGGGAGCTTCCGGCGCAACTGATTCTGGTGGGCGACGGGCCGGAGCGGTCGGCGGCGGAGTGGCTGGCGCACGACCTGCATATCAATGAAAAGGTTCACTTTATGGGCAAGCAGGAGCAGGTGAACGAGCTGCTGCCGCTGGCCGATCTGATGGTGATGCCCAGCGAGCTGGAGTCGTTTGGGCTGGCGGCGCTGGAGGCCATGGCGTGCAAGGTTCCGTCGATTGCCACGCGGGTGGGCGGAGTGCCGGAGCTGATCGACGACGGGGTGACGGGGTTGTTGTATCCCGTTGGGAATGTGGAAGATATGGCCGCCGGAGCAGTGAGTCTGCTGAAGGATAGAGCGCGGCTCAATGCCATGCGCGAGGCGGGGCGCAAGACGGCGCAGAAGCGCTTCTGCTCCTCGCTAGTGGTGCCGCACTACGTGAAATATTACGAGAAAGTGCTGGGAGGACAGTAAGGGACGAGGGAACAGGGGAACAGGTAGCAAAAATCAGGCACGTAAACGCATAAATACAACCTCTACGTATAGGTAGAGGTTTTTTGCGCAAAATTGGGCGATTTGGGAAGCGCAAATCAGCGAGTCAGCCGGCGGGCGGGCTCCGGGGAAGGCGGCGGCGGGTTGGGGCGCGGGAGGCCTTAGCGGACGGAGAGGGCCTGAATAACGTCCTCGGCGTTGGGCTTGGTGTTGAGCAGGTGCTCGGCGACGCGGGCGCGCTCCTCTGCGGTGAGGGTGGGGATGGTGGCCAGGACGCGGCGCAGGGTTACGGCAACGTCGTCAATGTAGTTCATCAGGCGAATGGCTTCTCCGGAGAGCGGCATGGTTTTCCTCGTGGTGCTTCCGTACTAATTGTAGAGGACTGGCCCCTTCGACTACGCTCAGGGCAGGCTGTCCAGGCCACCTGCGGTGGGGCAGCCGCCTTCGGCAGAGTGGATTGAGAATTGCAGACGGTGTAGCATTAACTTAATGGGAAGGGGCTTCCTTCGATGAGCGAGATCATCTTTGAAGTGCGCGAGGACGAAGCGGACGGCGGTTACACGGCTTCCGCTCTGGGGTATGGCATCCATACCCAGGGGGATACGCTGGACGAACTGCGCGCGATGGTCAAGGAAGCCGTAGCCTGCTATTTCGATGAAACGATGGAGGCGCCGAAGATCATCCGCCTCCATTTTGTGCGGGACGAAGTTCTGGCCTGATGAAGCTACCACGTGACATCGACGGGCCACGCCTGGTCAAGACACTGAGCGTTTTGGGTTATGAGCCGACCCGACAAAAGGGTTCCCACATCCGCGTGACCACCCTGCGCGACGGCAAGAATCACGAAGTCATTCCCTACCATCATCCGATCAAGACAGGCACGCTCGCCAGCATCCTCAAACGCATCGCCGCTCACCACAAGTTGACTGTTGATGAACTGATCGAGATGCTGGATTTATAGGTGTTTTCCAGGCCCGAGTAGCCGAGGCACCTGCGGTGGGGGACTGGCCGTCCAGGCGGAGGCCTTCGGCGTGGGGAATTGGTAGTCGTAGTTTCCCAGGTCTCAAAATCGAGATATGGGTCACCCAGCCACCCTAATCATCGATGGAAACCTTTGCCCCCCTTCCTTTACCCTGGCACTACCGCGGAATTACCTTGACTTTCCGCGGAATAAGACAATACTGTACGCATGACTCTGAATGCTTCATATTTGGTCACAACCAAAAATGTTGACTCCTTCTTCAATAGCCTAATTACTGCGAAAGCCCCAGATGTCTTTACGCAGAAGGTTCTCGAAAATCTCGAGTTTAAGAGTACTAATGATCGCCTATACATAAGCTTGCTGAAGAGCCTCGGTTTCCTGGATGCAAACGGAGCGCCGACAGAAAGATATTTTCGATTCCTCGACCAATCTCAATCGAAGCGGGTCTTGGCTGAAGCTATCCAGGAGTCATACGGGGATCTGTTTGCGGTGAACGTTAAGGCCAATGAACTGACGGTTGCTGAAGTCAAAAACAAGTTCAGAACTCTCACCCAGGGAAAGAACTCGGAAAAAGTTCTGGCACTGATGGCCAATACCTTCAAGGCATTAGTTGATTATGCAGAGTGGACTCCTGAGGTGAAAAAGAATCCCCCCAAAAAGGAGACGGGTCAGAAAGCGGAGGATTCAAAGCAGGCAAAACCGGGAGAAACGGCGGTTCAACCTGAGGAGGAGGATGAGTTATCAGAGAAGCTTCAGCAGCCTCAGCTTCATTACAACATTCAAATCCATCTCCCGGAGTCCAGAGACCAAGCGGTTTACGACGCAATTTTCAAGAGCCTTAAGAAGCATTTGTTCTAATTCCACCATGAATTATGACTCTCTATACTCGTTCGTTTTTCGCGGCCTCCTGACAGAAGAGGCTCTCGACAGGGCCGGAAGGCAGCAACGTAATATTTTTTCTGAGGTCTGGGAATCTGAGACTTCAATTCGATTATCAATTCCATTCTTGGATGAAGAACTTGTGAAAAAGTCTCGAAAGATGGCCGTCGTCTACACAGCCATCTGTGCATTTGAGAATTCGGTGCGGGATTTCATTTCAAAGAAGCTCCTTGAAGAAAAAGGTGAGAATTGGTGGGAACTATGTGTAAAGGCGGAGATTCGACAAAAGGCCGAGGATAGGAAGAACGCAGAGAAAGACGTTCGTTGGCTTACACAACGTGGAGATTCGTTACTCCATTTCACTGATTTTGGGGATCTAATCTCAATTATGGGAAAGCCTGATAATTGGGTATTCTTCGAGGTTCATATCGTGAATTTGGATTGGGCTAAGCAAATAATCATCACTCTTGAGAAATCGAGAAACATCATTATGCATAGCGGAGAACTGGATCCCAAAGACATCGAACGGGTCGGGACCTATATACGCGACTGGGTGCGGCAAGTTGGATAGATTCAATCCGCCCCTACAGGGCGGGATCAATTTAAAATTCATTCCCAGGGTTTCACCCTGGGCTATTTTCATTGCCTCCCTACGGGAGGCGCGCGACGTGGGTACAATGACGGCATGAGCGATTCGGCGGAAGTTGTGGCGCGGGCGTTTGTGGATGCGATCAACCGGCAAGATGTGGAGGGGCTGGCGGGGATGATAAAGGCAGGGAATAGGGAACAGGGACTAGGGAATAGCCGCTCCAACATGCATAGATCTCTCGTCAGGAACCCCGAATCCGTGAGGATCCCGGCATAGCCATGCCCTGATACAAAACAAGCCAGTTGATGATTGAGGTATCCCGAAGACATCCCTCAGGGGCTAAAGCCCAACTTTTTATATGATTCTTTTCGGCACGACTGAAGTCATGCCCTGACGCTTCTCGCAACTCCAAATGAAATTATCCGCAAGATGTAAAGTCGTGCCCTGACGCAAAACAAGCAGTTGAAGATTGAGGTTTCCCGAACAGCATCCCTCAGGGGCTAAAGCCCGCTTTAATATTGCAGCATTTGCGGCACGGCTAAAGCCATGCCCTTTCAAAGCACCAACATATTCTGAGGTTCCCTAGCTGGCGGAGGGGCCGGGGTCGTCGTGCTTTTCTCCGGTGACATTTTCTCCGGCGACGGAGATGCGCAACTGGCGCAGGAAGCTGAGATCGTTTTGCGAGAAGGGCTGGTCGGCGGGGAGTCCGGCGGGGACTTCGACCTGGGCGTCCTCTTTTTCGGTGACGTCATTGAGAGCGATGGAGGCTTCGAGCATGAGCAGCACATCGAAGCCGTGCTGGCGGATGTCCTGCACGACGCCGGCGATCTGCTCGTTCTCAGTGACCGCCTCATTGATGGCCTCGCCCAGTTGCTGAATGAGTTCGCGCAGACGTGATGTCACAGGCACCTCCAGGGGCTGCGGCCGGCGCGTGGGGTGCGAGGGCAGCGGCATGGGATTAATCTACCTTACTTCCGATGCGGCCCGGGAGCAAGTGGGCATGTCAAATAAGCCGGTTAAAAAAGCGGCGATGGCGCTGCCGCTGCTACCATCATACTCGGAATGAGAGCTGAGAAGATAGGACGCGTGCTGGGGATCGGGCTGCGGGTTGCCGGGCGGATGGCCGGCGAGAAGCTGATGGGCGAAGCGCAGACGGCTGGCGGGGCTGCGGGCGGCAGTGGCGCGACGGGCGGCGTTGCGGATGGCGGAGCGACTGGGTCGGCGGCTGGGCAAAATCAACAAAAAGAACAAGCTGGACAAGTTGGGCAAGTTGCGGCGGGCGGGGCTGCGGCTGGCGCGGCAGATGCGCGGGCGAAGGGACAGACGGCGGGACGAACGGCGAAGGGAGTGGCGCGCGGCGTGGGAGGATTTTTGCGGCCCTTTCGGCGGGTGGGCGGCATTCTGTGGCTGGAGATGACGGGCGCGTTCTTCTTGCTGTTTGCGCTGCTGTTTGGCCGGGCGATGTGGCGCGTCAGGGCGAGCTACGCATACGGCCCCGAGCACATACAGTTTCTGGGCTACGCCGCGATGACGGCGGTCTTTCTCTATTTGGGCGTGAGCTCGTTTTGGCGGGCGCGGAGGCGGTGAGGGCGGCGCTGGTTCTTGATTGCCTGCCTGATACAAAGCATGAAAGCTTGGTTTGACCCCGGGGCTGGTGCGTCACTATCGTTACATGTGCGACAACAACGATGAAAGGAAGAGTTATGAGTGATGCGAACACGCCCGACGCCATGCCGCTGAAGAAGACTGCACTGAATGCAACGCATCGCGCGCTGAAGGCCAAGATGGTGGATTTTGGCGGATGGGATATGCCGGTGGAGTATCCGGGTGTGGGTGGCGGGGTGATTGCGGAGCACATGGCGGTGCGCACCGGCGTAGGATTGTTCGACGTGAGCCACATGGGCGAGATTTGGTTTCGCGGGGCGGGCGCGCTGGCCGCCGTGCAACATGTGACGATGAATGATGCGTCGCGGCTGAAGGATGTGATGATCGTCGCGCACCCGGACGATGAGGACGGCGCGCTGCTGACCTATCTGAGCCGCGGCCTGGGCGTGCGGGCGACGCTGCTGACGCTGAATCGCGGTGAGGGCGGCCAAAATGTGATGTCGGCCGACCTCGACGACGCACTCGGCCTCATCCGCACCAACGAACTGCTCAGGGCCGACGAGTATTACGGCGCAAAGCAGCTTTGGGGGACGGAGGTTGACTTCGGCTTCTCCAAAACGCAGGAGGAGTCCTTCGCCAAATGGGGCCATGAGCGCGTCCTCTACGATGCCGTGCTGGCCGTGCGCCGCGAGCGCCCGCAAATCATCGTCTCCACCTTTGTCGGCGGCGTCAGCGACGGCCACGGCCACCATCAGGTCTCCGGCGAGATCGCGCAGGAGGTCTTCAAGGCAGCCGGCGACCCGAAGGTCTTTCCCGAACAACTGAAAGACGGCCTCCAGCCCTGGCAGCCGCTGGCCGTCTACTCGATGGTGCCTTTCGCGCCGATCGAAAATGGAAAGATGTTCGACTATGCGACCGGCAAATGGGCGCCGGCGCGCTTCAAGAATTACGTGACCGGAGAGTGGACCGAGGGCGCGCTCTCGACCGACGTGACCCTCCCGGTAGGAACGCTGGACCCGGTGCTCGGTCGCAGCTATGTGCAGATCGCGCGCCAGGGCTGGGGCGAGCAGAAGTCGCAAAACGGCGGCGCAAACCCGGCGTTGAGCGGCCCGGCAACGACCAGCTATCATCTGTGGGCCGTTGCACGCTATGCACGGCCGGCACCCGACTGGATCATCACAACACACGATGATTTATTTCTGAATGAGAAAGTACAGATTGTAACGAAGATTAGTGAATTGGGAGTACGCGTGAAGGGGATTCCTCCCGATTGGCTCTTCAATGAAACACGGGAGAT
>CAWJDN010000217.1:0-17153 GCA_963840985.1 uncultured Acidobacteriaceae bacterium
TGGCTCACCCTCTACGCCTTTTCGCTGGAAAACAACCTCCGCCGCCCCCGCGCCGAGGTCAGCTTTCTCATGCGCCTGCTCAAAACTTACCTGGACGCCAACGTGCAGCGCATGATGGACAACAACGTTCGCTTGAAGTACATCGGCCACACCGGCGAGCTGCCCGCCGATGTCCAGGAGAAGATGCGCTGGGCCGAGCAGGCTACGGCCGCCAACACCGGAACCACCCTCACCCTGGCTCTCAACTACGGCAGCCGCTCCGAGTTGGTGGACGCCTTCCGAGGGCTGGCAGCGGAAATGAAGCAAGAGCACATCAACCCCGACCGCATTACCGAGGAAGATATTCGCCGCCATCTCTACACATCTGACATGCCCGACCCCGACCTGCTGATACGCACCTCGGGCGAAATGCGGCTGTCGAATTTTTTGTTGTGGCAGATTGCTTACACCGAGATTTATGTTACAGAGCGGCTGTGGCCGGATTTCAAAGGCATCCATCTGCTGGAAGCCATCGCCGACTACCAGCAGCGCGAGCGCCGCTACGGCGGTTTGAGCGACAGAGTCGGCGAAGTGGAAGAGAACGCCGAGCAAATCAAGATCGTGGCAAGTTGAAGTTTTTCCCCTGCCGATTTTTCCTATCTCACAAATCAATATTTCACCAATTGCCGCGTGTGTGCCGCCCGCATGAGGAATAGGCGTTTGCACTCAAGTCGCGGCCGGGCTAGAATTGCGGGCTAAGAACCAAATCCCACGGAGGGCGCGAATATCAATGCTACAAACATGAATGGCGATACGGCGTTGGAGCAGGCAACCGAGCAAGGCAATACCGAGGTGGTCAACCTGCTGCGGGCGAAAGGCGCTCATTGAGTCTTGACAGTCGCTCCGCAGCTACAAGATCGGATTGTTGAAATCGGCGATGAACTGGATGCCGGGAACATCCATTTTTGTCAGATGCCTGTCGCCAGTGAGAAACAGATCAATACCAGCCGAGGCCGCGCATGCCAGGTGAATCGAGTCGGCAATCCGCAATCGTTCTCTAGAGCGCAGCCTGCTGAACGGAGCAACGGCCCCTTCATCGAATGGCAGGCAGGTGAATCCCATCTCCCGGATCGTGGCTCTCAGGGTCGCCGCCTTCTGCGGCCTAGGCATCTTTTCTCCTCCGGCCATCACTTCGCCCAACGCAAGATAACTTGTAAAGAGCAAATCGTCTCGATTATAAGAGCGATCCAGCAGGAGTTGAACACGCGTCGAAAATGCCGGGTTGTCCTCGAGTAAATAGATAAAAAGCATGGAATCCCAGAAGATTCGGCTCATGCTGCATCCTCATCATACCCGCGGACCCAACGCAGGAATGCCTCGCCGCCGCCGTACTCCGCCAACTCCTCTTTCAAAAGCCCGCGCAGTTTCTCAGTGAGCCGATAGGCGCGTTCCGAGGGAGTCTCGTCGCTCAGATTTGCTACCTCTCCTTCCAATCCAACTGTTCCTGTGATTGGCTTTGTCGCTTGGCTCACCACCTTATATCGAACAACTACCGTAGGACTCTGCTTCTTCGGGGGGCCATCAACACCCTCAATCTCAAGCCCATTCTCGCGAAGGAATTTCTGTGCCTGGATCGCGGTGCAGACCTGTGGCCAATTTCTTTCTGGGAACCCGTCAGCCTGTAGATGCCGCATCAGATCCCGGACAGCTACGAAGAACTGAACTTTACCCGCGCGGATGGCTGGCTGCACATACTTTTCCAAGGCTACCGCACGCACTTGATCGCTCAATCCATGGTTCATGAAACTCCTTTCTTCTCAACTCTCAATTAAGGTTCGAGAGAATCGGCAGGTTTAGAATATAAGATAAACAGACTGTCTGTCAATATTATCTATAGATAATCTGTCTATGCCGACAACTCAACTCATGCAAACTAGCATGGCCGAGAAAACGACCATCCCGGTACATACCTCGCCCCGGCAGTGTATCCTCATCCCTAATGAAACGTGTCTATACCGCTCTCATTCTGATCCCCCTGGTTTTGCTCCTGGTCTTTTTGGGACCGTGGTGGCAGTGGCTGTTTACCCTGGCCGTTGCGGGAGTGGCTGCGCTGGCCGCGTGGGAATTTATGGGCCTGGCGGAGAAGGCCGGGGCAACCCCGCCACGCATCGTAGTGATTGTGGCCATTCTGGCGCTCTTTGCCAGTAACTTCGAGTGGCCTCTTCAGACTGCGGTCACGCTCGGCATCCTGAGCCTGTGCCTGCTGGTTTATTGCACATTTTTGAGGCCTGTGGAGCAGCTTATGGCGGACGCCTCGACCTCCATCTTCTGCCTGCTCTACATCGGATTTACCCTGATTGCCCTGCCCGCGCTGCGCGAGAATCCCGAGGGCAATGGCCCCTCCCTGGTCACCTTCCTGCTGTGCGCGGTCTGGGCCGGAGACACGGCCGCTCTCTACGTTGGCCGCGCTTGGGGAAGGCGCAAAATGTCCCCCACGCTCAGCCCCAACAAAACCTGGGAGGGTGCGCTCGCCTCGGTGGGCGGAAGCCTGCTATCCACCGGCATCCTGCTTGGCCTGGCACAACTGCTGCAAATGTGGGACGTTGGCTGGCTCTCCTACTCCGGTGGAAGGTGGTGGTACTGGCTGGGCCTGAGCCTGGTGGTCAACGTGGCCGCCCAGGTAGGCGATCTGGCCGAATCCTCCCTCAAGCGCTCGGCTGGCGTCAAGGACTCCGGTTCTCTGCTCCCCGGTCATGGCGGTGTCCTGGACCGCATCGACGCCCTGCTGATCGCCGCGCCCGTGCTGTGGTACGCGCAGATGATTCACTAGCGAAACTGAATGTGAACTGGAAATAGAAAAGAACAATCTTGCGCTCTGCGCCCTGTCCTCCTGAGCATAGAGCCACACATGCAGGGGTTCGTCCGAGCGATAATTAAAGACGAGGGAAAATACAATCGCCTTGAAAAAACTCGCCATTCTCGGTTCCACCGGCTCCATCGGCCAAAGCACCCTCTCTATCGTCGAGCAGTTCCCGGAGCGCTATTCGGTCGCCTCGCTGGCAGCCGGGCGCAACCTCGACGAAGCTTTTGCGCAGGCCGCTCGCTGGCGGCCGAAACTTATCTCGCTGGCTACCGAAGAACTGGCCGCACAGCTTTCCGCCAAGCTCAAACAAACTGGCGTCAGCGGCGTCGAGGTGGTCTACGGAACACAGGGCACGGTTGCCTGCTCCACGCTGCCAGAGGCGGATTTTGTGGTTTCGGCCATCGTCGGCGTCGCCGGCCTTGAAGCAACTCACGCCGCCATCCTGGCCGGCAAGCCCGTCGGCCTCGCAAACAAGGAGTGCATGGTGGCTGCCGGCGAAATCCTTACCAAAGCCGCCCGCGAGCGCAACGTCCCCATCCTGCCCATCGACAGCGAGCATAACGCCGTACATCAGTGCTTGCGCGTCGGCGCGCACTCCGAGGTCAAGACCATCTGGCTAACGGCCTCTGGCGGGCCCTTCCGCAAGCTGCCGCTGGATCAATTTGCCGGTATCACACCCGAGCAGGCCCTCAAGCACCCCACCTGGGTGATGGGCCGGCGCATCACCATCGACTCCGCGACCATGTTGAATAAGGGCCTGGAAGTCATCGAGGCCTGCCGCCTCTTCGACGTTACGGCGGCCCAGGTCCGCGTCACGGTTCATCCCCAGTCCACCGTCCACTCGCTGGTGGAGTATGTAGATGGCTCAATCCTGGCGCAGATCTCCGTCACCGATATGCGCCTGCCGATTCTCTACGCACTGGCCTTCCCAGAGCGGCCCGCCTCCACGCTCACCTTTGACATGGCCGCGCTCAGCCACCTGGATTTCGAGCCACCCGATCTGCAGCGCTTCCCTTGCCTGCGCCTGGCCTTCGAGGCCGCCGCAAAAGGAGGAGCCCACTGCATCGCCCTCAACGCCGCAGACGAGGTCGCTGTCGAGGCCTTCCTGGAGCGCCGCATTCCCTTCACCGGCATCCCGCGTACAATTGAAAGAGTGCTCGCAGCCACACCCGAAGCGCACCCGGCCACTATTGCAGAGGTGTTGTCGACGGACCGCGAGACGCGCGAATCAGCGCGCGCGCTGCTGACAAATTAATTCTCAGTTGTCATTGATCGGCGGTTTATACCTCCACTGTATTGGTACGAAGACTGAGAAATGACAACTGCTCCCTGTTTATCGAAGGAATAAACGCACTTCTATGCATGCATTTCTGGTTTCTGGCTTTCGCGATATCGTCGCTTTTATCGTCCTCGTTGGCGTCATGGTTGTGGTCCACGAGTTTGGCCACTTTGTCGTCGCCAAGCTCTGCCGCGTCCGCGTCGAGGCATTTGCATTCGGCTTCGGGCCGCGTCTCTTCGGTTACAAATATGGCGACACCGACTACAAGGTCTGCGCACTCCCTCTGGGCGGATACGTCAAGATGGCCGGCGAGAACTTCGCTGAGCTCAGCGACGCCGCCGCTGGCACGGCCACCGTCGCCCCGGTGAGCGACCCCGGCGCCGTCACCTCGCATCCACGCTGGCAGCAAATGTTGATCGGTGCGGCCGGTCCTGTGGCCAACTTCGTACTGGCCTTCGTGCTGATGATGGGCTACTACAGCTGGATCAACGAGGTCCCCGTCACCGAAGTCAAAACCACAACCGTCGAATGGGTCACTCCAGGCTCGTCAGCAGCACAGGCCGGCATTGAGCCGGGCGACATTCTCCGCCGCGTTGACAGCGACAACAATCCCGACTGGGAAAAAATCTTCTATCGCCTCAAGCTGAACGCCAACCAGAACGTGCCGGTTACCGTGGAGCGCGGCGGCAAGACCCTGCAACTGAGTCTCCACATACCTGCCACGGCCAAAGACGATGACTTTGACCTGAATGAAGAAGGTCTTTTGCCTCAGATGCTGGCCGGTCCCATCGGAGTCAAAGATGTGCAGCAAGGTACGCCTGCCGAGCAGGCAGGCCTGCGCGCCGGCGACGCCATCCAGTCCGTCGACGGATACCCATTCCATACCGTTACGTCGCTGCTGGCTTATATGCAGGCCGGCCAAGGCAAGCCAATCTCACTCGTCGTCCTGCGTAACGGCGTCGCTCTCCCGCCCATTGTCGCCCATCCCGCCAAGCTCGAGGGAGGCTGGAAGCTGGGCTTTTTCACAATACCCTTTCCGACTCGCAATGACCCGCTTCCCTGGGGCAAGGCAGTCACCAAATCCAGGCAGTTCTGCGCGGAAAAATCGTTTTTTATCTTCGAGGTGCTGCACGGACTCTTCACCCGCAAGGTCTCTGTCTCCCAGCTTGCCGGGCCGGTGGGCATCGCGCGCGTGGCCGGCGATACGGCGGAGACTATGAGACTGGGGCCGATGCTCGAACTGGCCGGCTTGATCAGCCTTAACCTGGGCATTCTCAACCTGCTGCCCTTCCCCATTCTTGACGGTGGCATGATTCTCTTTCTACTGATCGAAAGCGTCCTGGGCCGCGAGATCAGCATCAACGTGAAGGAGCGCATCTATCAGGGAGCGTTTGTCTTACTCGTCTCGCTTTTTGTTTTCATTACCTACAACGACGTAGTCAAGATTTACTTCACGCACCTGAAGCCGTGAGAGGCGTTGTGCCGGATTTCCAGCCTCTACCCTCCTTTCAAGAGCAGACGCCTGGATGAACCTGGCGCGGAGAAAACCCGGCGAAACCCGGTAATATGTGGATAACTTCGCGTTCCACGTGGAAAACCGGGGACGAAATATGCGCATTATCAGACACTGGGAGAGATCGCTTCATGCCCGTTACTACCGAAGTTCGAGTCCGCTACGCAGAAACCGACCAGATGGGCATCGTCTACTACGCCAACTATCTGGTCTGGTTTGAGGTTGGCCGCGTGGAGCTGCTCCGCTCCCTGGGCTTTTCTTACAGCGTGCTGGAGACCGAGCACGAGTGCATCTTGCCCGTCGTCGAGGCTACCTGCCGCTACCGCTCCCCCGCCCGCTACGACGACCGGATTCTCATCGAAACCCGCCCTGCCCTGTTGCGCGGCTCGGTGCTAAAGTTTGCCTACAGGATTTTGTGCAAAGCGGCCGACGGTGCCGAGCCGACGCTGCTGGCCGAGGGCGAGACTGTGCATGTGGTCTGCGACGACCAGATGAACAAAAAGCCCCTGCCGGAACACTATGCCGCTGCGTTGCGGGGGATGATGGAGTCGAAGCAGAAAGAGTAGAAATTCGGATGCCTGGCCTTTTGTGCTGGATGGTTTGGAGGTGCGCTTTTCCGTCCCCCACGAAGACGTCTGGGAGGCGCGGGAGTTTCATTGCCATAGATTGAGTGATGACACCTATCTGCTGACCTACACGCTGCTCCAGGACTGCCAACGGCTAACTCGCCGGGCAACGATCTGGCGCAACACCGCCGATGGCTTGGAGATTGTCTATCACCAGGGAACGATTGTGTAAGATGCGTGAAGAGTGGGTAGTGGGTCAGTTTGAAATGGACCAGCGCTAACGCTGGCACCTCACGATGCTATGATTCGCGAGGAAGTGTGCATGATAAAGAGGGGGAGATCGAAATGACTACGGTAGCAACGCGAACACGGGAAATCAGCGACAAGGAAGGCTTTGACATCATCGTCACGCGCAAGGGGAGGCCAGTCAAGCCAGCGAAAAACGGCGTTTTGGAGGGCAGCTATCCCTTTGAAAGAAAGCTCAGTGGAACGAGGACGGTGAACGAATGGAAGAAGGAGCGGTTCGCTAAAACGTACCCCGGCTATTCTTGCGACGTTCTCAAAGGCGACGGGAAAAGTGCGGTCGGGCAAACTAACCTGCAAACTGTTCGGGCGACCTATGAAGAGTGAACAAACGCGCCGCAAACTGCTCAAACGGCCCCGACCCGATCCAGATCGCTAAGCTAGTCGACGGTATTGCGACCGGTCAAGTAAATGACGAAAAAGAATCGCCGCGCGCCGAAGCGTCAGAAGTGCGGGTCATACAAGAAGGGCGCTGAGTCCGCAGAACTTTCAAACTGACCCACTGCCGAAGAGTGTTGACTGGCGCAGAGTCCTACTTCTCCCGCGCGACGACAAAATCCGGCACCCAGAGAAGGGCGCGTTTGTATTCGGATTCGGGTAAAGAGGCCAGAGCTTGGCGGCTCTGTTCGGCATAGCGGTCGGCTACGTTCATGGCGTACTCCACCGAGCCGTTGCGCGCCAGAATCGCTTGAATCTTCTCGCGGCTGACGCGCTCGAAGCTGCGGTCATCTAAAACTCGTTGAATGGTCTGGCGGTCGGAGGCCGTGCCGTGGTCGATGGAGTGAATCACCGCGAGCGTGGCCTTGCCCTCGCGCAGATCGCTGGCCACGGGCTTGCCCAGAACCTCTTCGGTGGCCGTGAGGTCGAGCACGTCGTCCACAATCTGAAAGGCCAGGCCAACTGCCCGGCCATAGGCGGCCAGACTCGTCTCCAGAGTCTCGGGGGCGTCGGCCAGCAACGCGCCCAGGCGCATGCAAACCGAGAAGAGGCAGGCCGTCTTGCGATAGATGAGGTCGTAGTACTCGGCCTCGCTGACGGCGCGGCCCAGTTTCTGAATCTGCAACAGCTCGCCCTCAACCATCTGCTGGGTGAGGGCGATCAGCTGATCCAGCACGCGCAGGCTTTTTTCTTGCAGCGCCACCTTGAAGGCCTGCATGTAGAGCCAATCGCCGGCCAGCACACATTTTTCGTTGCCCCAGGTCGTATTCGTAGAAGGACGGCCGCGGCGGGTGTCGGCTCCGTCGATGATGTCATCGTGGACCAGCGTGGCGGTGTGCACCATCTCGACCACAGCGCCCAGGCGGATAGCGCTCTGGTCGAAGTAGCCGAGGGCGTGAGCGGAGAGCAGCAGCAGGGATGGACGGATGCGCTTGCCGCCGCCTTCGCGGAGATATTCGGCAATCTCCGTAATGGTGCTTACGCCAGAGGCCGAGTCACGGCCCAGCTCCTGTTCGATGGCCACGAGGTCGTCCCGCAGCAACTCGAAAACCTCTTTTGCCGTCGCTATCGCCAGTGTGCTCAAATGCTCTCCGGTCCCCGTGCTTTATCCTACAATGCTGCTGCCGTTATCTGCTTGTTAGCCTTTGGAAGTCTGCTCTATCGCAGGCGGTCAAACAGTGGGGTGTTCTGTCCCGGCTTCCTCTCGCTCAAGCTCCGCTAGAAATGCCGCTGCCTTCTGAGGCGAGATGTATCGATGCCGACTTAACAGCCCCACACAGTCACACCCGAACCCAAGGCGTTTCGCTTCGACTAGCATTCGACGCTCTTGCGCGTCAGGTTTACTCCATAGTCGGTGCCAAATCCCGTTCAAGTCCAATTCAGAACGTTCTTCGGGGGCGATTAAGACAGATGGACATTCCCGTGCTACCTGCTGGAGAAAGATCTGTAGATTGGGACGATACCATTTCCAATTCCTGATAAGGCGTCCATCTTCATTGGTTACGTATACCTGCTTACCTGGATTGTCTGGATTCAGTAATCTACGAATCTGATCGAAAAAGCTCTCTGCGACCGCCTGAGAAGGCTCGATCACTAACCATTCAACAATTTTGGATTTTGGCCCATATAAAAACACTTCCACGGTTCGGATCGAAATCGAAGCGATTTCGGAAGCTTCGAATATGATTACATCCGGCTCTCGTATGTCAGCCCGACCCCTCCCACGCTGCAGAAACAGACGGACTAAAACCCGATCAGCACAACCCGCTATGACCCAATTCAGGCGAGGGGACCATCCGCGCCAAAACAGAATATCCGCTCAATGCAAGAACTACCGGCACACCGAGCCACGCCACTACGCGCACCGGAACAATCAAGCTCGCAATGAAGAATATCAGCAGACCCGGCGCACTCGCGATGCAAACGAGAATCAGTACGGACCAGCCACCGCAAGCCAGCGCTCTCGTCGAGGCGATGCTGTTAATTACTTCTGATGAGTCGGATCGAACGAGTTTCATCGTCTTTTTTGAACTCCTCTACTCGAATCCAAAAGCTTAATTCGTACGGTAGTTGGTGAACTGCAAATCCAGCCCCATCTCCCGGCCGCGCAGCAACGCGATGATGGCCTGCAACTCGTCGCGATCCTTGCTGGATACACGGACCGTATCTCCCATGATGGTGACCTGCGCCTTCTTTTTCGAGTCCTTTACCAGGCGAACAATCTCCTTGGCCTTTTCCACGGGAATGCCCTGCTGAAGGCTGATCTTCTGGCGGACGCTCTTGCCCAGGGCGGGCTCCAGCTTGCCGTAGGTCAGGTTCTTCAGCGGGACGCCGCGCTTGACCAGTTTCTGGCTGAGAATGTCCTTGACCGCTTCCAGATGATACTCGCCGTCGGATGCAAGTTGGATGGCGTCGTTGCCCTCCAGCTTGACCTCCGAGTGGGAGTCTTTCAGGTCGAAGCGCTGGCGAATCTCCTTAAACGCCTGGTCGATGGCGTTGCGGACCTCTTGAATGTCCACTCTGCTGACGATGTCGAATGAATTGTCCTGGGCCATGGCTCTCCCATCCTTTTTCTGCCGGTGCGCCGTCGCCTGCCGCAACTCCTGCGCGGAGGGCGAACGTTGCCGGATTTGTTCCCCTGCGCAGTACCTTTATCAGTTTCCCATGTCCGGGCTGAGGTCAAACAGCCGATTGAAATTTTTCGTGGTCGCCTGGGCAATTTCCTGCGCTTCCGCGCCTTGAAGTTCTGCGAGAGTTTCTGCGGTTCGGGCCACCCAGGCCGGCTCATTGCGCTTGCCGCGATGGGGCGCCGGAGCCAGCCAGGGCGCATCGGTTTCAACCAGAATACGGTCCAGAGGAAGCCGCGCGGCCACATCGCGCAGCGGCTGCGCCTTGGGATAGGTCAGGTTGCCGGCAAAGGAGACGAGGAAACCCAGGTCGAGTGAGCGGGCAGCCTGTTCGTAGTTGCCGCCAAAGCAGTGCATGATGCCGCCGAGACCGGTGGGCCGCCAGTGGGCCTCAAGAATTTCGAAAAGATCGTCCCAGGCGTTGGTTGTACCGTCGGTCGGTCGGCAATGAATCAGGATGGGCCGCTTGCGGGCGGCGGCGACTTCAAGCAGGCGGATGAGGCCTTTACGCTGGACATCATGAGGCGCGCCCTCGTGATAGTAATCGAGACCGATTTCGCCACAGGCGATGACCTCTGGCTCGGCGAGCAGGCTGTCAAGGTTGGCGAGGACAGCGTCGTTGATTTCAGGGGTGTTGTGCGGATAGACGCCCGCGCTCGAGTAGAGCCTCGGGATTCCAGGCTGGCCGTTGACCGGCTTTCAGCGGAGACTTGAAGCCATCTCATCGATGTCATATACCCCGCCAAGGTTGCCGCAAAGATGGGCACACAAATTACTATAAATCGCGAAGGGGCAGGTGTCAAAGTGGGTGAGGTCTGGACCGTCTTCGCCTTGGGGGACGAGATCACTGATCCAGACACTGGTGAGAAACTTGGCCGCAACGAAGCCGAAATAGGAACCATCACGATCTCCAGGGTAACCGCCAAGTTGAGCTACGGCGAAGCATCCGAAGACAACGGAATCGCAGTGGGCAATGTTGTCCGGAGAAAAACAGACAGATCTTGCTGCTGCTGCCGCAAAGGATGCACAACCTACCCCTGAAAAAGAGTCTCTCAGAAAAGGTTAAGAACGACTATTAGTCAGGCCCAAAGCCTCACTACGGAATCCTACAATTGGTTGATGAAGTTGGCGGCGCATCTGTTTAATGCTCCCCGGGTTTAATTTGGGAAATCGATACTGTTTCTAGAGAAAACACACCGAATTCCCAATAACGGTGCGTTTTGAGGAAAGGGCGGGGTGAGGTACGCGGATGTTTTCCGGGAAAACATCCGTTGGATGGTAACGTCCGGATTGTTGCGCACATTTTCTGATCGGTTAGTACGGAGGAAGGTCTCCTCCCATGAACGAAGGCACACCCCCCGGCGCCTCGGCGCCCGCCCCGGACAATCAAACGAAGCCCCTTGGTGACGTGATCGCCATCAATGAGGGCCTGATCAAGGATCACCTCAACAAAGTCGTCGTAAAGACCGTGGAAGAGACGCTAAACGCCATGCTTGATGCGGAAGCAGACCAGCTCTGTGGAGCGAGGCGCTACGAGCATTCCCCGGATCGGGTCGACACCCGGGCCGGCCACTACGAACGCCAGCTCCACACCAAGGCCGGCGAGGTGACGCTCAAGATGCCGAAGCTGCGCAAGCTGCCCTTCGAGACGGCGATCATCGAGCGGTACCAGCGCCGCGAGATCAGCGTCGAGGAGGCCCTGGTGGAGATGTACCTGGCCGGCGTCTCCGTCCGCCGGGTCGAGGACATCACCCAGGCCCTGTGGGGCACACGGGTGAGCCCGAGCACGGTCAGCGAGCTCAACCAGAAGATCGCCGTCCAGATCGAGGAGTGGCGCAACCGGCCGATCACGGGCGAGCACCCCTACGTCTTCCTCGACGGGATCTGGCTCAAGCGCTCCTGGGGCGGCGAGGTGAAGAACGTGAGCATCCTGGTCGCGATCGGCGTCAACCAGGACGGCTTCCGCGAGGTTCTGGGCGTCATGGAAGGCGCGAAGGAGGACAAGGCCTCTTGGGTCAACTTCATGCGGCACCTGAAGGAGCGCGGGCTCGCCGGCGTCCGGCTGTTCATCAGCGACAAGTGCCTCGGCCTGGTCGAGAGCCTGGCCGAGTTCTATCCCGACGCCCTCTGGCAGCGCTGCGCGGTGCATTTCTATAGCGACGTGTGGACGGCCGTGCCCACGTCCAAGGTCCGGGAGGTCGCAGCCATGCTTAAGGCCATCCATGCCCAGGAGGACCTGGAGCAGCCCAGGCAAAGGCCGTGCTCGTCGTCACGAAGCTGCAGGGAGATGAAGCTGGCTGGGGCAGCCGACATCGTCGCCGAGGGAGTCGAGGAGACGCTCCAGTATTTCCAGTTTCCCTCGGAGCATTGGCGCAGCCTGCGCACCAACAACCCTCTCGAGCGCGCTGATGCGCGAGATCCGCCGGCGCACCCGGGCTGTCGGAGCATTTCCCGACGGAAACAGCGCCCTCATCCTCGTCTCCGCACGCCTGCGCCACATCGTAGGCACCCAGTGGGGCCGCAAGCGCTACATGGATATGTCCCACATCAAGGACCTCGCCCCGGCACCCGCAGCGCCCAACAATCTCGTCGCCGGAGAGTTCGCGTGACTCCTAACGCGTATCACCAGGGTCACGAAGGGGAGGAGTTCCTCCCCTTGGACCCCTCCCAATATACTTCGGTATCTTTCAGACCCGGCTCCCGGCATCCCGTCGGAAGCTCAACCTAAAACAAAACTCAAAACCTTCCTCCGGCATTGCCGGTCACCAAATGTGCGAAACTTGACGGACACTACCGCGCGGTTTGGCGGTAAGTCCAACCGACCCAATTCCCAGGACCGCAGTGTCCGGTCAAAAGAGGGTCACAACAGCCTGCAAAATAGTGAACCCGCATGGAGCGGGACGGGCTGGATTTAGCGCGCGCCTGACCCGGCCGATGGCCGCAGCAGCCGGATCACGCTGACGGAGCAGGCAGAAGCGCGATTGCCGGAAGCAATTGCCGCCCTACTTCGGGGTAATCATGAGGTCCTGCGCGACTTCGCCGACGAGGAGGTCGGGCTGCTCGTTGGACCTGTTTAACGCGCCTGATCACGAACCTCGATCGGGTCGCGAGCATTGAAAGGGTCGCGCGGCGGGTAAAGAGGGGGGACTGACTGGACCGTACTTTGACCGCTTGAGCCGTTAGACTAGAGCAGGGTTAAATGCACGTGTCGCATTGCCCGCGGACCCCTGCCCGGAAACCAGCACATAACCGCGCGTCTTGTTGTCGTCGGCCGCGTCCGGCGTGTTCATGGCCGTCGAACAGGTCGGAAGCCGTCGCCCAAACCGGCGGATATTTGTAGCGGGCGACATCGAGAATAAGGAATCGATCCGCCTTGGCATCATAGGCGGCGAGCGGCGAGATGTGGCCGCCGGTCTTCTGCCCGAGCGCCTTGCGCAGATAATTGACGATCACGAAATGGCCCGGCGTGGCGAGATAATCGCGGGCGCTGGCGCGGAACGCGTCGAGACCGCCGTCGGCGGCGTGATGAACTTCGATCGTCGCCGGGTGAAGCGCGAGCAGCGCGCCAAGCTGATCGAGCGTCATGCCCTGCCTGGCGAGAAGTTCGCGCGGCAGGATCGCGTCGGTGTGCTCGTCGAGCACGTTGTCCTGGGTGAAGATGTGGTACGGCTCGTAGGCCGGAGTCGAAGGCGCGGGAACGTGCAGGGCGTTGAGCACCATCACCATGCTGGCGACGCCGCAATAGGCCTGGGTCTTCTGCGTCACGAAGGCGACGCTGATCGGAAAGTAGGCTTCGAGACGCATGCGTCTCGAGCAAGAAGGCTTCGCCTTGCGACGACCGAAGGTCGACGAGATTGTCCGGCGGCTTCAGAGACTGGGCCGAAAACAGCCGTGGCCTGAAGCAGAAGCAGAAACATCGCAAGTTCGGCGCAGAAACGCTGGTGGTCTCATCATGGATTTCCTGTCCGACCGACTGCCCGGCGCCGCTCGCCCTAGGGGAGCGAAGTCTTCTGCTTTCTCGCCGCCTCGATGTCCGCGGACGACACGCCCTGGTCATAGGCGTTGCCGAAGCGGGTGGCGACGTAGTTGATGACGTCGCGATTTGCTCATCGCTCAACTCCATTCTGGCCGACCGGCGAGCATCCCTCCTCTGTCCATCAAAGAAGCTCTTACCCCAGAGTGTCCGCCGAGGCGATGTCGGGGTTGTCCGACAGCGCCGGATAGGTCCGCCCGCGCCAGCTGGCGCCCCGAGCGTCCGGTGATAACACCGGCGCAGACGTTAGCGTAGAGCGCCGCGCCGCCCGTCTCTTCGAAGACCTTACCCTGGCTTAGAAAAGCAGATCCCCGGGGACTGGCGTTCGCCGGCCCAGACTGCGCAGGTCGCGACGCGCGACACAGCAGGGCGGCGCGAATTGATTTCGATATCGAAGGCCCAGACCTCAGTAGCATTGAAAACGCGCGCGCCATCAGCCTGCGACGATCCGCTGTGCAGTGCGCTGATTGCGTCCAGCGCCGAGAGATCGCGCCCTCCTGCCAGGCGGGGATGTAGGAGGCGTGCTCGCCCGCCAGCACAATCCGGCCGTCGATCTGGCAGAGATTCGTCGTAATGCTGGCGGCGCGCCTCATCCGACCAGTCGCCCGCGCACCCGAGCGTGAACGGGAAGCGCACGGTGCCAGGCGACCGAAACGCCGTTCTCAAACTCGGCCGCATATTGCGGATGGATCTGGGCGCCGAACTCGACCGCGCGCCGGAGCTCTCCTCGGGCGGCATCGCGGTGAATTCGTAAGAGTTCGGTCCGTCCAAGGTGTAGCCGCCGAGCAGCACGCCCTTGCCGCCGGCATTGAAATCCGTGCTCGGGTAGGAAATCTGGCGGATCGGGAGATCGGTGTAGCTGATGCCGCCGAAGATGTGCTCGTCCTCCTCCCAGAACCGGCGCGAGAACTGCAATCCGAATTTGACCGCCGACGCGTAGGGAACGGCGTCGATCGCCGCCTTCATCGGCGCGGACACATCGATCGGGAGCTGGCTCAGGATGGTGAGCGGCAGCGCGCATACGCACCAGTCGGCTTTGGCCTCCCGAACCGCTCCGCTCGCAGCGAGATCCTCGAATGCGACCGTCACGCCGGTTTCGTTCTGACGGATCGAAACGACTTTCGCGCCATATCGAATGCGATCGGGGATCTGCCGCGCGAACGCCTCGCCGATCCTGCCCATGCCGCCGACGGGCTGGAACATGGTGGTCTGAAAGTCGTAGGAGAGGAAATTCTGCAGGCCCCGCCAAAGACGCGACGTCAGAATGTCATGCAGCCCGATCGGCGCGCCGTCGATCGGCTCGGCGCCGAGGCCGCCGCCCGGATCCTTGGCGTAGCCGCGGTGATAGGCGGAATCTTCGCCCGCCCTGTAGCGGAAGTCCTTGTCGAGCGCGCCGATGGACCTCAGCGCCTCGAGCAGGATCTCCCGATCTTCCGTCGACACCTCGTCGTCGAGCGCCCCTTTCCGGGTCGCCTTGGCCAGGAGCTCGGAGACGCCGCCGGCGAAATCGGCCTTGACGTCCCGAATGCGCTGCGGCTTGCCGTCGAACGCGGTCGAAGAATGCAGGAACGCGTTGTGATTGAGCTGGATGAAAGGCTCGAGCGTGACCCCGAACCGGCGGCAGTAATCCAAGATCGCGTGATGATGATAGGGAATGCGCCAAGGTCCCGGATTGATGTAGAGGCCGGGATCGAACTCGCAGGTCTGCGTCGCCCCGCCGAGTTCGGTAAAGACGTCGCCGCCCCTGAGCGTCCAGTTGCGTCCGCCCGGACGGAGGTTGAACTCGAGGACGCTGACGCGATATCCCGCGCGCTCGAGTTCGATCGCCGCCGTCATTCCGGCGAGGCCCGCGCCCAAAATGACGACCGAAGCCCCTTTCGGATCGCCGTCGAGCTTGATCGGGCCCCGGTACGGCAATTCCGGCGCGAACCCGAGGCTCGTCATCGCCTGATACACGCGGCCCCGCCGGCGGCCGCGCCGATCAGGGATAAGAGATCGCGCCGGCTCGGACGGGGATCTGCGGGGTCATCCATGGTCACAGCTTGCGTATGCTCCTGACCGCGCCCCTGAGGGCTATGAGGTTACGATTGACAGAGTTAGACGTCGTCTTACCCCCCCAACTTGCCGCTAAGCCCTTGAAAATCGCTCGATACCTCGGTCAGGAATTGGCCACAAACGGGGCTTAAGTCTCTGAAAAGACACGACCTTGCTCGCAAAACCACGCTCAGCTGGTCCTCCTCGTGATGACCATGGGCAGCCGGTCGACCCGCGAGGCTGTCAGTCGTTCACCAGCCCGCCGCGGAAGCAGCCCAGCCCTGCGCCGCGAGGCCGGCAAACAAGAGCAGGCCCGCGTCGCGGTTCGAGCGGAAGAGGCTGAGGGCCGTCGCGGCTCGGCGCCCTCGACCCGAGAGCTGCCAGCCGAGATGGCGCATAGGCGAGACCGACCCAGGAGCGCGATCGGCCACCGCCGCGAGCAGGATCGCAGCCAGCGCGAGGCGGCCGCCGCGGCGTAGAAGAGCCCGACCCGAGCCGGGCGTGTCCGGCGAACAGGCGCGCCGTCGAGCGGATGCCGACGATCGCGTCGTCGCGCGCGTCCTGCATGGCGTAGATCGTGTCGTAGCCGATCGTCCAGCAGAACGCCGACGCGTAGAGCAGCAACGCGGGCGGGCGCGAGGCTGGCGAACGTCGCCGCCCAGCCCATCAGCGCGCCCCAGGAGAAGGCGAGCCCGAGCACCGCCTGCGGCCAGGACGTCACCCGCTTCATCAGCGGATAGACGGCGACGATGGCGAGCGAGGCGATCCCGAGCCCGATCGAGAACCGGTTGAAGCTAAGGAGCACCGCGAGGCCGACGAGCGCCTGGGCGACGAGAAAGACGGCCGCCGCCTTGACGCCGATGCGGCCCGAGGCCAGCGGCCGGTTGCGCGTCCGCTCGACCCCGGCGTCGAGCTTGCGGTCGAGAATATCGTTGTAGGTGCAGCCGGCGCCGCGCATCACGATCGCGCCGATCAGGAACAGCGCCAGATGTCCGAGGTTCGGGCCGCGGTGGAGAGCGAGCCCGGCGAGCGCCGTGCCCTGCCAGCACGGCGCAAGCAGCAGCTGCCAACCGATCGGCCGGTCGAGCCGGGCGAGCTGGACGTAGGGCAGCGCGAAATCAGGAGTGAGCCGCAGAACGAGACTCGCCGGCCGCGCGTCCGGCAGGACGGCGCGTTGCGGCGCGGAACTCAAAGCGGGCCGGTCGGCAGCGGCTGAGCCTGCGGGCCGCCGCCCTGGGCCGCCTGCTCCTTCATTTTCTTGAACTGCGCCGCGACCTTGCACGCCTTGGCGCTGAAGCCGGCGTTCTTTTCGTGGCTCGCCTTCAGATTGTTGATCGCGTCGTCGGGGAACGAGCACCAGTCCTTGTTCTTCACCATGTAGGCGAGCAGAGCCTCTTCGGCATGCAGCAAGTCCACCCGACTTGGCGCACATGGCCGCCGGGTCCAGCGGCTTGCCGTGGAAGCGACTTGGCGAACTCGTTGATCTTCTGCATCTCGACATTGCGCGCCTGGGCGAGT
>CAWJDN010000218.1:0-5332 GCA_963840985.1 uncultured Acidobacteriaceae bacterium
CCGAAACGCAGGGCGCACTCGCCGACCTTGTAAGCGAAGGCAAAGTGCGCGAAATTGGCTGTTCCAATTTTTCGGCGGAGCAGATCCGCGAAGCACAGCGCTCGGTGGACCATGTGGCAGGCTCATACGCGCAATTCGCCTGTGTCCAGAATGAATACAGCTTGGTGCAGCGCGAGCCCGAAGCGGAGGTACTGCCAGAATGCCGTCGGTTACGTCTTGCGTTTTCCTGCCTTACTACCCTGGCGAGTGGGCTGCTCACAGGTAAGTACCGCCGTGGCCAGCCGCTCCCCACGGCGAGCCGTGGTGCAGCTGGATTCGGACCGAACTTTTTCAGCGCGGAAAACCTCGACAGAGTGGAGGGCCTAATCCAGTTTGCCGCCGAGCGCGGTCATTCGCTGCTGGACCTGGCATTCTCTTGGCTGGCGGCTGAGGCGGCGGTTGCTTCGGTCATCGCCGGTGCCGTCTCGCCCGATCAAGTGGAGCCAACGCCTCGGCGCCTCTGTGGCAATTACATTCAGACGACCTCCGCGAAATCAATACGTTGCTTGCGTAAGGCATCTCAGTGCGGCGCAAACAAAAACCTGTTCAAATGAATCCTCCCGAAAGCGACTGGCAAAGGCGGAGAACCGCCGACCGGGACCCCTCACCAGTCGTGCCAACTACACAATATGCAATTTCATGGGTCTTCATCGTGACTCTCCGGTAGCTGCTCATCCTAATTGACACTCTTTCACGCGCGTACCGATTCTATCGCCTCAGGCAAGCTGCGCCTCATTGCAGATGCAAGCGCCAGGCGGTGTAACTGAGGATTTCATGGGCGAAGCGCTCGAACTTGCTCCAGGTAATTCCCGTCTCGCCCTCGACGGCTACATAGGGACGCGGCGATGTGAGCACGTCGAGGCCATCGGCGGCGCAGATTTCATGGATGCGAAACATATGTGTTCCATCGCTGACGATGACCAGCCTATGCAATCCGTTGGCACGGGCAATTACGCTGACGCGGCGAGCCGAGTCTTCAGTGTTGCGGCTTACGGTTTCGGCGATGATGGCTTGGCGGGGAACGCCCATGCCCATCAGGTATTCGCGTCCCACCGCCCCTTCGTTATACTGGTCGCCGCCGCTTCCGCCCAGGGTGATGAGCAGCGGGGCGATGCCGTGATGGAAGAGCGAGAGGCCGTGGTCCAGGCGGGCGCGGTAGACCGGAGAGGGACGGCCGTCGTACTCCGCCGCGCCGAAGACGACAATGGCGTCCACGGGAACGGCTCCGTAAACCTGGGCAGCCTGATCGAGAGCGGCATAGCGCTCAATCTGCACGTAGACCCAACGGCACCAGCCCAGAGCTGCCACGACCAGCGCGAGCACGAGCAAGAGCGTGGCACGCAGAATCCAGTTACGACGTTTTGGCTTGGTCTTAGGCTCCATGGGTGAACCTACGAATCAGAGATCAGGGTTCAGAAATCAGTTTATACGCGGTCAACAATGCTTGCTCGATGGAATTAAGGTTCGTGCGTTTACTGACCACTGTCCATTGTCACCGCTGCAACACCGCCACGATCTCATGCGTGGGGATGGCGCCCTCGCGTAGAATCTCCCAGCGACCCTCGCCCAGGCTGAGATCGACGATGGTGGTGGGCTGTGCCCGTCCGGTGGAACCACCGTCGATGATGAGCGGAATGCGGTCGCCGATCTGGTCGCGGACGCACTCTGCGTCGCTGCACTCGGAGGCCCCACGCGTGTTAGCCGAGGTGGCGGCGATGGGCAGCCCGAAGCGCTCCACCACTGCGCGGGGAATAGCGGCGGCAGGCACGCGCAAGGCTATGTTGCCGGTGTTTGCCGTTGAACGTAATGGCAGCTTGCAGCCGGCCCTCACAATGAGAGTGAGCGGACCGGGCCAGAATTTCTCCCCCAGCTTGTCCAGCAAGGGTTCAGTGTCGCGGGCCAGCTCATAGGCCTGGGCCAATGAAGCAATCAACAACGATATGGGCTTGTTCTTCTGGCGGTTTTTGATCTGATAAATCTGCTCAACCGCATGGAGATTGACCGGGTCGACGGCCAGGCTGTAGAAGGTGTCGGTGGGCAGGGCAATCACGTCCCCTTTGCGCAGACAGGAGACAATATAGTCGATCCGGTCCGGCTGTGGTTCATCGGGATGGACTTGCAACATCTCCGCGGACAAGGAGGTCTACCTCAGTTTCCGAGTCTGGATTGTCCGAAAATACGGAAGCTGGCAGAAAACCAGCAATGGCACCAACCGGAGTACTGAACTCGCCTGCCCGCCGCCCGGCAAAACGGCTTAGAATCTGCTAAGCGCCATAAAGGGATCGCAATTATGCCTATTCGCATTGTACAGAGTAAACAGAATTCCCGCCTGAAGGATTTGCGCCGCGCGCTTGCCCAACCCGGCCGTGATGGAAGCAGTTTAGCGGGAATTGAAGGGCCGAACCTGTTGGAGGAGGCTCTGCGCGCTGGCTTGCGCATTTCCTGCATCTTTGTGGCGCAGGGTGCGGAGCATCTGCTGGAGGGGTTTCCGCTGCCTGCTGAAACTGAGATTCTGCTGCTGCCCAGGGAGCTGCTTGTCTCGGCGCTGGCCACCGAGACACCCCAGCCGGTTGCCGCCCTGGTTGAGCCGCCGGCGTGGAGCTGGGCCGACGTGCTGGGCGACACGAAAAAGGCCGCGTCGCTTCTGGCAAAGGCCAAACCACTTATCGTCGTTCTGGCCGGCTTGCAGGACCCCGGCAACCTGGGAACAATTCTGCGCTCGGCGGAAGCCTTTGGCGCCACGGGCGGCCTGAGCCTACCGGGAACCGTGAGCGAGTGGAATCCCAAGGCGGTGCGAGCCTCGGCTGGCAGCGTCTTCCGGCTGCCGTTGCTGGCCGTGAACGAGAAGGATTGCTTTGCGCGTTTGCGGAAGGCTGGCGTGAAGATATGGACTACCGCTGTGAGCGGAGCCGAAGCGGCTGACCGCATCAATCTGGCGGGGCCGGTGGCGCTGGTGATCGGCAATGAGGGCAACGGCGTGCCGGAAGAGTTGGCTGCGCAGGCCGATGGAGCGGTGACGATTCCCTGCCCCGGCCCAGTGGAGAGCCTGAACGCGGCAGCAGCGGCGAGCGTGCTGCTCTACGAGGCTTCGCGGCAGAGAAGGAGTACGCGATGAGTCTCTTTGACGGCGAGCAGGAAGGCCCCAGCGGTCCGCTGCGCACTGCTCCGCTGGCCGAGCGGATGCGCCCGCGCACTCTCGACGAGTTGAGCGGACAGGAGCACCTGGTCGGACCCGGCAAGCCACTGCGCGTGCAGATCGAGCGCGATGACCCCGGTTCGATGATCTTCTGGGGTCCGCCGGGAGTGGGCAAGACTACCCTCGCAAAGATCATCGCCGAAACCACCAAGGCCACCTTCATCGAGTTCTCCGCCGTGATGAGCGGCATCAAAGAGATCAAGCAGGTGATGGTAGCGGCGGCGCAGGCCTCGCGGATGCATTCGCGGACGATTCTCTTCATCGATGAGATTCACCGCTTCAACAAAGCGCAGCAGGACGCCTTTCTGCCCTACGTGGAACGAGGCGCGATCCGGTTGATTGGCGCGACGACGGAGAATCCATCCTTTGAGATTATTTCGGCGCTGCTCTCGCGCTGCCGCGTCTACGTGCTGGAGCCGCTGAGCGAAGAGCAGATTGTTGCGCTGCTCAAGCGCGCGCTGGCAGATAAGGAACGCGGCCTGGGCGCGATGGAGTTGACGGCAGACGACGATGCGCTCGAACTGATTGCCGGATACTCCAGCGGTGACTGCCGCAACGCCTACAACACGCTGGAGGTGGCGGCGCAACTGGCGCTGGAGCCAGGACGAAAAGCGGGCAAGCGCATCGACAAAAAACTGGCCGGAGAAGCAGTGCAGCAACGCGTGCTGATGTACGACAAATCTGGCGAGGAGCACTACAACCTGATCTCCGCGCTGCACAAGAGTGTCCGTAACTCCGACCCCGATGCCGCGCTCTACTGGCTGGCGCGAATGTTCGCCGGTGGCGAGGACCCGCTTTATCTCGCGCGGCGCATTGTGCGCATGGCCATCGAGGATATTGGACTGGCCGCTCCCGAGGCGTTGAATCTAACGCTTTCAGCCAAAGAAGCTGTTGATTTTCTCGGCTCGCCGGAGGGCGATCTGGCGCTGGCCGAGGCGGTCGTCTATCTATGCCTCGCACCCAAGTCGAACTCGGTCTACACCGCTTACGGCGCTGTGCAGCAGGAGATCGAAGAGACTCGCCAGGAGCCGGTGCCATTGCACCTGCGCAATGCGCCGACCAAGCTGATGAAGGAGCTGGATTACGGCAAGGGCTACCGCTACGCGCACAACGAAGATGGCAAAGTCGCCGACATGGATTGCCTGCCGGACTCTCTCAAGGGCCGCATCTACTACCACCCCACGCAAGAGGGGCGGGAAAAACTGCTGGCGCAGCGTATGGAAGAGATTCGACGGATTCGGGCTGGGAAGCGCGGCAGGGCGTGATTTGTTTCAGTTCACCTGCTTTGGCAGCTTGCTCAGCGCATCAGTCACAATTCCCGACGTCAATAACTCCGGCAGCAACCGTGGGTTGTTTTCCCCTGGAATGTATAAAGCATATGCAGGAACGCCGCTGCGGCCCAGGGCGGTTAAAGCTTGCGTAATGGCCTCGTCTCGTTGCGTCCAGTCAGCGCGCAACAGGGCGACGTTGGCGGAGTGAAAAGCCTGCATCACCTCTGGCCGATTCAGAGCGACGCGCTCATTCACCTGGCAGCTCAGGCACCAGCTTGCGGTGAAGTCAACGAAGACCGGACGGCCCTGAGACTGATAGTGGCTGACTGCATCGGCAGACCACGGTTGCCATACGCTGGAGGCAACGGAATCCAGATTTGTGCTGTCGGACTGGATTGCATTTCCGGGAGATTCGCTGACCATCCTTTGACCGAAGACAGCGAGAGCGATGACCCCGAGGAGAATCAGCGCGGCAACGATTGTCGCCCAGCGCCGGGCAGGCCAGCGGCCAAGGAACCATCCGGCGATGGCCAGCAGCAGAAAGCTCGTCAGCAGCGCGGCCAGTACACCGGCTCCGTAAGCTGCGGCGAGCACCCAGGCCAGCCAGATGACCGTGGCGAAGATAGGCACGGCGACGGCTTGGCGCAGCACCTCCATCCATGCGCCGGGCTTGGGCAGCAGACGCGTCCAGGCCGGTTGCATTGTGAGCGCGACATAGGGTGCAGCGAGGCCGAGAGCGAGTGCTGTGAAGACGGCGAAGGTGACTAAAACGGATGCTCTGAGAGCGTAGCCGATGGCCGCTCCCATGAAGGGTGCGGTGCAGGGC
>CAWJDN010000219.1:0-9878 GCA_963840985.1 uncultured Acidobacteriaceae bacterium
TAATTAGAGCGTCTAGCCGAAAACCAGATCACGGAAAAACCGGCGGGAGAAGACGAAAGCTAAATAGAATTGCGCGGACTTATGCTCCCTTTATCGCGCCCCGTCCATTGGCTTTTACCCAGTACATGCGCACATCGGCGGCGCCGATGACGGCGTGAACGCTCGCGCCGTCATCGGGCGCGGTGGCCACGCCCACGCTGGCTTTGACGCGCAACTTCAGGCCGTTCTTCATCTGGAATTCAGTCTCCATCAGCGCGTTGAGAAGCGCGGTGGCTTGCGTCAGCGCGGCTGTGGCTCCGGTCTCCGGCATCAGGATCACGAATTCGTCGCCGCCGTAGCGAAAGCACCAATCATGCTTGCCGCTCAATTCCTGGAGCCGCTCTCCGACGCGGGAGAGCAGCTCGCTGCCCACCAGGTGGCCGTGTTGGTCGTTCACCAGCTTAAAATAATCCAGATCGAGGAAGGCCAAGCTCACCGGCAGCCCCAGCCGTCCGCATCGCTCCATCTCCCGGTCCAGCACTTCGTAGAGATGACGGACGTTGTAAAGTTTGGTGCAGTCGTCGGTGATGGTCAACTGCTGAATGCGGGCCACGTCGTGCGCATTCTCGATGGCGATGGCCGCATGATCGGCCAGAATGTGCAGAAAAGCGATGGTGTAATCAGTCAGTTGATCAGCGCGCGGGTTGAAGATTTCGATTACGCCGTGCGTTCCCTTGCGTCCGCGCAACGGCAGGGCGATCACCGAGCGCACCTTCTGCGGTTTGGCGCCGCTCTCCTCCTGGACCCGCGGATCGCTCTGGGCCTCGGGAACCAGCAGCGTCTCGCCGTGTTCCACCACCCATCCAGCCACGCCCTCGCCCACCTTCACGCGCAGGCCGCGCAGCGACGCCTCTTCCCGGCCCGCGGCAATTGCATAATAGAGCTCCTGGCGCGATTCATCCAGCATCAGCAGCGTCCACAGCTCCGCCTCGACGAACCGCTCCATGTGTTCCATGATGGTGCGCAGAATCGTGTCCAGATCAAAGCTCGAGGTGAGCGAACGCGCCACCTGGTGGAATACGAGAAGGTCGTCAAGCGGGATGCGGCTGTCCGTCTTATTGGTCATTCCAGGGCCCAGTGTTAAAAGTGTTTTCGCAATTCTTACATGCCGTGGTGTTCAGGCGGCGGAATAATACTGTTGCGCCCGCCGCGCACATTACGCCGGTCACATCTTTACGGGGGAGTGGTAACATCCTCATTCTCAATAAGAACGCCTCAGCAGCCAATGCGTACTAAGGAGCAAGAGGACTTCAGGAATCCCGGTTCTCCGATGCGGAGGAGCGGTTCCTTTCTCTGTATTGTACGAAAAAAAGTTGCGCCCAGTTCCGCATTGCCATTCACGGCGCGCAGACTATGAAAAGGGCATCAGCTCCGGAGAGCAACTCAGGCTCAGTCGATTCGCGGAGTGCCCCGGCGAAGGTATAAACCAACGCCGCCACAGACGGCGATGATGACCAGCGATATGGCGAAGTAGTAGGCCATGGGATGCGCCCAGCCCGGCGACCAGGTCAGATCCTGCCCCACCCACAGCAGTAGAATGGCGGCCATGGCCGTAAACATTCCGGCGATAACCAGCAAAGTGTGGCCCAGCTCACGCCGTTTGTCCAGCACTTCTACCTGGTCGGGGGTCAGATGGCGCTCTTCTGGGGGAAGCAGGGAATTTGCCATGCTTGTTACTCCTGTCTTGTATTTCTGGCGAGCCGGGTGATTTTTGACGGCCTCCGCGCCCGGTCGTGCTCCTACTCGATTCAATCACAGGTTGAGGGGGCCGTGCCAGTGGCAGGCCGCGTGGCTCACCCGGCCGCGAGTCGGAAGCGGAGTAACCCATGGAATCACTGCCCTATTGAAGCGGGTAACCAACCGACTGCCAGTACAGCGGAGTTTTCCCTTCAGGAAGCTTCAGCGAAATGTGAGAGTTATACCGAATGTGGATTCGGCTTGGGTCTACTGCACGGCTCAGTCGGCGAGAAATGCTACCGATTGCAACGTGCTGATCTCGAAGGCCTTGCGGCAGCGGATGTTGGCACAGGCCAGCTTTTCATCGCGCCGTACCATGTACGATTGCGCCTTGGCGAACTTGGCGCGGTCGCGCTCATCGGCCCCACGGGGCAGTTGCGCCCGTTTGCGCCGCACCACCCACGTCACCTGGTACTCGCCCGACTGGCCGCACTTGGGACAGGTCAGCGTGTGTGTGCGCTGCTCGGTCGTTTCATTGAAAAAATCGCGCTCTTCCATGGATTCCCGCTCTCCATCACGGCGGCTAACAGCCTCCGGGCCTTCCCTTCCGACCGCACTTCCTCCATACTCATACTTGCCATGACGAAACGCAAGCCAGGAAAATTTTCCGCAGCCAAGGCGGTCAAGGCCAACGCCCGGGAACGGGTGGGCCAGCCCAAACCCGCGCGCGTAATCGCGACCGAGCCGCGCACCGGCCGTGCCGCCAAGCACAAACCCAAACTCGAAGAGATCATTCAGCAGGCGGAATCCTGATACCGCGCGGTGTTAGCGGAATGCCAAAGCGTAGCGGATGAGGACGAAAGCTGGCGAGAGGGCCGCCTTGCTTCTTGGCTGTCTTACGCCTGTCTTACGGCAGTAAGACAGCCATCATGTTAGCGTAGTGTGTTCAACCGATTAGAGACATCAGGCTGGTGACGCTCGGTTTTTTCAGGAGAATTGATTGGAGCTGAGTGCGTAGATCCGTGGGATGGAGGGATGTGCACGGATCCATGATGTGTAGGCCAGGATTGTTGCGGGTTTATGCCCGGCTGAACTTTCTGCGCAGGACTCCTGCCAAACCGAGCATTCCGCTGCCCAGAAGGAGCAGGCTGCTGGGCTCGGGAGCGTAATCAACCTGGGTTAAGAATTCGGCAGTTACATTCTCTGCGGTTCCGGCCTTGTTGTTTGCATTCGAGTCAACGACAACCTTGATCAGATTCATGCCAAAGTTGTCCGAATAGTTGCCGGTCGGTTTGCTGGGAGGAGCGCCTGTCACGGTCAGGAGCAGTTCTATCGTGCACGATTGATCGTATCCTAACACCTCGCCTACATAGCAGTTCCCGGCCGTATTGCCAGATACGTCATTGTATAGAACTGCGCTAAGGACCACATCATTAGCGTTGCCTGGAACTCCACCGCCGTTATCGTTATGTGGTGTGAAGGTTGGCGTAATAGTGCTTATATCCAGTGAATAATCGGTTGTAACACCCTTTGTTGTTGTGCTGTAGGCGCCCGTGAGGGTTATGTCGGCTAAGTAGACATTACCCGCATCCGATGCAGTGACAAACGGATTGGCTATATCAGCGTACGTTAATGCACTGGCCGACGCGGTCCGGGTTGCTAAAAGAAATGCAATAACAGTGCAGAAGAGCATCGCGCCCTTGAAAAGCCGCGAATCTGTCATGGGAAAAGCCTCCAGACGCCGAAATGAAAAATCCTAATCTGGCGCAAACCCCGCAATCGACAATGGCTATATAAAAGGCGTGAGCATTTGTTGCCTTCTAATGACCACTGTAAAAAATTCCATCTCAAGACGATGGAAACACTGCATTTAATCAAATACAGCTCAGAGGTTGCATGTGTTTGCAAATTCTTATAAATGTACCACCGCACCGACCCTATGTGTCAATATATCTTTAGATAGATATATTTAGACCTAGGGTAACTATCCTGTATTACATCCTCGGCACGCTGTAAGGACCGGGTAGCACCGGCTCATCTGGCTTATCGGGCGCTTCCGGCGGGGCATGCACACTGGTCATCTTCGAAAAGATGCGGAAGGAGACGTTCAGGTTGAGCAATACCGCCACAGGCTTGCCGTCCAGGATCGCCGGCGAAAATTTTGCCTTTTTAATGGCCGCCACCGCATTCTCGTCCAGCCCGAAGCCGATGGGCCGGCTGACGACAACCTCGCTCACGGTGCCGTCCTGCCCCACCACCGCATGATATTGCGCCATGTCGGCTATCCCGTTAGCCTGGGCAAATTCATTCGAGTCCGGCGCGAATTGGGTCAGCAGGCGCGCCTTCTGATCCACCTGGCTCTGCCGCAGCACGGACGGGTCTTTGGGCTGGTAGTCGACCTTAGAATCCATGGCCTGATAGTAGAGCTTCCAGAAGTCAGGAAAGCTAGCCTTCATGCGCTCGTCGATGCCCTGGGCAAATATATTCTCCAGTGCGTCCTGGAGCATCCGCGTGGCATGTGCCGGCGAGGTGGTGGTGGTCACGCTTTTGGGGTCGGCGGGACGCTCCTCAGCGGGCGTAGCGGCGATGGAGGCCTTCAACTGATCCGCCTCGCTCATTTCGACCGCCCCTTGCGGAGGGGCTGGCTGCGCCTGCTCGGCCGCGGGAGCGGCGGCATGCTTCACATGTCTGTTTTTTCTATCCTTTTCTTTGCCGGGCGTGGATTCCTTGTCTGTCGTGGTTTCCTTGCCGGCCTTAGCTCCTTTTTCTTTTTCCTTTTCCTTCTTGGGCTTCACCACCATCTCGCGGTCGATGGTGATTTTTACCACTTTCTTTTTGGGAGTGATGCGTACTCGGTCAAAAGCGCTAGAAGGGTCATCGGAGGCTAGCTGTCCCAGATAGTGCAGGCCGTAGCGGGCGCCTTCCAACGTGACCTTGTGCTTGGTAACATGCACTCGGTCGATCTCGATGGCGCAGAGCGTGTATGAGCCCTGCGTTGAGTGCCCGATGAGGCGGCCATGCTCGTCGAAGCTGAGAGTGTTGTCCATGTAGCCGCCGCGCAAGTAGAGCGCCTTGCCCACCAGCATATTCTTTAGCGCTGCTTCCGTAAGGCCGCCGGTCTCCTGCGATGGGGTTTCCTTTGACGCGGCAGACTGCGGTGGGGCTGGTTTGGCCGGCTGCCGTGTTTCGCCTGATTGGGATGCTGGTGTGGTCGGCTGCTGAATTGCCTCGGGCTGCTGCGACGGAGCGGAGAAAGCCAGTGCCAGGGCGGTGCAGCAAGCCGCGACGCCAAGTCTTGCCTTCCCCGCCGGAACGGTTAAAAAAACCCGAACGAGAGGCCTGAACATAAGAGGAACCTATGGCAGACACTTTAGCAGGATTATCTCTCGCCGTCGAATCGAAACCCGACACCTTGCTCAACCGGATTTACCGTCGCTGCCCTGGCCCCGTTTGAGCCGCCACAGGACGCGCCGGAAGAGGCCTAGAATCCGCCGGTTATCGTGCACGGAGAGCGAGAGTCGCCGCAGCAGCAGGCGCAGGTCGTGACGATTGGCCGGCTGCATGGCGCGCGGGGAGTAGCCCGCTGCACGCATCGCCTCTTCTATCACCCCGGCCAGCAGATCAAGACGCCCGGAAGTCGCGGCGGAAGTGGCTGACGGAACTGGGGTTGCGGGTGAGGATTCCGATGTGGAAAGGGCGCGCCCGGCAAGCTCGTAAAGGCATACGGCGACGGCCTGGCCCAGGTTCATCGAGGGCTGTTGCGGGTCTGTGGGGATCTCGACCAGGAGGTGGCAATAGGAGAGGTCTTCGCGGGTAAGTCCATGTTTTTCAGAGCCGAAGATCAGGGCCACGCGGCCTCCGCGAGCCAGTTCCCGCGCCACCAGCGGAGCCAGTCCGGTGAGCGGAACCACCGGCTGCTCCGGCTTGCGGCGGGTGAGGGTTCCAGTGCCGACGACCAGCGTCGCTGTAGTGATAGCATCTGCCAGAGTCGCTGATTCTACTGCGTTTACCAGCAGAGCCGGTGCACCGATCGCCGAGCGGGCCTCGCGCCAGTTGGGCTCAAAGGGGGCGACCACCGAAAGACACCGAAGGCCGAAGTTGGCCATGGCCCGCGCCGCCGCTCCGATATTAAGGGGGTTGCGCGGGGAGACCAGCACCACTGCCAGCGAGTCGCGTTGGGCTTCAGGGAGCAAGAAATCATTGTAGTGCGGGCACTCTGTATTTTGTTGAAGGCTCTGGCATCTGTGCTGTAGAGTGAACGGCAATGAATACTAATCATTCTGACAGTCTTGAAGAGCAGGTCGGCGAGTTGCGTGCGCGAGTGCGCCGGCTGGAAGAGGCGCTTGTCCGCTACGGCGTCGTTGCGCAGGGAGCAGAGGCTCCGGCAAAGTATGCCAGCCCGGCTCAGGAGAGCGCGCCGCCGATTGCGCAGAAGGATGCGGCTGCAGCGCCGATTGCGGCGCCGAGCTTCGGTTACTCCGCGCCGGCTGCGGCGGATGATGGACGCTCGCTGGAGAGCCGGATCGGCTCGCATTGGTTCAACCGTATCGGCATTCTGGCGGTGCTGATCGGCATGGCGTGGTTTTTGAAGATGGCCATGGACAACCATTGGATCGGTCCTTTGGGACGGGTGATGATCGGGCTGATTGCGGGCGCGGGATTCATCGCCTGGTCGGAGCGCTTTCGCAGCCGCGGGTATAGATTTTTCTCTTATTCGCTGAAGGCGGTGGGCAGCGGCACGCTTTACCTTTCGCTGTGGGCGGCGTTCTCGCTCTACCATCTGATTCCGCCGGGGGCGGCTTTTGCGGCAATGATTGTGGTGACCGCGTTCAACGGATACATGGCCTGGGTGCAGGATGCGGAGTTGCTGGGCCTTTACGCCATTGCCGGTGCTCTAAGCACGCCCATTCTGGTTTCGACGGGAGAAAATCACGAAGTTACTCTCTTCACTTATCTGCTGGTGCTGAATATTGCGACGCTGGTGCTGGTTGCGCTGCGTCCCTGGTCGCGACTGCTGTTTGGAGCATTTGTGGGCACGGCGATCATGTTTGCCGGCTGGTGGTCGGAATACTATACGGACGCTCAATTCGGGCGGACGACATTTTTCCTGACCGCATTCTTCCTTCTCTTTGCTTTCGCGCCACGGCTGGTCCGGGTGGATTTGGAAGACGGGACGCCGCACTCTGCCTGGGATCATCTGGCGTTGGTGGTGTTGCCGGTTGCCAATGCGTCCCTGGGGTTCCTAACGTACTACACGCTGTTTGATTGGTTCAAGAACGAATGGGCCGGAGCGTGGCTGGCAGTGGGCTTTGCGGCATTTTATTTATTGCTTCTGCGTTTGCCGGCGAGGGGAAGATTGCAGGAGAGCACGGCCTTGCTGTCGGCGTTGCATCTGACCGCGGCGGTGGTGTTTTTGACGATTGCGATTCCGCTGAAGGCGCATGGGCGCTGGCTGACGATAGGCTGGCTGGTGGAGGGAGCGGCGCTGCTTTGGGTGGCGTACCGAGTGAGGTTGCGGCTGCTGCGTGTGCTGGCGCTACTGTGCCTGGCGCTGGGATTCATCGCGCTGGTGACAGTGAATCCTACGGCTGCGGCAACGCCGATCTTCAATGAGCGGTTTGGAAGCTATTGCATGGGGATTGCGGTCTTTACCTTTGCCGCGTGGATAGCGATGAAGGCGAAGAGGGAGAGAGAGGCGGAAGATCCGGTGATGGGATCGGGGATGTGGCCGGTGATTGCCGCGGGGGCGGTGATTACCGTGAATTTTCTGATTTTGCTGGCTATTAGTCTGGAGATCGACAACTATTGGTGGACACTGCGCTGGACCGGGAATGGGTATTTGCTTCGCGACGATTGGACCCTGCTTCACAACTATGAGATGTATGCGCAGTTCACCTATTCGGTGTGGTTCATGGTCTACGGCGCGATTCTGCTGGGCGTGGGATTCTGGCGGCGCTCGGCCTTCCTGCGCTGGCAGGCGCTGGCTTTGCTGTCGGCCACAATCATCAAGGTCTTTCTCTATGACATGAGCACACTCAGCCAGGGCTACAGGGTCCTGAGCATCTTCGGCCTGGGCGCACTGCTGCTTGCGGTTAGCTTTGTCTATCAGCGGGACTGGCTCAAGCTGCGCGCAGGGAAGGATGAAAATGATAAAGATTAGCGCGGGACTCCTTCTGCTTGTTGTGGCGGCGGCGACTCCGGAGATCAGATATTTCCGCTATGATCGGCCTTTACAACAATCCTCCGGGCAGAGTTGTGTGGTTATTGACCCCGGAATCTTTTCGCACGCGGCGCCGCAGCTAGCCGACCTACGTCTTTATCGCGATGGCGCGGAGACGCCGTTTGTGATTCACACGGATGCCGCGGTTGAAAGTGCGGAGAAGACCCTTACGCCGCTGAATCTGGGTGTGCGCGACGGTAATACCGTCTTTGACGCCAGCATGCCGGATGTACATTACAGCGACCTGCAACTCGACGTGACGGGGCAGAACTTTATCGCCACGGTGACGGTGAGCGGCAGCCAGACGGAGAGCGGGAGCGCGGAAACAAGGATCGGGGCCTACACGATTTTTGATTTGACCGGCCAGAAGCTGGGGCGCAGCACGGTACTTCATCTGCCCGTATCAGACTTTCGTTACCTGCATTTCAGCATCAAGGGACCGCTTTTGCCGGAGAGTGTTACGGGATTGTCGGTGGAGCGCCTGCTGGTGCGACAACCGAAGTACCTGACAGTGGCAGAGAGTTCAAAGGTGACGCAGAAAGGGCGTACTTCGGTGCTGGAGTTCACCGTGCCCGCTCATGTCCCGGTTGACCGGATTGTTTTCACGCCGGGCGCGTCCCCTGCTCAGTTCAGTCGCGATGTGAGCATCAGCGTGACGCCGGTCTCCTCGTCGCCAACTATCGATGCGGCCCAGCCGCGGCCGCCGGTTACGTCGTATGGCAGCCTGTTGCGGGTTCACAGCGTGCAGAACGGCCAGCGGCTCGACGAAGAGCGCCTGGCAGTCGATGCACCGTGGGTAGATTTCAGTTTGCCGACAAAATGGACGATCAGCATCGAGAACGGAGACGATGCGCCATTGCAGCTTGAATCTGTGCGACTGCAAATGCTGGAGCGGAGCCTGTGTTTTGAGGCGGACGGGAATGGGGGCTATACGCTCTTCTATGGCGATGCGGCGCTGGCGGCTCCGAGTTACGACTACGCGAAACTCTTCACACTCCAGGCTAATGCGACTCAGATCAAGGCGGGGCCGGAAGAGCTGAATCCTACATACCAGCCGCGGCCTGACACACGGCCATTTACGGAGAAGCATCCTGTCTTGTTATGGGTGGCATTGGCCGCTGTTATTGCAGTGCTGGGAACGATAGCGCTGCGAAGCGCGAAACCGGTTACGCGGACTTCTAAATAGAAAATGGCAGATGATGCGATAGTCGAAAACCCGGACGGTCGCTATATGTCGCGCAGATACAACTCAACGTTATTGCTGGTCCATGTAGCGATGCCGCTGCCGAAGAAGTCCTGATCTTCAGTCCAGATGGGCGCATCGATCAGCAAAGCGGTGGCAACGATGGGCCAATCGTCGGCATCGCGCGAGGAAATCCGTGCCCGGGCGCGCTCCTCGAATTCCTCATAGAGACTGCGGTCGACCACAAGAACGACGCTCCTTATTACAAGGACCAAGAACAATTCGGCAAGCTCCGGAATTTCCTTGCGTTTGCTCCAGCGCCAACATCGGCAACATGGTCGTATTGCCAATTGCGGTGCGACCTTGGTGATGCTGGTGAGTTGGCGCGGTGGCGTGACGGGAGCCCTGGGCGTCGTTTGGTCCTTGTTGGCTTCTCTACTATCGACGGCCTGAGCAGCACCGCAGCGTTTCAGAGGCTGAACTGGAACTGATCTTGAGCGATCCCGCCGAAAAGATCGAAAGTGTTCCCTGGAGCCGCGTTCTGCCGTGCCAAAGAACCTGGGCCTTTGCCGTCGGCAAATCTGCCCACCGACCCCATCTGGTGGTTCTACTTGTTCTGGATTCCCGGTTACCTGCCAGATCCACGTTCCACCTGAGTCTGTCCCAAAGCCGCGTGCCCGTCGTATTGGCTTACAGTATTTCCATCGTGGGCAGCGTTGGCGGCGGCTATCTTTCCTCTGCGATGATAGCAATTTTTTT
>CAWJDN010000220.1:0-4406 GCA_963840985.1 uncultured Acidobacteriaceae bacterium
TAGATTCCCGTCAGCCGCGCGCAAACGCGCCGTCTGCGCGAGCTGTTCAATCTGTAGTGACGGAGCGGCTTTGACGGGTAGAGTCTCGTTGAGTTGTGTGCGCTCGCCAGAGCCGGTGAGGCAATAAGTATGTGAGCCCCGCAATTCCCTCCCACTGGGTCGATGTGCTGGTTAGACCGCGATTGAAGCCCACATCCACAACGAGATTCTTCTTGGGCGCATAGGAGACACACCAGAGATTGCCGACGGCATTGCCGCGAATCAGCGGCTGCGAGAAGTGCCACAGCTCAGCCCCGATCGTCACTGGGCCAGCGGGATGAGCGATCGAGATCGTCTGTCCAAACTGCGCCCGGCGGAGTGCCCCTTCGGTCTGCTCGGAAGCGAAGCCGTTGATGTCGAAGTGGAAGCCGGCCATATCTGTGCTTACGAGAAGGATGGCGGTGTTTTTTGCGGTGCCGATGTCGATATCCGGCGCCGTGCCTCCGTAAAGCAGGCGAATGTAGCTAGCGGAGACGGTAGCGCGCTTTCCGGTCCCGGGCAAGAGAACGCCTTGAATGCCCGCCGAGACTCCGCCTGGATCGGAGCTGCTCTGCCCGACGGTGCTCTTGCTATGCGCATAGGGCTCAGAGAGGAGAAGGAACTGGATTCGCGAAGCTACGGCGAGTTTGGTGACCTGATTGATGCTCGCCTGGGTGGCGAACTCTCCAGAATTGGAGGCATAGAGCCCGCCGTTTTCAAACTGAAGATAACCGACCGGGGTCAGCGTCGCCGGCGTGGCCACGGTGGGCCTGGCGGGATTGGCCGCGGGTGTGTCGTCCGTACTCTGCTGAGCTAACAGAAGCGATGCCGTGAGGAGCGACGAGAGTACGAACGATACCGATAGAAATCTATTCAAATAGTTCACTAGAGAAGAGGGCAACTGGAACCAGCGTAGCAGCATGACGCGCTTGTTACTTTTGAAGTCGCCTGGAGAACTCACCCAAGGTAATCATAGCAAGAAGGCGGGTTTCAGATTGCCCGCCTAGTCGTACCGCTCAAAGACGATCTGCTTCTTGTGCCAGCCTAAAGCGGTGAGCCGTTCGCGCACGCCGGAGACCATCTCATTGAGTCCGCAGATGTAGGCGTAGATGTCGAAGTTCAATTCCGAAGCAGGAAGCGCGGGATCAAGCGCAGGCACGGGCAGCGTCTGGCCCAGCCGCACGGCGCGCTCCTCAATAATTCTGGCCACATGCTCCTGCACGTAGCCGCGTAATCCAGTCCAGCTCTTCTCGGCGCGGCTCAGCGTGGGCAGGTAGTGGAAGTTTGGCACTCGGTGCGCCAGCGCCTCAAATTCCTCGCGATAATAAATATCGCTCTCGTAGCGTGTGCCATAAACCAGCCAGATCTGCTTGCCGTTGCTGCGATCTGGTCCGCCTTCCGGAAACAGCCATTGCAGATAGCCGCGCATGGGCGCGATGCCGGTGCCGGTAGCCACAAGAATTGAGTCGGTAATCGGCTCGTGGAGGATGAAATGCCCGTGCGGCCCATGTAGCTGAATGGTGCCGCCAATGGGCAGATCGGGCAGGTCTGCCAAATGATTGGAGAAGAATCCCTCCTCCACGCGGTTCACGCACAACTCAAATTTGTTGCCGCTGGGCGCCGAGCAGATCGAGTAGGCGCGGGTCTGCTGCTTGCCTTTGGCGTCGAAGGCCACGCCGGAGACGAACTGCCCTGGGGTGAAAGAAAAGCTCGGCAACTCGTCGATGATGAAGTCGAAGTGGTAGCACTGGGCAACTTCGGAGATGCACTCTTTGCGTGCCAGTCGTGCAGTAAACAGTTCTCGCGCCATGACGTTCTCGTTCTTGGAAGAGATGCCCGCACATTTGGGCTCATCTCTTTGATGCGGCCGGCAGCTAAAAGGAGCAAGCCCGGACGGCGCATCCCCCTATAATGGACGGGGAGCAACGCGAGAGCTATTCCGGCTTCGAATGCCCAACATTTTGAGGATTTTATGGCCGCACTGATTGAAGCGATTACCGTCAAGCGCAAGATGTACTTCGAGTTTGAGAACACGCCCTATTACTGCATGGAGGCCGAGGTTTCCACGCCCACGGCGCGCGGCGGCCAAACGCTCGTCCGCCTCAAGATGCGCAACCTGCTCACGCAGGCGGTATTCGACAAGACCTTCAAAGCCGGCGACCGCTTCAAGGAGCCGGACCTGGAGTTGGTCGAGGCCTCTTATTTGTATAGCGACGGCGAGGGCTCGCACTTCATGGATCAGGAGAGCTTCGAGACGCATACGCTATCCCAGGAGATGATGGGCAGCGCGCTGGATTTTCTCGTCGAGGGCGCGATCATCCAACTGCACAAGTTCAACGGCAACCCCATCGGCCTGCAGTTGCCGGAAAAGGTTGAGTTGGAGGTGACCTACACCGAACCCGGCGCGCGCGGCGACACCAGCGGCAACGTCACCAAGCTGGCACGCCTCCAGACCGGCCTGGAGATCAAGGCTCCGCTCTACATTCAGGTCGGCGAAAAGGTAAAGGTCTACACCGAGACGCGGGAGTTCGCGGGAAGAGCGTGAAGCCACTCAAACGAGCACAGATCGCTCGTTGGGAACCCCGGCCGGGATCAGCGATCTGCCTGTTCCCGGCCTGCTCTTTCGATCGGTTTTAGGATCGTGCTCTACCACCCTTCACAAAATCCGCGAAGGATGAGGCACCCGGCTGGAACTACTCAATCTCAAAGGAAAGATGCTCCGGGGCAAGCGCACTCAGAAAGTTTAGCGGGTTAAAGGCTTCGCCTGCCGTAACAACGCCACTGACCCTGACCAACCCATTCATCACACGTTGTGCCGCTTCGACCACAATCGGTGCTGTGATCGCATAGATATCCCGGCCATGTGCAACCGCCCGGCGTTCTGCTTCTCCATTTCGCGCGACCGCCTCCATAAGGAAGAACTGGGAGGAGCGGCCAGTTTCGTCCGCCGCGGTCGGCGTTGGCGTATCGGGATTGCGGATGTCCGCAATCGGCGCGAGATTTATATACGCGTGAACCCGCGGCGTAAGGAGATGCCGAGAGATGGTGATCGTCTCGGCCAGAGAAAAGCCCACGACTTCTTGCTGCCCAAAAGGTGCCAGAAAATTCCAGATGCGCGGCGGCGGATCGAAGCCTTCCAATTTGTTATCGGAATAAGTGAGATGCTGGCCGGGATTGCGCTGGCCGGTCAACCGGGTTCCCCGCGTAGGTTTCCAGCTATCGAGTGCGACGCCAATGAGAATTTCATCCGCAGCATTCCAGTCTCCCATCGCCGCGGTCGCGAGGAGATCTCCCAATCCACCGTAGAACGCCATCGCAGGAGCGATGACTACTCCTGCTTCTTGTGCGGCAGACGAGAATCGCTCGAAGACCGATAGCACAGCTGCTTGTTCCGCAGCAATATCCAAATAGTGAATACCGGAACGCAGCGCGGCTTCAATGATTGGAATTGCAGTGTCAATAAATGGCCCTGCGCAATTGATGATGGCGGAGGCGCCAGCAATCGCACTGTCGAGTGACGCAGGATCGTCTACCGATGCGAGGCGAGTCTCCGATTGCGGATGCTCTTCAGCGATTGCATTGAGTTTCGCCGCATTGCGTCCAGAGAGAATCGGCTTCCATCCACGTTTGTACAGTTCCGCTACAACAAAACGTCCTGTATGCCCATACGCGCCAAATACGACGACATTTCGATTCGAGATCATCAAGGATTTCCTCGCTGGCGGGTGGTCCACATCTCAATATTCCCACAAATGTTGGTGTGCCCCAATTCTAAATTTTCAGATCTGGAAACGGGAGGCCTACCCTTTCGCCTTGTTCGTGCGGCGCAGTTCCTCCCAGTCCTTTTCCGTCTGATTCGCGTAGGCTGCGCCGAATTTTGCCAGAGCCTCGGCGAAGCCGTCGCCGGAGCCGATGTAGCCATTCAAAATCAGCGGATCGCCGGAGCGGGCGTGGCCGCGAGCCAGCAGTTCACCGCAGACCTCGCCATAAGCCTCCAGGCCGTCGCCCTCCAAATCCTCTAAATCAACGGAACCCTTGTGGTCGTTCAGTTGGCGGACCAGATAGTCGCGCCCGGCGATGTGCGTCCATCCGAGGAACGGATCGGACTGCACCTGCATCGCCTTCTGCCCTTCAGCCACGCGCTGGCCGTTGTGGTGTGGCGATTGCGCGTCGGGCAGATAGGGCGCGTAGGCGGAGGCTGGCTCCTCCTTGATCTGCAAAAACAGCGGATCCTTGGAGCCGTTGCCCTCAAAGTAGATGCAGTAGTCGCGCAATCCCACTGAGCCTGTGCCTACTACTTTAAAGGCCACGTCCACCGGACGATAAAGCGACAAAAGGTGCTGACGCTGCGGCTCCAGCATTTCGCGATAAGGACCGAGCGCGGCCAG
>CAWJDN010000221.1:0-11595 GCA_963840985.1 uncultured Acidobacteriaceae bacterium
CAAGACACAAAGCGAGCCGTTTTCCCAGTCATTTTCACGCCTGAAACGGGTCTGAACCCTCAAGTCAAGCCTTCTCTTTCCTGTCAACATATCAAGTCATGATCGCGGCGATTTGCTCATTCCAGCAATGCGGCAACCTTGGTCATCTGCTCGCTGATCGCAATCCCCTGCGGACACAACTCCTCGCAAACGCCACAAGCGATGCAGGCGCTCGCCCGCTGCGCCTCGGTAAGAAAAATCTTGTACCGGAATTGCGCGTCCGCCACGTTGTCGTACAAATGCGCAAAGTTGAAGAACTCGAAGTTGGCCGGAATCCACACGCCATTGGGACAGGGCATGCAGTAATTGCACTTGCTGCACGGAATCACGATGCGCGCGCTGTACTTTTCCCTCACCTCGGCGATCAGCGTCTGCTCGGCCGCGCTGAAACTCCCAACAATGCCGAGCGACCTGCAAAACTCAGGTTCTCCTCCACTTGCGCCATGGTGCTCATGCCGCTCAAAACCACCGAAACCTCCGGCTGATCCCAGAGCCACTCGAGCGCCCACTCAACCGGCGAGCGCCGCAGCGGAAAGCTCTCCATCGCTTCCCTAACATCCTTGGGCGGATCGGCCAGCCTGCCGCCCATCAGCGGCTCCATAATCACCACGGCCAGGCCCTTGCTTCCCGCCAGCTTCAGGCCGCGCATGCCCGCCTGATTCTCCGTGTCCATGTAGTTGTATTGAATCTGGCAAAAGCTCCACAGATCGCTGCCGTTCACGATTTCCTCAAAGGCCTCATATTCGTCATGAAAGGAGAAACCGATGTGCCCGATGCGCCCGTCAGCCAACGCAGCCTCAGCCCGATCCAGCAGTTGATGCTTCAGAACAACATTGTTCCACCGCTCGTGGCTCAGCGCGTGCAACAGATAAAAGTCAATGTGCTCCGTTTGCAGCCTTTGCAGTTGCTCGCTGAGCAAGCGGTCGAAGTCCGCCGCGCTCTCCACCATCCAGACCGGCAACTTGGTTGCCAGCCTCACTTTTTCCCGGTATCCGTCCTTGAGCGCCTTGCCCAGCAATCTCTCGCTTTGGCCGTCATGATAGACATACGCCGTGTCGAGATAATTCACTCCGTTGTCGATGGCATGGCGAACCATACGCAGCGACTCGACCTCGTCAATGTTTCCACTGAAATGGTTGCCATCTGGAGTAGGAAACCTCATGCAACCAAAACCCAGCGCCGAAGCCTTCCAATCAAGCCTTCCAAAACTGCGATATTGCATCCTGGCCCTCGCTTCCCCCTGATTCCCAAAACGAATTTTACTCTGTATATCTAAGAAGAAGAACAAACCAGCATTTGCGGCATGAGCTGATTGGTCGTATACTTAATTACGACTAATCTAGTCGTATTTTCAGAGTCCCGCCTTTTGAGCGGCCATAGGGGTACGTAAGTTGAGCGTTTTGAGTGAACTAAATGTAGGCGAGAGCGGGGTTCTTGTGAGACTGGACTTGCCTGAATCCGTGCAGAACCATCTGATGCACATGGGCTTTGTTCCTGATGCGCTGGTCACGGTCCTGCGCCGCGCGCCGGCTGGCGACCCCACCGTCTATAGTGTGGACGGCATGGAGATTGCACTTCGACACGAGACTGCCGCGGCCATCCGTATGCGTCCCACCACAGCCGAAGCCCAACCCGTGGAATTCCCGAAGGTTGCCGCCAATAACGCTACCGACCTGCTCGAGGCCGCCCTATGAGCGCCTGCTGCGAGACCCCAGCCTTCGTTCCACCTAAATCCCCGCCGCGCTCCGGGCAACTCCAGACCGTGGTGCTGATCGGTCCGCCAAACTCCGGCAAGTCCACTCTTTTCAATCGTTTGACTGGCCTGCGGCAAAAGGTGGCCAACTTTCCCGGCGTCACCGTCGAGCAGCGGATGGGCCTGATGGCCGGTGTTGGCCGCCCAGATCTAACACTCATCGACCTGCCCGGAATCTATTCGCTCGACCCCTACAGCGAGGATGCCCGCGTCTCCATCGACGTACTGCGCGGCAAGATGGTGGGCACGCCCAAGCCGGACGCGGTTCTGCTGGTCCTCGATTCCCTGCACCTGACCCGCCAATTGATGTTGGCCGCGCCGGTGCTGGCGTTGGGATTGCCCACCCTGGTGCTGCTCAACATGAGCGACCTGATGGATGCCCGTGGCGGCCATATCGACCCGCTTGAGCTGGCCCGCGAACTGGGCGCGCCCGTGGCCCAGATCAGCGCCGTCAACGGAACCGGTCTGGAAGCCGTTCCCCTCTTTCTCAACCAGCAAACCGACCGCGCCGCCGCCAAGCCACTCTCTCTGCCCGTCGTGGGCAATGCCGCTAGCGCTCACTCATGGGCCGCACAGGTGAGCAGCCGTACCGGTTACCGTGCTCCGCTATCGGTCGAAGGCACGCGCAAGATCGACAACATCTTGCTCCACCGCATCTGGGGACCACTGCTCTTCCTGGTTGTCGTCGTCGGCGTCTTCGAGGTGGTCTTCTCCATCGGCCAACCGCTCTCCGACGGCTTTGGCGTTATCCTGGCCGGTGTCGGCAACCTCATCCGGCCCTTGCTTCCCGCCGGATGGATTCAATCATTGATTCTCGACGGCGCATGGAAGGGCATTTCCTCCGTTCTTGTCTTCCTTCCGCAAATCCTGCTGCTTTTTCTCTTTATCGGCATCCTGGAAGATTCCGGATATCTTTCCCGCGCTGCGCTGATCGCAGATCGCGTGATGCGCACTACCGGGCTCAACGGCAAAGCCTTCATTCCCCTGCTCTCGGCTTACGCCTGCGCTGTTCCGGCTATCATGGCCACGCGCACCATCGAGAACAAGCGCGACCGAATGGCGACAATTCTAGTCGCGCCCTTTATGACCTGCTCGGCCCGCTTGCCGGTCTACATGCTCATGATCGCCGCCTTCATCCCCAACATCACCTACCTGCACGGCTTTCTCGGCCTGCGTACGCTGACCATGCTGGGGCTGTATCTGGCCGGCTTTGTGGCCGCGATGACCACCGCATGGCTGCTGAAAAGCTCCATCCTCCGTTCCAGCGAGACGCCCTTCATCCTCGAACTGCCGCAGTACCGCATGCCCACGCTACGCTCGCTCGCCCTGCGCCTTGTGGACCGCGCGCGCGTCTTCCTGCGCCAGGCCGGAACCATCATTCTGTGCGTTACGCTGGCCCTCTGGGTGCTGGCTCATCTGCCGGTGATTCAAGCTCCTGGCGGCCAAATCTCCGCGCCCGAACTGGCCGACAGCATCATCGGACGCCTGGGCCACTTTATCGAGCCGGCCATCGCGCCCCTCGGCTTCAACTGGAAGATCGGCATCGGCCTGCTCTCCAGCGTGCTGGCCCGAGAAGTGATGGTCAGCACCATGGGAACTTTGTATGGCGCCGAGGCTGACACCCACGCCCTCAGCCTGCAAACCGCCCTGCACCACGACATGACCCTCGGCGGCGCGCTGGCGTTGATGATCTTCTTCGCATTCGCCATGCAATGCACCTCGACCATCGCCGTCGTCCACCGCGAGACCAATAGTTGGAAGTGGCCCGCATTCCAGTTTCTCTACATGCTGACGCTGGCCTGGATCGCGGCCTTCGCGGTCAACCATCTGGCAATAGTTTTCTTCGGATAATACAAGCCGGTCGCCACACCCGTCTGATGTAAATGTATCTTGATAAACGGGCTGCAATGCGGTAAGATTGTCTTACCATGCAGACCAAGGTCTCCACCAAGGGCCAAATCGTGCTTCCCCAACCGATTCGCCATCGGCTGAACATTCGAGCGGGCGACACCCTTGATGTTGCCCTCGAAAAGAACCGGATTGTTCTGACCGCACCAAAGAGGAAACACTTCAAGGCAAGAATCATTGAAGATCCAATCACCGGCCTCCCGGTCATTGACGCAGGTCCAGATGCACCGGTCCTTACCAGTGAAATGGTTCGTGAGCTTCTTGTTGACTTCCCATGAGATACCTTCTTGACGTCAACGCGCTCATCGCCTACGGCTTCAGGAAGCATGATTTTCATGATCGTGCCGGTGCCTGGATTCGATCCCGAATGGGTAATTGCTTTCTGACCTGTTCTATTACTGAGCTGGGATTCATTCGAGTGCTGGGGAATGTTCGCGCCTATAGCATGAACGTGACACAGGCTAGATCGCTGTTGATGGAACTGAAGTCATGGAGTACTTTGCCGCTTGAATTCCTGCCGGATGCAATTGACATCTCCGCTCTTCCCGCATGGGTGAAGACCCCAAAACAGACCACCGACGGCCATCTGGTGCAACTCGCAATTGCCAATGGTGCGGTTCTCGCCACTCTCGATGATGGAATTCCCGGCGCGTTTCTCATCACGTAGGTTCTATCGCAGCCAGCTTCTCGCTCCCTCACCAGCTATGCAGCCACTCCTCATCGCGGCCTATCCTGACCGGCGTATTAAATAGTTCGCTAAGCCGCGTCTCAGTCAATAGCTCCTCGCGCGGCCCGTCGCCCAGAATGCGGCCTCCATGCATCAAAATGACGCGCTCAATCTCCGGCAGAATATCGCTCAAATGGTGCGTAACCAGCACCAGGCCAGTGCCTTCGCGAGCCAGGCGCCGCAGCGTTTCGCGCAGCTCTCGTTGCGCGGCCAGGTCAAGCGCGTTCGAGGGTTCGTCCAGCAGCAATTGCCGGGGCCGGTGCGCCAGTGCGCGCGCAATCAGAATCCGCCGCTTCTCCCCAGCTGACATCTCCCCCACCAGCCGCTCCGCCAGATTCAGGGCCTCCATCCGCTCCAGGGCCTCCACTGCTCTCTCGCGCATCTCGTCGGTGACGTGCAGATTGGGCCACAGTGTCGAAGCCGAGAAGAATCCGGCAATCACGGCATTCACCCCGGTGGTCATGGCCGTCTTCTCGCCGGGCAACTCCGTACCCATCAAGCCCGGCGCCACCACGCCGAAATGCCGCCGCAACTCGGTCAGATCCCAGCGTTCCCGCCCGAAGATGCGCACCCTCATTCCTTGCCGGACAATGGGGTAAAGCTGGCAGCTCATGGTCAAAATCAGCGTGGATTTTCCGCAACCGTTCGGACCCAGTATCGCCACATGCTCTCCTGCGCGAATCTTCAGGTTCACATCCTCAAGCACAACGCGCTCGCCGCGCGCCACGTTCACATGGCGCAACTCCAGAAATTCCTGACCGAGAACTGGGTCGCTCGCTGTCACTGGTTCACATGTACTACTTTGGCCGGCGGAAAGCCGTTGAAGTACGTGCTGCTGGCGATTGAATATGCGCCGATGTTTTCGGAGTAGACGAGTTCGCCCATGTCCAGGACCGGAAGTTGCTCGACCAGGCCGATGGTATCGAGTGCGTCGCACGTGGGGCCGTAGACTGCGCAGAACTGAGTGGGACCGTCATTGAAACTTTTCAGGTGGTATTGGGCGTGATCGAAGATGATGCCGCTATAGGTCTGATATACGCCATCGTTGAGATAGTAACTCAGCTTGCCGCCGCGAACGGATTTGCCGATGATCTGGGCAACGGCGGTGGCGGCGCTGGCGACCATAAAACGCCCCGGCTCCGCAAGGATTTCAATCGGCGCTGGGAAAAGACGATCCAGCTCGGAGTTCAACATTTTGGCAAGCTTTTTGAAAGGTGGGACCGAGTCGTCATAGGGAGCGGGAAAACCACCGCCGATGTCGAGGATCTTAAGATCGAAACCGCGCGCCTTGGCCTCTGCAAAGACGCCTGCGGCAATGGTCAGCGCCTCGCTATAGTTCTTCAGGTTGGTGCACTGGCTGCCGACGTGGAAGCTCAGCCCCTCGACCTCGAGCTTGTTGTTGTGAGCGAATGCAATCAGGTCCACGGCCTCGCCGGGCAATGCGCCAAATTTGCTTGAGAGTTCCACCATCGATCCGGTACTGGGGACACGTATCCGCAGCACCAGGCCTGCGTGCGGCGCATAGCGGGCAATCTTGATCACCTCTTCGTAGTTATCGTAGGTAACCAGCGGCTTGTAGGGATCCAACCGCTCGAGCGTTTCAATCGCTTTGATGGGGTTCGCGTAAATGATGCGATCCCAGATGTAAGCCTGCTTCTCTTCGGGCGGAAGATGCTCGATTTTTTCGTGAACCAGCAAAAACTCAGCCATGCTGGCTACATCGAAACTGGCTCCGGCATCGTAGAACGTCTGTACAATCGCGGAATCGCTGTTGGCCTTCACAGAATAGTAGACCTGCACGCGCGGAAGATGCGTTCGGAATTGCTCGTAGTTGTGCCGCAGCACCTTATGGTCCACGACTACAAGCGGGGTGCCGTGCTCCTTAGCCAGTTCAAGCAGTGCTTTAGGTTCCATAGCTCATGCTCCACAGCTTCCATGTCTTATCCATAAATCTTGCGGCGCGCCGGATAGGTTTTGTGAGTCCCGTGGATTCCCTTCGCGTCGCGCTGGATTTCAAATGCCGTCTCCTTCCGTGATGAGAAAATTCTTGAACTGCCACGGGTCGGACCTGTCCAACTGCGGCTGGTTATATCCGCTGAAGAAGTTGGAGTAGTGTTTCAGCGGGGTCCAATCAGAAGCTACGGAGACAAACTTGCCCAGGTAGGGCTTGCTGATGTCCAGCACGAAGTCGTGGGGCAAGTCGTCCGGCACACACAGTCCCCGGCGCGAGTTCTCGTGCATCCACATGCAGGCGGCGACAACGGAAATTGCCACCTGCATCGTAGTAGCGTTCTGATGCGGCACCAGGCGGCGCGACTCTTCGATATCCAGGTCGGTTCCACACCACCACGATTGGTAAGGATGCCCCATGACCAGCGCGCCCAGAATATCGGCTCCGCTGATGATTTCGTCCGTCATGATGCGGATATTCGGTTGCAACCGGTAGTCGTATCCGCGCAACTCGTAGAGTGAGGCAATGGCGGCGTCGCACGGACAATACGCGTAGTGCACCGTGGGACGGTAGATCGCCTTGCCGTTTTCCCAGACGGTGAGCTTATCGCATATGGTGAATGCCTCGCCATGACGCACGATCATGCCTACAATTTCGTGATTCGGTGGCACCCAACTCGCAACCAGTGTGTTAATGCCCATCCGCGCCAGACAGATCTGGCTCTTGGGGCCGTCCGCATGCTCGTAGGCCAGGGCGGGCAGCTCTTTTTCATGGGTGCCCCAACCCATCTCGGCCGTGGTCGTCCCCTCCTCGCGGAAGCCCTCTACGCTCCAGGTATTGACGAACTCGTTCAACTGCTTGGGCTGATCTGTGATCTGCGTGTCGCGCTCGCTACAATGAATGACCTTTACGCCGAGTTCGTGGGCAAGGTGGTTGAAGTTACGTGCCTTGGCGTGGTGAGCGATCTTCTCCCCCTGAGCCCCGCTGAATTTCTTTTCCGCCAATGCGCGATGTGCAATATCCAGCAGCGCCTGCTTGGTGAAATGGCTTATCAGGCCGGGATTGGCTCCGTGTTCGATCACCGCCGTTGGCCCCGGCTCACTCCACTTTGAAATCATCCGCCGCAGATTCATGTGGCGCCAGTAGAGGGTTCGCTCGGTTGGGTGCTTATTTTCGGCTCCAGCGTAGGGGTCCCAAAGCTCGACCGACGTGTTCACATAGAGGATGCCCTTGTCGTGGCACCACTGCACAATTTCACAGCAATCAATATTCCACGCCAGATCGATGAGCAGATCACCGGCCGAGAGGTGCTTTCCCAGCAAGCTCCCCAGATTCTTCTCGGTCACGCGATCCTTGATGAAGGTCATACCCTGTGCGATCCAGGGCTTCAGAGCATCATCGTTTTGATCAAAATCTATGATGGTGACCTTTTTGGGGTCGATGCTCATGTGTTTGACTAAAATTGGCAGCGTACAACGCGCCACCGCCCCAAAACCGACGATCACAACTCGATTCGGAAATGCAACCATCCTTATGCTTCCCCCTCTATAGTGCCGGAGCTAAACAGGCCAACAACCAGAATTATCATTCGCCGGCCCTGGCAAACCAATCCGCTCCGCCTCATTCAATGAATGCAACTCATCTTATCACCGCATACGTGTCACGAGGCTGCGGAAAAGTGGTCATAAAGCCACGGAAAATGACTGATTCTTGGGCAGGTGGCTACGCTCCCGCCTTCTTCTCGATCCTGGCCCAGGAGTCTTTGAGTGGGAGTGTGCGGTTGAAGACCAAGTGGGCTGGGGTGGAGTCTGGATCGAGGCAAAAGTAGCCGACACGCTCGAATTGGAAGCTGTCCTCAAGTTTGGCGTTGGCGAGAGAAGGCTCCAGCTTGGCTCTAGTGACTATCTCCAGCGAGTTGGGATTGAGATTGTCGAGCACGTCCTGGCCTTCCGCAAGATCATACGGATCGGGCTTAGCAAAGAGATTGCCGTAGAGGTGGATTTCCGCGGAGATGGCGTGGGCGGCAGAGACCCAGTGCATGGTGGACTTGACCTTGCGGCCGTCTGGAGAATTGCCGCCGCGGCTGGCCGGATCATAAGTGCAGTGGACCTCGACGATGTTGCCGGCCGCATCCTTGACCACGCTTTGGGCTGTGACGAAATAGGCGTTGCGCAGGCGAACCTCTTTGCCGGGCGATAAGCGGTAGTACTTGGGAGGAGGAACCTCGCGGAAGTCATCCTGCTCGATGAAAATCTCGCCGGAAAAAGGCACCTGGCGTGTGCCTGCTGACGGGTCTTCGGGATTGTTGGCCACCTCGACAAACTCCGACTTGCCGGCGGGGTAGTTATCGATGACCAGCTTCAATGGATTCAGCACGGCCATGGCGCGGCGTGCGCGGTGGTTGAGGTCGTCGCGCTGAAAGTGCTCCAGCATCTCAAAGTCGGTGCTGCCGTTGGTCCGCGAGACACCGGCGGCGGCGACGAAGGTGCGGATGGCTTCCGGGGTAAAGCCGCGGCGGCGCAGGCCGCAGAGGGTAGGCATGCGGGGATCGTCCCAGCCGTTGACGCGCTTCTCCTCGACGAGTTGGAGGAGCTTGCGCTTGCTGAGCATGGTGTAGGTGATGTTGAGGCGGTCAAATTCAAATTGCTGCGAGGGGAAGATGCCGAGTTGCTCGATATACCAGCGATAGAGGGGTTGGTGATCGGCAAACTCCAGGGTGCACATGGAGTGGGTGACCCGCTCGATGGAATCCGACTGGCCGTGGGCGTAGTCATACATGGGATAAATGCACCACTCATCGCCGGTGCGGTGATGCGAGGCGTGCAGGATACGGTACATGACCGGATCGCGCATATTCAGATTCGGCGATGCCATGTCAATCTTGGCGCGCAGCACGCGCGAGCCGTCGGGGAATTCGCCAGCTTTCATTCTCTGAAAGAGGTCGAGATTCTCTTCTTCAGAGCGGTTGCGATAGGGTGAGTCTTTGCCGGGCTCGGTTAGGGTGCCGCGATGCTGGCGAATCTCATCGGCGGTGAGGTCATCGACATAAGCTTTGCCGGCCTTGATAAGCTGCAATGCCCAATCGTAGAGCTGCGGGAAGTAGTCGGAGGCGTAGCAGAGGCGCTCCCACTCGAATCCCAGCCAGCGCACGTCCTCCATGATGGAATCGACGTATTCCTGCTCCTCTTTTTCAGGGTTGGTGTCGTCGAAGCGCAGGTTGGTCTTGCCGCCGAACTCGTCGGCGAGGCCGAAGTCGATGCAGATGGCCTTGGCGTGGCCAATGTGCAGGTATCCGTTTGGCTCGGGCGGAAAGCGGGTCTGGACGACAGCGTCGCCGTACTTCTTAGTGCGAACATCCTCGGCGATGATGTCGCGGAGAAAGTTTGGGGGAACGGCGGTGGGTTGGCTTTCCGGATTTGTGTTGGTCATAGATATTTTTATTATCCCACTGAAGGGCGTGGCGGTTTACCCACCTCTCAATCTATCACCTCGATTGAGTGGCACAGGCCCAGGTTGAATTCGATAAGAGTGCATAATCTGCTTGTAGAACGCGACAGTGCGCACGTACCATATGGTTGATAAGGGGTGAGTGCATTTCTTGCCTGCGCTCGTTCCTATTATGCCTTCAAGGGAGCAACATTGGTAGCCATTCAACTTGAATATCAAGGGGACTTGCACTGTAAAGCAGTTCATAGTCCCTCTGGAACCGAGCTCAACACCGACGCCCCCAAGGACAATCAAGGGCGCGGCGAGAGCTTCTCGCCCACAGACCTGGTCGCAACCGCGCTCGGCACTTGCATTCTAACGGTTATGGGCATCATGGCCCGTGCGCTGAACGTCGACATCGCCGGGACTACGGCAACCGTAGAAAAGGAAATGACAACCACACCGCCGAGAATGATTGCGAGCTTGAAGGTCAAAGTCCACGTGCCTCACTCCCTCAGCCCCGAGAACAAGCTAAAATTCGAGAGAGCCGCCCACACTTGCCCGGTGCACAAAAGCCTACACCCGGACGTCCATGCGCCAATTGAATTCACATGGGAATAAGATCGAGTTTAGCGCTGGTGAGTGTAAATCGGTCTCTGATCCGCTGCGGATAACCAACATCTCAATTTAGCGATTGAAGGCTTGCTTCAGCCTGTCGGATGCGGGCGAGGCACGTCTCGCGGCCCAAGACGGCCATGGTTTCAAAGAGCGGCGGCGCGTTTTTGCGTCCGCAGACGGCGACCCGGATGGGCTGGAAGGCCTGCCCGGCCTTGAGTCCTAGTGACGCTGCGGCCTGGCGAAGCGCCTGATCGAGAGAATCGTGATCGAAGTTCGTCCCGGCCAAAACTTCTTGAGCATGTTTGAGGATGCGGAGAGCCATAGCAGCGTCTCCCTTCTGCGGAATCAGCTCGGCGGGGTCGTAGGGCGCGAGCTGGGGTAGAAAGAAGAAGTCTGCAGCGGAGGGGGCATCGCGGAGGAGCTTGATGCGCTCACGAATAAGCGGTGTGACGGCAAGTATTTGTTCTGGCGAAGTCTCAAAGCCGTCCTTCGAGAAGAAGGGTCCTAGTAAAGAAGCGAGCTGCTCGACGGGCAGGGCGCGGATATGCTCGGCGTTGAGCCAGACGGCCTTCGGGTCAAACGGGTCTTCCTCAGTGAAGTTGATCACTGCGTTAGCGCGGTTGACGCCCTCGAGAGTGAAGGCGGCGGTGAGCTCTTCGAGCGAGAGAAACTCGCGGTCGTCCTTGGGCGACCAGCCAAGGAGGCAGAGGAAGTTGACGAAGGCCTGAGGCAAGAAGCCCGCATCGCGGTAGGTCGTGACGCTGACGACGGGGCCGTGCTTGCGCTTGGAGAGTTTGGCGCCGTCGGGGGCGACGAGTAGGGGCAGATGGGCGAAATTGGGTGTCGGGACGCCGAGGGCCTCGAAGATTAATAGGTGCTTGAAGGTATTGGTCAGGTGATCCTGGCCGCGAATGATATGGCTGATGCGCAGGTCGGCATCGTCAACGCAGGAGGCCAGGTGATACGTCGGCATTCCATCTGAGCGCAGCAGGGCGAAGTCCTCTACCTCGTCGGCGAGCTTGGACTGCGGACCATAAACTCCATCGTCAAAACTGAGGGTTCGGCCTTCTCCGCGTGGAACGCGATAGCGGAGGGCAAATAATTCTCCAGAATTGGCGCGGCTGTCGGACTCTTCCCGTGACATTTCCCTCATGCCAGGATTGAAGAGCCATG
>CAWJDN010000222.1:0-4082 GCA_963840985.1 uncultured Acidobacteriaceae bacterium
GCAGGCCGCCATCCTTTTTCATGCGCATCGTCTCAAGCGATGCGGAACCAAACTGATCTACGTCATTACGCACTCGCGTTATCTCGTGCCGGAGCGTCTGGGGCACAATAAATTCCCTCAGGTTGCGGCCGATGACTTCCTCAGCAGTGAATCCGAAGATGCGCGTGAAGGCCGCATTGATATAGATCGTTTGAGTACCGCGCACGACAGCCACGGCTTCGGGAATGCTGGACAGCACATTCTCCATCAGCTGCTGTTGGGCGGTGTCCGAATTATCGGATAGATTCAACGTACGCCCTCAGAGGAATGACCACATATTTCTAGGGTATCTCCACTAGTTCCATCTGTCCGTCGCGACGGCGGTGGAGCACAAACAAGTCTCCGGATGGATTGTGAAAGACCAACAGATCACGGTCGCGTAACTCGGCCTCTTTTACGGCTTCCTCGATAGTCATGGGCTTGAGGGCAAAGGCCTCGCCGCTGGTGAGAATGTGCGGCTCAGAGACCGCCTTACGGGCAATGGCGATGGCTGCGCGGGCTTTTGCGCCGGCGCGCACCGATTTCTCTTCAGCAGTGTCCGCCACGGGCTGAAGGCGGCGGGCTTTGGGTCGTGCTACGGGAATCGCGGTGAGCGTCTTTTCCCGTTTGGGCTTTCGCTTAATGGACATTCTCCGGTCCCGGTGGCGGAGTGCCTGGTTTTCGGCATGTTCGATGGCCTTATGCAGAGCCGATTGCATCGTGCCGGCCTTGCCCTCGGCCACTATGGTGTGCAACCGGGCCTGAATTGTCACTTCGACAAATTGCAAACGCTTCTGCGCGCTAAAAACAATGCTGGCGCTTGCGCTCTTGCCCAGAATGCGGGCAATCCGTTTCATTCCCTCCGCTGCAAGGTCGCGCACAGCTTTGGAAATGTGAACTTGCCTGGCGGTTAACTCCACTTCCATGGTCGGCCTCCACTCCTTGTTCTCGCAGCAGGATGATCCAGCAGGAGAACTACGGATTCTATAACGAACAGGTTTCAGTTGTCATCGGTCAGTATGTGGCATCGAACTTCAACTGATAACTGACAACCGTGATCTGAAAAACAGATCCTACGCGTCGCGCTGGCGGCGCTGGTGAGTGCTGGGGATGTTCATGTCTTCGCGGTACTTGGCCACGGTGCGGCGCGTAAGCTGGATGCCTTGGTCGTGAAGCACGGCGGCAAGTTGGTCGTCGGTGAGCGGATGGCGCGGATTCTCCTCGGCGATCAGTTTGCGAACCTTGCGCTTGAGCACCAGCAGCGGCGTGTCAGCGCCCTCGGGCCCGTTCGATCCCTCGGAGAAGAAGGAACGCAATTCGAGGACTCCCTGCGGAGTGTGCGCGTACTTGTTGGCCACCGCGCGGCTGACCGTGGAGGGGTGAACGCCGATCTCCTCGGCCACTTCCTTGATCATCATGGGCCTGAGGGCCTCAATGCCCTGCTCGAGAAAGTCTTGCTGGCGGCGGACGATCACCTCGCATGTCCGCATGATGGTGCTCTTGCGCTGGGCGATGTTGCGCATGAGTTGTAGCGCGGAGCGGAAGCGCTCCTTGACGTACTCCTTCACCTCTTTGTCGGTATTTTCCGCAGTGAGCATCTGGCGGTAGCGCCGGCTGAGCCGCAGGCTGGGCAGACCCTCCTCGTTTATGGAGACCACCCATGTATCGCCGCGCTTGATGAACATCACGTCCGGCTCGATCAGTCGCGACTGCTCGCGGTTGTACTGGCGTCCGGGCCGGGGGTCCAGGGTGCGGATAAACTCGATTCCCGCATGTGCCTCGACGGGGGTAATCTGGACCGCTCGCGCCAGATCTTTCACATCGCGCTTCTGCAACAGGTGCAGATGCCGGTCCACTATCAGCGCGGCCACTTCGATGCTGCGCCGCCGCTCCTCGATGCGCGCCTCGGCTTCGGCGCGAAAGCTGCGATGGACATCTTCTTCCGCCTGTCGTGTAAATAAATGGGCGAACTCATGCTGCTGGGCGGTAATCTGAATCATCAGACACTCGCGCAGGTCATGAGCGCCTACGCCGGCCGGATCAAGATGCTGTACCAGATCAATGCCGCGACGCAGCAAATCCTGCGCCGCGGTCTTTTCTGATTCTTGCAGTGACTTGCTGAAGGCCTCCGCCAGTTCTTCCTCATTGCCGGCCAGATATCCGTCCTCGTTCAGATTGCCGATAACGAACTCTACGGCCTCGTGCAGGCTGGACTCCAGGGTTAGATCTCCCAACTGCCACGCCAGGTGATCGGCCAGAGTAGTTGGCTGAGAGAGAAAGTTCTCAAACGAGGGCTTATCGCTTTCTTCGTACTCCGGCTGTGTGCGGTAACCGGGGTCCAGGTATTCCTGAAAGTATGTTCCGAAGTCAATCTCGTTAAAAGGATCCTGGGGCGGGGCCGCGGGCTCCTCGACCCTGTGCTCCTCAACTGCGCGTTCCATGCGTTCCTCGCGGCCCGCAACCTCATCCAGCATCGGAACCGTCTCGTCAATCTCCTCCAGGACGGGATTTTCCACCATCTCGGCATCGATCATCTCCTTCAGCTCGAGCTTGTTGAGCGCAAGAACGCTCACCATCTGCATGAGTCCAGGAGTCAGAATCTGTCGTTGCGATAGCTTTACGCTTAATCTTGGTTGCAGCATGGCCATACAATAGAACCCGATTCCCGTTAGGACTCAACGACAGTGTACTGAAATGAGAAAAAAGCTAAAGGTCAAAATGTAGCATAACGCTTCAGTTGTTCCAGATTGGGCAGCGCTCAATCTGGGAATCTCCCTCTGGAATGCAGTGTACAGCTTTGCCAGTTTAGAGATTGACGGTATACAAATTGCCGACAAATGCCTTACATCCTTACCTGCCGGAGGCTCTCATCACCTAGCGTGAAACCCTCCCCCAGATAAACCCGCCGCACCTCCACATCGTTGCCCAGTTCGTGCGGCGTTCCGGAGCGGAATATCCTCCCTTCGGCGATGATATAAGCCCGGTCGGTTACGCTCAAGGTCTCGCGCACGTTGTGGTCTGTGATCAGGACGCCAATGCCGCTGGCCTTGAGGTCGAAGATGATCTTTTGCAGCTCCAGCACGGCAATGGGATCGATGCCGCTGAAGGGTTCGTCGAGCAGAATGAAGCTGGGCTGTATGGATCCCCTTCCATCCCGGGCGGCAGTTGAGTCGAGACCGGCAACAATATCCTTACGTTTGACCAGTTCAGGGCGGGGGCTCGGCGATGAGCATCCTGAACATGCAGAACGACGGTCTGTTCAATGTCGCGGTTGTCCTCGTCCGCGCGTCGATACGTTTCGGCCCCAGAAGCCGAGAGGAGTTGATGGCCGCCTGCGGGGTCGGCGTCGATGGGCTCGATGAGAGCCGTGCCGGCACAACGCTGACCCGATGGACTGAACTCGGGCTCTTCTCGACCGACGACAATCTCGTCGCTCTGCGCGAACCCTACCAAACAATTCTCGGCAAGAATCCCGATATCGCTGAAAGCCGATTGCCTAAAGTGCTGCGGACCATCGCTCTCGCGCCAGAAAATAACCTGCGCTTTTGGGAAGCAAAAGAGAATAGGAGCGCCGATCTCAATCGTGGGCTCTCTTGGATCCTCGCCCAGGATATCTATACGATTGATACCAGTTCACACCTGAAGATCAATGCCCTTGAAGGCAGTCAGGTCGCCGATGAATCCAAGCGTATCCTGCAGAATGATACGCGCTGGAATGGCCTGCGGACGTGGATGGTCTATCTCGGCTTTGGGCGTAGCGGATCTCCGATCATCATCGATCCAACTCTGGCGTTGCGCGAAAGCTTGGATGACATTTTTGGCACGGAGCAGACGCTTGCCGCAAACCATTTCGTCGATCGTGTCGCCGAAGTGCTGCCCGTCCTTGATGGCGGATCTTATCGCAAGCAGATTGAGGATTTGCTCAAGGGATCGACGTGGACAAAACCGCCAAGCGACACGCTCTCGACCGCCTTATCGCGTGCGATCAGGCGACTTTGGCCATGAGGGTGTGATCGCCACCGAACAGCGGAGCGACACCGAAGCGGGCGTAACCCTAATCGGCG
>CAWJDN010000223.1:0-5155 GCA_963840985.1 uncultured Acidobacteriaceae bacterium
ACCGCAACGATCAAGCTGCCACAGCAAGCGCCAGCCAGGAAAAAGAGCGCACTGCTGCTTGCAGCCGCGATAATTCTTGTAGCCGTGGCCGTGGGAGGCGGGTATCTGCTGTACCACCACCGTTCGGCTGCGCAGCAACCGGCCGCGGAGTGGGCCATAGCTTCGCAACCAACGCCAGCGACGGTGACTTCATCGCAGCCTGCACCCGCGCCCCAAGCCGCGCCGAACACGAATTCTTCGAAGCCTTCCCCGGCGGTTGCAACCCGCGCTCAATCTTCCGCCGTGGCATTCGATCCAAAGACGCTGGATCCCAAACAGAATGCGCGCTTGAAGCTGGAACTGGATCACTTTCCGCCCGATCTGGCCTTCACCATCGAAATGAATGGGAAGATTTATTTCAAGGGCGCGGCGGGCGACAAGGCGGCTTTAGAGAATCTGTTTGTTCCGCCGGGAGTACAGGAGTTCCGTGTCATCGCGCGCGCGGGCGGCGCGCAAAAGGCTTCAAATATAGCGAGCGCCGAGTTCAAGGCAAACAAGCACATGACTCTGAAGGCCGAACTCAGGCTCCCATCAAAAGGCTCTTCCGCAAGCTCGACGGTTCTGGACCCCGACGCGCAGATCGTAGCGACACTGCGGGCGAACAGCTTCTTCCGGTAACAGAATCCGCACGCTCGCACATTCCGATTTTGTCTTCAACTTCTATCTCAATACAGTTGGCAGCCGCAGGCCCCACCGCAGGTGGTGCGAAAATGGATGTAGATGCTCTCCCTGCAAAATGCCGGTAAGCGGTATGGTCCACGAGTCTTGTTTCTGGAGGCCAACTGGCTGATCCGAAGCAAGGAAAAAACCGCGCTGGTGGGCGCCAACGGCACGGGAAAATCCACCATCATGAAGGTGCTGGCCGGCCTGGAGACACTGGACTACGGCCAGATGCAGCAGACCCGCGGCATGAGCATCGGCTACCTGCCGCAGGAGGGGCTGGCGCTTACCGGCCGGACGGTCTTCGAGGAGTGCCTGAGCGTCTTTGATGAGCTGCGCGAGATGGCTCGCGAGGTGGAACAACTGGGCGGGCAGCTGGCCGTGCTGGATCACGAAGGGCCGGAATATGAGGTCGTGGCGGAGCGCTACTCCATGCTGCAGGAGCGCTTTCACGCACTGGACGGATACGCGCTGGACGCGCAGGTAGGCGGAGTGCTGACCGGCCTCGGTTTCAGCAAGGAAGATTGGACGCGGCAGACAGATGAATTCAGCGGAGGCTGGCAGATGCGCATCGCGCTGGCCAAACTACTGCTGGCGAAACCTAATCTATTGTTATTGGACGAGCCGACTAACCACTTAGATTTGGAGACACGCAACTGGCTCGAAGACTATCTCCGCAGTTATCCCTTCGGTTACATACTTATCTCTCACGACCGCTACTTTCTGGATGTAACGATTGATAGAACAGTGGAGATATGGAATAAACGGGTGAGCATCTATCAGGGAAATTACACAAAATACCTTAGCCAGAAAGACGAGCGGCGGACGCTGCTTCAAGCGGCTTATAACAACCAGCGGCAGCATATCGAGCACTTGGAGGCTTTCATCAATCGCTTCCGCTATCAGGCTACCAAGGCCAAGCAGGTGCAGAGCCGCATCAAAGAGCTGGAAAAAATCGAGCGCATTGAAATCCCAGAAGCCGAGTCGACGATTCACTTCCGGTTTCCCCAGCCACAGCCCTCGGGGCGCATGGTGGCGGAGGCGGAGGGGCTGGCGAAGAGCTATGGAGCGAAGCAGGTGTTCAGCGATGTACGCTTCAGAATTGATCGCGGCGACCGCGTGACGCTGGTGGGCGTAAACGGCGCGGGCAAGTCCACATTGATTCGCCTGCTGACCGGGGCCGAGCCGCCCACATCCGGAAAAATCAAGCTGGGCCACAATGTGGTCTGCGAGTATTTTGCGCAGGACCAGTACAAGGTGCTGGACGGCGACGCGCGCATGATCGACGACATCAGCCGCGCCGCGGTCAAGGTGCCGGAAGGTGAGCTGCGGTCGCTACTGGGTTGCTTCCTCTTCAGCGGCGACGATGTTTTCAAGCCGCTGGGCGTGCTCTCGGGCGGCGAACGCAACCGCTTTGCCCTCGCGCGGATTCTGGTTTCGCCATCAAATTTTCTGCTGCTCGACGAGCCGACCAACCACCTGGATATGCGCGCCAAAGATGTGCTGCTGGATGCGTTGGCGGCCTTCAGCGGCACGGTGGTTTTTGTGTCGCACGATCGCTACTTCATCGACCGGTTGGCCACGCGCGTTCTCGAGGTCGAAGGCGGCAAGGTGACCAGCCACGAAGGCAACTACGAAGATTATCTGCGCTGGAAAAGTCTTGCAGACGGTAGCCCTTCGGTTGCCGTCACGACTAAAGAAAGGCCGCAAGAACCTGCCGAGAAGGATGGCAACGGGACTCTTGCTGAGTTTGACGCCACAAAGGACCGCCCGCGCCGGTTGAATCCCATCAAGCAGAAGCAGATGGAGGAGCGCTGTGCGTTTCTCGAAGAAGAAGTCCCGCGTATTGAGGCCGCGATCGCCCACACCGAGGAGCAGTTGAGCGTCTACGTCAGCGCCGCCGAAACGCAGCGGCTGACAACGCTGGCCGAAGAGTTGCGCGGGCAGTTAGAGGCGCTCACAGCAGAGTGGGAAGACCTAATGGTACAGTTGGACGAGCAAGCAACTCTCCCCTGATTGATCTATCGCAAAGTTTCCGCTTGCCACAAACCGCGCCTTGGTATTATGCTTTATTCATGCGTCGATGTCGCTAACACCGCCCTGGTGCCTATTGCGACGGAGACGTGCGCCCCATTCGCGCACACTTTCCCGCTCCACAGTTTGACTCATCACCCCACAGAACAAAACCGTCTGGAATTGTATTCCAGCAAAGGAGATCATCATGGCGCATATCGCTGCGAATGTAACGGAACTCATTGGCAAGACCCCTCTTGTCCGGCTGAATAAAATTGCCGCCGGGCTGCCCGCAACCGTTGTAGCCAAGCTGGAGAGTCAGAATCCGGTTTCCAGCGTCAAGGACCGCATCGGTTTTGCAATGATCGATGATGCCGAGAGGCGGGGCAAGATTACTCCCGGCAAGACAGTCTTAATTGAGCCCACCAGCGGCAACACCGGCATCGCGCTGGCCTTTGTAGCCGCAGTCAAGGGTTATAGGCTGATTCTCACCATTCCGGAGACGATGAGCCTGGAGCGGCGCGTGCTGCTGCTGGCCTTTGGCGCGGAGATCGTGCTCACTCCCGGTCCGAACGGCATGAAGGGCGCCATTGCCAAGGCCAACGAAATTCTGGCCAAGACACCGAACGGCTACATCCTGCAGCAATTCGACAACCCCGCCAACCCGGCGATTCACTACCACACCACAGGCCCGGAGCTTTGGAACGACACCGACGGCAAGATCGACATTCTGATCAGCGGCGTGGGTACCGGCGGCACCATCACCGGCGCGGGCAAGTACATCAAGGAGCGCAAGCCGGGGTTCAAAGCCATTGCCGTGGAGCCGACCGACAGCGCGGTGCTGAGCGGCGGCAAGCCGGGACCGCACAAGATTCAAGGCCTCGGAGCGGGCTTCGTGCCGGGCGTGCTGGACACAAGCATTGTGGATGAGATCATCCAAGTGACCAACGACGAGTCGATCGCGCTGGCCCGTCGGCTGCCGCTTGAAGAGGGCTTGTTTGTGGGCATCAGCTCGGGAGCGGCGGTGGCCGCGGCGCTCAAGGTGGCCGCACGTCCGGAGAATAAGGGCAAGCTGATTGTGGTAGTGCTGCCGGACTTCGGCGAGCGCTATTTGTCGAGCATTCTCTTCGAATCGCTGCGTCAGCAGGCGCTGGCTTTGCCGGTGGAAGCGATTGCGGTATAGGAGGCTGGGCAGAAGGCGTTATGCTTTGAAGGGGCGCGGTTGATGATGCCGCGTCCTTTTCGAGCGGTTATTCTGCTGCAATTCTGAGAACGTTATGGCTCTGTTTGTCCGCATCCGCGAAGACATCAACTCCGTGCTGGAGCGCGACCCAGCTGCACGCTCCCGTCTGGAGGTCTTCTTATGCTATCCGGGGCTGTGGGCGGTGTGGATTCATCGCATCTCCCACTGGCTATGGGGCGCGAAGCTGCGGCTACCGGCAAGGCTGCTCTCGCAGGTGGGCCGGTTTTTTACCGGCGTCGATATTCATCCCGGCGCGCTGTTGGGACGGCGCCTCTTCATCGATCACGCAACGGGAGTAGTGATCGGCGAGACGGCGATTGTGGGCAGCGACGTGACCATGTATCAAGGCGTGACCCTGGGCGGCACCGGCAAGCAACACGGCAAGCGCCATCCTACGCTTTGCGACGGCGTCTTTGTCGGCAACAATGCCAACCTGCTGGGCAACATCACCATCGGCGAGAATTCTCGCGTGGGCGCGGGCTCAGTGGTACTCTCCGACGTGCCGCCCGACTCGACGGTGGTGGGGGTTCCCGCGCACATCGTTTACCGCAACGGCGAACGCGTGCTGATTACCGATCCGCACGACATCAAGGATCCGCTCTCGGATTCGCTGATTGCGCTGGCTGCGCGCGTGGAAGAACTGGAAGAACGTCTGGGCGGCCAGCGGCGTCCGGCTGAGCAGTTCACCGCCGAGGCCGCCGAACGCGAAGCCTATCGCGAAAAGCTGGAGCGGCTGCGGCAGTATGTTTCGATGGGCGAAGGGATATAGGACCTGTTCACTCTGCCTCAGGTGGAGTGAGCAATCCCTATGTCAACGCAACATTCATATTGTCGATGGCTTCGTCGATCTCCTGCGTGTTCTTGAAGCCCACGGTAGCGCAATCGATTCCGGCATTTTTGAAGGCGAAGCGCATGGCCGCCTGGCGGTCTTCGTGGCGCTTGAAGGCGCCGTCTCCCACCAGCTTCATGCTGATGACGCCCATGCCCTCTCGCTTCACTTGCTTGACGTGCGTCACCACTTCCGGCACGTTGCCGGGGTTGCCGTCGTCGTGGATGGGCCCATCCATTTGCGTGCCGTTGTGATTCATGCGGATCATCGCCACTTCCAGCCATTGGTTGCCCGGCATCAGGCGGAGCGCGGGCAGGCCGTGAACGGACGCGCCGCGCGCGCGGATGATTTGCTTCGATTGCGCTTCCAGT
>CAWJDN010000224.1:0-13056 GCA_963840985.1 uncultured Acidobacteriaceae bacterium
TCAGCGCGCGGTTGGCGTCGTCGTGCTCCAGAAACGGCACCAGCGACGCTGCCACAGAAACCAGTTGCTTGGGGCTCACGTCGATGTAGTCCACCTCAGCCCGGTTCACCAGCACAAAGTTCCCCATACGCCGCGCGTTCACGAGGTCCTCGGTAATCAGGCCATTCTCGTCGAAATCGATGTTGGCCTGCGCGATGGTGTGCTTGTCCTCTTCCCATGCCGAAAGATAGAAGCTGAACGGGATGTGATCGATCTGCCGCTTGCCCGACTTCTTCAGCCCGGCGTTCAGCCGCGCCGCCTCATCCTTCTCGATGTGGTCGCCTACGCGCAGGCCGCTCTCGCCGGCGTTGGCAATCTCCACGAAATCCAGAATCCGCGAATCCTTCACCTTGCGATAAGGAGATTCGATGAATCCGTATTCGTTGATGCGCGCAAAGCAACTCAACGAACTGATGAGACCGATGTTCGGGCCTTCCGGCGTCTCAATGGGGCAGATGCGCCCATAGTGTGTCGGATGCACGTCGCGCACCTCAAAGCCCGCCCGCTCACGGCTCAAGCCGCCCGGACCAAGCGCCGACAAACGCCGCTTGTGCGTAATCTCTGAAAGCGGATTGGTCTGGTCCATGAACTGCGACAGTTGCGACGAGCCGAAAAACTCGCGTATCGCCGCCATCACCGGCTTGGCGTTGATCAGGTCGTGCGGCATAGCCGTCGTAAGCTCCTGATACACGCTCATCTTTTCCTTGATGGCCCGCTCCATGCGCACTAAACCAATTCTGAATTGGTTCTCCATGAGTTCGCCCACCGCGCGCACCCGGCGGTTGCCCAGGTGATCGATGTCGTCCACCATGCCGATGTTCTTGCGCAGCTTCAACAGGTAGCGGATGGTCGCGTAGAAGCCTCTGCAGTTAGCATGCGGTTGTCCAGCCTGCTGGCGTCCTGGCTTTCGTACAGCTTGATATTGAACTTCAGCCGTCCTACGCGCGAAAAATCCTACTTGCGCGGATCAAGAACATCCCCTCGAAGAGCGCCGTTGCCGTATCCAGAGTCGGCGGATCGCCCGGCCGCAGCTTGCGGTAGATCTCGATCAACGCTTCTTCCGGCTTATGAATCGAATCGCGCTTCAGCGTGTTGGCGATGATGTTGCCCACATCGTCGCGCTCCGGGAAAAACACCTCGAATACCGTCGCGCCGCTGGATAGAATTTTATGCAACCGGTCAGCCGTCAACTCGACGTTGGCCTCCACCACCACTTCGCCGGTGTTCAGGTCCACCACGTCTGCCGCGGTATGCGCCCCGTCCAGCTCGGCCGCCTCTACCTCGATCTTGTCGATGGCCGCCGTCCGCAGCGCCTTCAGAGAGTGCGGTGTAATCTTGCGTCCGGCGAACGCGATCTCCACGCCGCTATGCGTCAACCCATGCGCCGGCTTGGCGCCCACCAGGTGCGTATTGGCGTGCACGTCCTCTGGAACCGCCCAGAGCAGTTTCCCGTCGGCAATATGCAGCCGGTCCACCGTGTAAAAAGTCTTCAGTATCTCTTCGTCAGAACGCAATCCAAGCGCCCGCAGAAAAATTGTCCCCAGAAACTTGCGCTTGCGGTCGATGCGCACATAAAGAGTGTTCTTCTGGTCGTACTCAAACTCCACCCAGGAGCCGCGGTAGGGAATGATCTTGCCCAAAAAGTATGTGCGATTGTTAGCCGTTTCAAAAAATACGCCAGGCGAGCGGTGCAACTGCGACACGATCACCCGCTCCGTGCCGTTTACGATAAATGTCCCGTTCGGAGTCATCAGCGGAATGTCGCCGAAAAACACCTCCTGCTCCTTGATGTCGCGAACCGACTTGTTGCCCGTCTCCGGGTCCTTCTCGGAAATCGTCAGCCGGACAGTGACCTTGAGCGGCGCCGAGAAGGTCATGCCCCGCTCCTCGCATTCCTGCTGGTCGTACTTCAGCTGCAGGCTCACCGGGTCGCCGCACTTGTTGCAGAAATCGGGCGTGTTCTTGTTGTATGTGCCGCACTTCTGGCAAAGCACATCCCCGGGATGAAACGGATCCGTTATCACCATCGACCCGCAATGCACGCAGGCCGTGCGCAGGTGATGCAGTCCCTTCAAGTGACCGCACTTGCACTCCCAATTGCCAATCGAAAAATCGACAAAGTCCAGCTGCGAAATGCCGCGAAAGTCCGTGATCGGAAATACCGACACAAACACCGACTGCAAACCCGCGTCGTCGCGCTCCTTGGGCAGCTTATCCATCTGCAGGAAACGCTCATACGAGCGCCGCTGAACTTCAATCAGGTTGGGTATCCGGGTTGCGGTGGGTATCTTTGAAAAATCGAGCCGGCTGCGAATCGCGCGCTTCTCGTTCGGCATGCTTCACTCCTGAGCCTCGTCGCTCCGGCGCTCATCTTGGGCCGGGCCGGCGCCTGAGGCTCCTCGGCGCCCGCTTATTACGTTAAGTAAGTCAATAAAATCGGACTGGTCCGATGCGATCTCCAGTCCCCGCCCCTGCAAGCCCCTCCAGATACAACATGCAGCCAGGCCGCAAACACACCGGGGAATGCCCCAGGGTATGCATTTCCTGTGAAAAGTCGGTCAAAAACGCGTCGTGGGCATTGCCGCACATCCGGCAAGTGCGCTAATATGCGCACAATCGAGGAAAAACGAAACGGGTAATTCTGTTTACAATTTTGGTGCGCCCTGGGCAGAGATACCTCCAAATACTCCCTCTGCCACAGCCGAAACACACTAAAAGCCCGCAAGGCACAATGCCTCACGAGCGCGGCTTATCGCCTGTGCCCCCATCCGAATTCTCTTGTGATGCTCTCGCCGATCCCAAAGCTCGCTTCTGCCGCTCGCTCGCCAGCCGCTGCCTGCGGCAGCGGATACCCCGTCTGCCGCCTATGTAAACCGTTGATCCTAAGGCACTTATCTGCATCAAGCTCTTCGCCGCCGAGGGCTTGACTCTGCCCCGGCTTGCGGATGCTTGCGTGCCCATCCACAACTCTCAAGACGCGCCTGTCAAACCTGCCCTATTCCCTGAAAAAAACGGAAATGCCGAAAAGACGCGCAACGAATATTGTAACGCGTCCTGGCCGGCCCTGCAAGCAGCCCGGCCCCGAGGGCCGGACCATTCGTTCGCGCCTACTTGACCTCGATCGTGGCGATGCCTTCAAACTTCTTTTTGATTGCCTCGGCCTCGTCCTTGGTCGCATTCTCCTTCAGCGGCTTGGGTGCGCCATCCACCAGGTCCTTGGCTTCCTTCAGGCCCAACGACGTAATCTCGCGCACCGCCTTGATGGTGTTGATCTTGTTCGCGCCGAAGTCCTTTAGAATCACTTGGAACTCCGTCTGCTCCTCAGCCGCCGGAGCCGCCGCGCCGCCACCGGCCGCAACCGCCACCGGAGCCGCCGCCGCCGCTGAAACACCAAGCCGCTCTTCCAGCTTTTTCACCAGAGCTGAGGCTTCCAACAGGCTCAGCGACACGATTTGCTCTTCCAATTTCTCCAAATCCGCCATTTTCTTCTCCATTCACAAACGTTTGAAATTGTTATTCCCGGCCGTAAACCCAAACAGAAAGTTTCCGATGCGCCAGACCCGCGCCCTTCCCGCCTGCTTCCCGGCCAAAACTCTTGTCCAAAACTCGATGGGTGCCCCAAGTCCGGATTTTCGAACCTGGGAAACTACAAAACCTCACCGCCTAAGCTGCAGCCGCTCCGGAAAATTTGCCCTTCTCCACGCCCTGGCCCAGAACCACCGCCACGTCGCGGCCCACCGCGTTGATCACCGTCGCCAGCCGCTGCGCCGGCGAATTGATCAGGAACAGCAGCTTCGAGAACAGCTCATCCTTGCCCGGCATCGTCGCCAGAGCCTTGATCTCGGCCACCGTAAGCAGCTTGCCGTCCACAATGCCCAACTTGAACTGGAACTCCGCGTTCTCGCTCGCCCACTTGGCAAAAACCTTGGCCAGCGCCACCGGATCGCCCTTGGTAAACGCCACCGAGTTCACGCCCTTGAGCCCCTGCAGCGCGGCCTCCACCTTGGTGCCCTTGCCGGATACTGCCGCCAGCGAGTTCTTCACCACGCGATACTTGCCGCCCGCCTCGCGAATCACCTTGCGCAATTGATAATCTTTGGCTACCGTCAGCTTGGAAAAGGTGCCTATAATCGCCGTCGTCGAGCTCTCCAGCTCCTTAGCCAGCGCCTGTACCTTCTCCGTCTTCTTCGCTCTTGAAATCGCCATCGTCCTGCTCCTCAGCCGGTCGCGCCCGCAAATCCCAAAGCGCTCCATACTCGAATACTGCTTCTTGAACCCAAGCCCGGGATGTGAAGGAAGCTCGCCTTCGGCTGTTCCCTATTCCCTAATCCCTATTCCCTGCCTTTAGTGCTTTCCCGCCGCGTCCGCAACCGCCGAATCCAGCGGCACTCCGGGACCCATCGTCGAGCTCAACGTAGTGCTCTTGATGTACTTGCCCTTGGCCGCTGAAGGTTTGGCGCGCACAATCGCCGCGATCACCGTGGTCGCGTTGTCCACCAGCTTCTGCGGCTCAAAGCTCAGCTTGCCTACCGGCACATGCACCAGGCTGGTCTTGTCGGCGCTGAACTCCACCTTGCCGGCCTTGATCTCTTTCACCGCCGCTGCCACGTCCATGGTCACGGTTCCGGTCTTGGGATTGGGCATCAGACCCTTCGGTCCCAGAACCTTGCCCAGACGACCCACCGCCTTCATCATGTCCGGCGTGGCGATCAGCGCGTCGAAGGCGGTCCAGTTTTCCTTCTGAATCTTCTCCACCATCTCCTCGCCGCCCACAAAGTCCGCCCCCGCGTCCTTGGCTTCCTTCTGGCGGTCGCCGGCGGCAATCACCGCCACCGTCTTGGTCTTGCCCAGCCCATGCGGCAACACCACCGTCCCTCTGACCATCTGATCGGCATGGCGCGTGTCCACGCCCAGCCGCAGCGTCAAATCCACAGTCTCGTCAAACTTGGCGTACTTCACCTGCTTCAGCAGGCCAACCGCCTCAGGCAGCGGATACACGGGCTTGACCACGGCCGCGCGCGCCTTCGTAATATTTTTGCTGGATTTCGCCATTCATCCCTCGTCTCCCACCGCCTCTGCCAGCCCCGCTTTGCGAGGAGTCTGGAGGTTCTGGCCACGCAGGCAACGCTTTTCGCGTCCGCCTTTTGCAACCCCTCGAACAGACCCAGAAACCGTGGTGCTATTGACGGCCCAAGGATCTCCCTGGACAGTTATAAGAATCATAACGAAACAGCCCGGGAATTGCAAACCGGGGCCTTTAGTGAGTGCAAATTGCGTATCCGGTATTGTATAGATACCTGCAATATATTCTCTTTTCATTCGCCCTGCTGGAGTGTATGATTTCGCCCATGGAGAACAAGACGCTGTTTGGCGAAGACGACGGACTGTGCATCCCCGAAGTTGGGCCATGGACGGAGGACAAGTTTGACCTGATTCGCCTCTACTGCCAAATTTTTTCGTCGGCAATGAAGAACAAATGGACGAGGGTTTATGTGGACCTTTACGCTGGTAGCGGCTTATGCCGAATCAAGGGCCGCGACCAGGTTCTTCTCGGATCGCCACTGATTGCATTATCTGTCGATGCTCCCTTTGATCGTTACATTTTTTGCGAAAGCGACCCAGAGCGATTTTCAGCTCTGAAGTCACGTGTGGAGAAAAATTATGCTAAGCATAATGCTCACTTGGTCGCCGGAAAATTTGAAGAGCACATCAACGATATTTGCTCGAAGATTCCAGGCAAATCACTGGTGTTATGTTTTGTTGACCCTTTTGACTGCGATTTCGATATTGATAATCTCAAGATCATATCGAAGTGTGGCCGTGGAGTTGACTTTCTATGTTTATTGGCTCTTCAAATGGATGCAAAGCGCAATATTCAGCATTACTTGAAACCCGGAAGTAAGATCGATAGGATGATTGGAAATACAATATGGCGAGCACGCTGGAACAATAGATCAGACCATCATGAAGATTTTGCCAAGTTTCTTGCATCGGAATTTGCCGATAGTATGTCTGAAGCAGACTACTTGAAAACTTCGCTGGATCAAATGAGAGCTGTTAAGACGTACGATACGAATGTTCCATTGTATTACCTGGCAATGTTTTCCAAGAACCAGATGGCTTTCAAGTTATGGGAGCAAGTGCTTAAGTACTCGACACCACAACGCGGACTGTTCGACTAGGAGGTCAATATGTCACTTGGCACAACAATCGAATGGACCGACGCAACGTGGAATCCGGTGCGTGGCTGCTCGAAGATTAGCCCCGGCTGCAAGAATTGTTATGCAGAACGATTCGCGGAGCGATTTCGCGGAGTTCCAGGACATCCCTTTGAACTAACTTGAAAGCCATCTGGTTCTTGGAAAACATTGCCAGGTAATACAATGGAACATTCGTATCGTACGTCTTAACAGCTCTCATTTGATCCAGCGAAGTTTTCAAGTAGTCTGCTTCAGACATACTATCGGCAAATTCCAATGCAAGAAAAACTTGGCAAAATCTTCATGATGGTCTGATCGATCGTTCCAGCGTGCTCGCCATATTGTATTTCCAATCATCCTATCGATCTTACTTCCGGGTTTCAAGTAATGCTGAATATTGCGCTTTGCATCCATTTGAAGAGCCAACAAACACATAAAGTCGACGCCCCGCGCACACTTCGATATCGTCTTGAGATTATCGATATCGAAATCGCAGTCAAATGGATCAACAAAACACAACGCTAGGGAGTTGCCCGGAATCGCAGAACAAATTTCATGGATGTGCTCTTCAAATTTTCCGGCGACCAAATGAACATCATGCTTCGCATAGTTCTTCTCCACCCGTGCTTTCAATGCTGAAAATCTCTCCGGGCTGCTTTCGCAAAAGATGTAACGATTAAAGGGAGCGTCTACCGATAAGGCGATCAGTGGCGATCCCAGAAGGACTTGGTCGCGTCCCTTGATTCGGCAAAGGCCGCTTCCAGCGTAAAGATCTAGGTAGACCCGCGTCCATTTGTTCTTCATCGCTGACGAAAATATCTGGCAATAAAGGCGAATCAGATCAAACTTGTCTTCGGTCCATGAACCCAAATCATCGGGGATAAAGAGTCCATCATCCTCGCCGTACAGCGTCTTGTTCTCCATGAGCAAAATACTACGCCCCGTAGCGGGCGAATGAAAAGAGAATATATTGCAGGTATCTATACAATACCGGATACGCAATTTGCACTCACTAAAGGCCCCGGTTTGCAATTCCCGGGCTGTTTCGTTATGATTCTTATAACTGTCCAGGGAGATCCTTGGGCCGTCAATAGCACCACGGTTTCTGGGTCTGTTCGAGGGGTTGCAAAAGGCGGACGCGAAAAGCGTTGCCTGCGTGGCCAGAACCTCCAGACTCCTCGCAAAGCGGGGCTGGCAGAGGCGGTGGGAGACGAGGGATGAATGGCGAAATCCAGCAAAAATATTACGAAGGCGCGCGCGGCCGTGGTCAAGCCCGTGTATCCGCTGCCTGAGGCGGTTGGCCTGCTGAAGCAGGTGAAGTACGCCAAGTTTGACGAGACTGTGGATTTGACGCTGCGGCTGGGCGTGGACACGCGCCATGCCGATCAGATGGTCAGAGGGACGGTGGTGTTGCCGCATGGGCTGGGCAAGACCAAGACGGTGGCGGTGATTGCCGCCGGCGACCGCCAGAAGGAAGCCAAGGACGCGGGGGCGGACTTTGTGGGCGGCGAGGAGATGGTGGAGAAGATTCAGAAGGAAAACTGGACCGCCTTCGACGCGCTGATCGCCACGCCGGACATGATGAAGGCGGTGGGTCGTCTGGGCAAGGTTCTGGGACCGAAGGGTCTGATGCCCAATCCCAAGACCGGAACCGTGACCATGGACGTGGCAGCGGCGGTGAAAGAGATCAAGGCCGGCAAGGTGGAGTTCCGCGCCGACAAGACCAGCCTGGTGCATGTGCCGGTGGGCAAGCTGAGCTTTGAGCCGCAGAAGCTGGTGGACAACGCGACCACGGTGATCGCGGCGATTGTGCGCGCCAAACCTTCAGCGGCCAAGGGCAAGTACATCAAGAGCACTACGTTGAGCTCGACGATGGGTCCCGGAGTGCCGCTGGATTCGGCGGTTGCGGACGCGGCGGGAAAGCACTAAAGGCAGGGAATAGGGATTAGGGAATAGGGAACAGCCGAAGGCGAGCTTCCTTCACATCCCGGGCTTGGGTTCAAGAAGCAGTATTCGAGTATGGAGCGCTTTGGGATTTGCGGGCGCGACCGGCTGAGGAGCAGGACGATGGCGATTTCAAGAGCGAAGAAGACGGAGAAGGTACAGGCGCTGGCTAAGGAGCTGGAGAGCTCGACGACGGCGATTATCGGCACATTTTCCAAGCTGACGGTGGCCAAAGATTATCAACTGCGCAAGGTGATTCGCGAGGCGGGCGGCAAGTATCGCGTGGTGAAGAACTCTCTGGCGGCGGTCTCCGGCAAGGGCACTAAGGTGGAAGCCGCGCTGCAGGGGCTCAAGGGCGTGAACTCGGTGGCCTTCACCACGGGCGACCCGGTGGCGCTGGCCAAGGTTTTTGCCAAGTGGGCGAGCGAGAACGCGGAGTTCCAGTTCAAGCTGGGCATTGTGGACGGCAAGCTGCTGACGGTGGCCGAGATCAAGGCTCTGGCGACGATGCCGGGCAAGGATGAGCTGTTCTCGAAGCTGCTGTTCCTGATCAATTCGCCGGCGCAGCGGCTGGCGACGGTGATCAACGCGGTGGGCCGCGACGTGGCGGTGGTTCTGGGCCAGGGCGTGGAGAAGGGCAAATTTTCCGGAGCGGCTGCGGCATAGCTTCGGCCCCTGATTTGTTGAAGGAGTGCATTTTTCAAGAGTTTTGGCCGGGAAGCAGGCGGGAAGGGCGCGGGTCTGGCGCATCGGAAACTTTCTGTTTGGGTTTACGGCCGGGAATAACAATTTCAAACGTTTGTGAATGGAGAAGAAAATGGCGGATCTGGAGAAGTTGGAAGAGCAAATAGTGTCGCTGAGCCTGTTGGAAGCCTCAGCTCTGGTGAAAAAGCTTGAAGAGCGGCTGGGAGTTTCAGCGGCGGCGGCGGCTCCGGTGGCGGTTGCGGCCGGTGGTGGCGCGGCGGCTCCTGCGGCCGAGGAGCAGACGGAGTTCCAGGTGATTCTAAAGGACTTCGGCGCGAACAAGATCAACACCATCAAGGCGGTGCGCGAGATTACGTCACTCGGCCTGAAGGAAGCCAAGGACCTGGTGGATGGCGCGCCCAAGCCTCTGAAGGAGAATGCGACCAAGGACGAGGCCGAGGCGATCAAGAAGAAGTTTGAAGGCATCGCCACGATTGAGGTCAAGTAGGCACGAACGAATGGTCCGGCCCTCGGGGCCGGGCTGCTTGCAGGGCCGGCCAGGACGCGTTACAATATTCGTTGCGCGTCTTTTCGGCATTTCCGTTTTTTTCAGGGAATAGGGCAGGTTTGACAGGCGCGTCTTGAGAGTTGTGGATGGGCACGCAAGCATCCGCAAGCCGGGGCAGAGTCAAGCCCTCGGCGGCGAAGAGCTTGATGCAGATAAGTGCCTTAGGATCAACGGTTTACATAGGCGGCAGACGGGGTATCCGCTGCCGCAGGCAGCGGCTGGCGAGCGAGCGGCAGAAGCGAGCTTTGGGATCGGCGAGAGCATCACAAGAGAATTCGGATGGGGGCACAGGCGATAAGCCGCGCTCGTGAGGCATTGTGCCTTGCGGGCTTTTAGTGTGTTTCGGCTGTGGCAGAGGGAGTATTTGGAGGTATCTCTGCCCAGGGCGCACCAAAATTGTAAACAGAATTACCCGTTTCGTTTTTCCTCGATTGTGCGCATATTAGCGCACTTGCCGGATGTGCGGCAATGCCCACGACGCGTTTTTGACCGACTTTTCACAGGAAATGCATACCCTGGGGCATTCCCCGGTGTGTTTGCGGCCTGGCTGCATGTTGTATCTGGAGGGGCTTGCAGGGGCGGGGACTGGAGATCGCATCGGACCAGTCCGATTTTATTGACTTACTTAACGTAATAAGCGGGCGCCGAGGAGCCTCAGGCGCCGGCCCGGCCCAAGATGAGCGCCGGAGCGACGAGGCTCAGGAGTGAAGCATGCCGAACGAGAAGCGCGCGATTCGCAGCCGGCTCGATTTTTCAAAGATACCCACCGCAACCCGGATACCCAACCTGATTGAAGTGCAGCGGCGCTCGTATGAGCGTTTCCTGCAGATGGATAAGCTGCCCAAGGAGCGCGATGACGCGGGTTTGCAGTCGGTGTTTGTGTCGGTATTTCCGATCACGGACTTTCGCGGCATTTCGCAGCTGGACTTTGTGGATTTTTCGATTGGCAATTGGGAGTGCAAGTGCGGTCACTTGAAGGGACTGCATCACCTGCGCACGGCCTGCGTGCATTGCGGGTCGATGGTGATAACGGATCCGTTTCATCCCGGGGATGTGCTTTGCCAGAAGTGCGGCACATACAACAAGAACACGCCCGACTTCTGCAACAAGTGCGGCGACCCGGTGAGCCTGCAGCTGAAGTACGACCAGCAGGAATGTGAGGAGCGGGGCATGACCTTCTCGGCGCCGCTCAAAGTTACTGTCCGGCTGACGATTTCGGAGAAGGACCCGGAGACGGGTAACAAGTCGGTTCGCGACATCAAGGAGCAGGAGGTGTTTTTCGGCGACATTCCGCTGATGACTCCGAACGGGACATTTATCGTAAACGGCACGGAGCGGGTGATCGTGTCGCAGTTGCACCGCTCGCCTGGCGTATTTTTTGAAACGGCTAACAATCGCACATACTTTTTGGGCAAGATCATTCCCTACCGCGGCTCCTGGGTGGAGTTTGAGTACGACCAGAAGAACACTCTTTATGTGCGCATCGACCGCAAGCGCAAGTTTCTGGGGACAATTTTTCTGCGGGCGCTTGGATTGCGTTCTGACGAAGAGATACTGAAGACTTTTTACACGGTGGACCGGCTGCATATTGCCGACGGGAAACTGCTCTGGGCGGTTCCAGAGGACGTGCACGCCAATACGCACCTGGTGGGCGCCAAGCCGGCGCATGGGTTGACGCATAGCGGCGTGGAGATCGCGTTCGCCGGACGCAAGATTACACCGCACTCTCTGAAGGCGCTGCGGACGGCGGCCATCGACAAGATCGAGGTAGAGGCGGCCGAGCTGGACGGGGCGCATACCGCGGCAGACGTGGTGGACCTGAACACCGGCGAAGTGGTGGTGGAGGCCAACGTCGAGTTGACGGCTGACCGGCTGCATAAAATTCTATCCAGCGGCGCGACGGTATTCGAGGTGTTTTTCCCGGAGCGCGACGATGTGGGCAACATCATCGCCAACACGCTGAAGCGCGATTCGATTCATAAGCCGGAAGAAGCGTTGATCGAGATCTACCGCAAGCTGCGGCCGGGCGATCCGCCGACTCTGGATACGGCAACGGCGCTCTTCGAGGGGATGTTCTTCGATCCGCGCAAGTACGATTTTTCGCGCGTAGGACGGCTGAAGTTCAATATCAAGCTGTACGAAAGCCAGGACGCCAGCAAGCTGAACAACCGCACGCTGACTCCGGAGGACTTCTACGCGACCATCCGCTACCTGTTGAAGCTGCGCAAGAACATCGGCATGGTGGACGACATCGATCACCTGGGCAACCGCCGGGTGCGCGCGGTGGGCGAACTGATGGAGAACCAATTCAGAATTGGTTTAGTGCGCATGGAGCGGGCCATCAAGGAAAAGATGAGCGTGTATCAGGAGCTTACGACGGCTATGCCGCACGACCTGATCAACGCCAAGCCGGTGATGGCGGCGATACGCGAGTTTTTCGGCTCGTCGCAACTGTCGCAGTTCATGGACCAGACCAATCCGCTTTCAGAGATTACGCACAAGCGGCGTTTGTCGGCGCTTGGTCCGGGCGGCTTGAGCCGTGAGCGGGCGGGCTTTGAGGTGCGCGACGTGCATCCGACACACTATGGGCGCATCTGCCCCATTGAGACGCCGGAAGGCCCGAACATCGGTCTCATCAGTTCGTTGAGTTGCTTTGCGCGCATCAACGAATACGGATTCATCGAATCTCCTTATCGCAAGGTGAAGGATTCGCGGATTCTGGATTTCGTGGAGATTGCCAACGCCGGCGAGAGCGGCCTGCGCGTAGGCGACCACATCGAGAAGGATGAGGCGGCGCGGCTGAACGCCGGGCTGAAGAAGTCGGGCAAGCGGCAGATCGATCACATCCCGTTCAGCTTCTATCTTTCGGCATGGGAAGAGGACAAGCACACCATCGCGCAGGCCAACATCGATTTCGACGAGAATGGCCTGATTACCGAGGACCTCGTGAACGCGCGGCGTATGGGGAACTTTGTGCTGGTGAACCGGGCTGAGGTGGACTACATCGACGTGAGCCCCAAGCAACTGGTTTCTGTGGCAGCGTCGCTGGTGCCGTTTCTGGAGCACGACGACGCCAACCGCGCGCTGATGGGCGCCAATATGCAGAGGCAGTCTGTTCCTTTGCTGGCAGCCGAGGCGCCGTTGGTGGGCACGGGGATGGAAGGCGTGACAGCGCGCGATTCGGGCGCTGTGATATTGGCCAAGCGCAACGGCATTGTAGATTCGGTGGACTCGCAGCGCATTATCGTGCGCGTGGAGGGCGAGCATCATCCCACTCAGCTTTCGCGCGAGGTGGGCTCGGACATCTACACGCTGATCAAGTTCAAGCGGTCGAACCAGAACACCTGCATCAATCAGAAGCCGGTAGTACGCGAGGGCGACCACGTGGTGAAGGGACAGGTGATCGCCGACGGGCCATGCACGGAGCAAGGCGAATTGGCGTTGGGACACAACGTGTTGGTGGGTTTCGTGCCTGGAGCGGCTCAACTTCGAGGACGCGATCCTGATCAGCGAGAAGCTGGTGCGGGAGGATTACTACACCTCGGTGCATATTGAGGAGTTCGAGATTGAGGCGCGTGACACCAAGCTGGGACCGGAGGAGATCACACGCGATATTCCCAA
>CAWJDN010000225.1:0-12184 GCA_963840985.1 uncultured Acidobacteriaceae bacterium
AACGAGAGCAGGATCGCAGCTCTTCGTCTCCCGCGCCTTGACGCAAGCCTCTACGATTTCATTCAATTCAACCAGGTGCTTGCGGTACTCGACGAGTGAAACCTCGTGTACATTGTTCGCGGGTTTTGCGGCAGGGTCATCGGCGCGAGCAGGAAAAGCATAGACGCCTGCGACTAAAGCCGTAGCAAGCGCCGCGCCCGCGAATTGGGAGTGAAGAGTCAAGCCCGGCCATCCACAGCCTGCGTAGGCGCATACAGCAGGCCATCCTTGCGTACCCGCTGGTCATGATAGAGGATAGCGAGAGCGGTGGTGAAGGCCGCATAAGAAAATAAGCAGGATGCAATCATAACCAGCAAATAACCCAGAACGGCGAGGCCGATCAGAACATAAAATGCCGGTGATCCCACGGCTACATGGGCTAGGATCGCCACGAAGGCAACCAGTGCGCCTACAAAACAGAAGACGGCCACGCATATCAGACTCACCAGATAGGTGAAGGTATAGACCACCAGCATCACCAGAAATATCCGGCCCATTGCGTCTTTCGTAAGCCGGATGCTTCTCTCGAGCGAGTTCCAAGCAGGCAGTTCCTCCACCACGCAGGCAGGGTAAGCCAGCGAAATGCGCAGCATCATCAGGATGGAGATCACCATGGCGGCAACATATAACAATATTCCCAGCGGGATTAGTATGAGCGCCATGGTGTCGCCTGAACCCGATCCCATCGCAAAGTGCAGTAGGAGCGCGCCCAGGCCGATGATCAACGCGCACGCCACCACCGGCACTAACATGAACAGGATGCCGAGTATCATCAGCCAAAGAAAACGTCCGAAGCGGCGCCAGGCCACGGCATATGCCTCGCGGAAGGGGACCGCGACGCCCAGATCGGCTTGTGTGGCGGCGTAGCTGGCCGCCGGCATATAGAGCGCATAAATCACGGGAGAGATCAGATAGACGCAGATTAAGATCGCCGTGAAATAGAGGGGAAACACCGGCGGCTTTGCGCTTTCATGGACAATTTGCGGGATGATCTCAAGGGACATGAAACCGAATATCGCTCCGATTACCAGAAAAATCGCAGCGGAGGGGACTGCCGCGATGCCCAGAAACAGCCGTAGGTGATTCCGCATGAGCCGGAAGGTCCGGTCGAAGATCTGGCCAAAGGTCATGGGATATTGGTGAGCGGGTCCAAAGGATGGGCGAGGTGCGGATTCGATCATTGGGATTCTCCTGATGTCGGCGAAGTTGGTTTACATGGCCTGCGGAAATTCTACGGCCTGCGGCGGTTCGGGAGCTGGTACAAAGGGGTTTCCCGGATCGGCCACCAGCCCGTGCGCGGCCGCCGGCCCGCGCTCGGCCTCATGGCACTGGTTGGGTTACGGTGACCATTCCCGCCTGCTGCATCAGCCACTCGATGTCAAATCCCTCCTGGCGTATGCGCTGATCGTAGTAGAAGAGCACCAGCGCGATGCCGTAAACCGGCCGGACGAGCGCCTGTACGATAAAAGACGAGCCGTAGATGGTGAAGAATGGTACCCAGGCGACGGCTCCCACGTTCTGAGGGTTATTCATGCCGGGAATCAGAGTGAGAATAATGATCAGCGGCAGCGTGATGCCCATCGAAAGCAGCCAACTGAGCACGGCTCCCAGCAGGTAAAGTACAAAGATGCGGCCCTTCGTTCCATTGCATAAATTTGAGGAACGCTTGATCGCTGTCAACGCACCAATCTGCTCAACCACGCAGGCGGGGAAGGCCAGAGAGAGCCGCAGCAGCATCCAGATGACGTAAACAATCAGAGCAATGAAAATCGGAAATATCAGCAGGCCAAAGAGCGCGCCGCCGGCGGTGCCTCCCGCGCCTGTATTCCCCGCCAAAGCAGCCGCCCCGGCAATGAGCAAGATCAGCACAGTCCAAACGGCAATCGGAGCGGCTCCGATAATGAGAACCTGCAGCAGATAGAGTCCGATATAGCGCCATCCGCGCCATGCCAGACACTCTTGTAGGCATCGCGAATGGTTGTCGTTTGGCCCAGGTGAACGCAGGATACAGCATGGCTCATGGCTGCCATGGCCAGCGCCGTCGCCGCCAGAAGGATGGGCAGCGCCACCAGCGCGACGCCGATGGCGAAAACCGCCACAAGAACGTATCCTATCTCTTCAGAAACGGAACCGGCGCCGACCGCAACCCACCACGCCACAACCAGGCCGACGATACAGGCCAGCACCACAATCACGCCTGTGGGGATGACAGAGATTCCCAGAAACAGGAGAAAGCGCGAACGATAGAGCTGAACGGTGCGATCCAGAATCTCGCCCAGCGTCGAGGGACGCAGCGGCTCATTCATGCGCGTCTCCCGGGGCATGCTGCGTGGGCTGCGGCGGCTCGGGGGCTGGTACAAAAGGGTTTCCCGGATCGGCCACAAGCCCGTGCGCGGCCTGCGGTTCTGCCTGCATAGCGGCCGGTGGAGCAACTATCATCCCCGCCTGTTGCATCATCCACTCGATGTCGTAACCTTCCTTGCGCACTCGCTGGTCGAAGTAGAAGAGGGCAAGTCCGGCGGCATAAATTGGGCCGATAAAAGTGTTGGTAAAGAAGGCCATCACCTGTGAAACCGCCAATGCAACTGGCCCTAACTGGCCGTTGTGTTTGATAGCCAAAATAACAAGGAAGGATTGAGTCACAGCTGCAAGGCCGAAGGCGATGATGAAAATCAGTAGCCCCATAAGGAAGATACGCCCGCGCGATCCCTTGCTAAGTTCAATGCTGCGGCGAATAGCCATGCGGGCTTTCAGGTTCTCCACCACGCAGGCCGGGACGGCGAGCGAGTAGCGCAAAGCCATAAAAATGGCGTAGATGATCCAGGGGATGAGGACTAGAAACAGGATAAGAAAAATCATCAAGATGACCGTTGCGGACTGCGGATTGTCCGGGGTATTCAACGTCTGCAAGAGTCCGGGAGAAGCAGCAATAACCACGCCGGCGAAGATACCAACCAATAGCATTGGTGCATAGATGAAAAAGGCGATGATGGTCATCAGCCATAGGTAACGGCCCAGGTGAGGAAGAATGTTCATGTAGGCGCCGCGTATCGTTGTTGGTTCGCCCAGATAAACCCAGGTTACTGCGCGATTGATGGCTGCCATGGCTGCCCCCGCAATAAGGAAGATGAGCAATCCTTTGAGCAGATTGACAACTCCTGAGAGCAACAGCTGGCCCCCGGCCGGATGTGGTCCGATGAGCATCGAGGTCAGACCGATTTGCGCCAGGTTCAGCACCAGCACAACGCCGGCATAAACGGCATAGATCCCTGCAAATAGCAGAAAATTCGTGCGATAGAGCTGGGCGGTACGGTCCAGAATCTCACCCAGAGTCATCGGGCGGAGGTTGCTTTCCATGTTGGGCTCCTCGGAAATGCAGTGATTGCGTTTGCCGGGATACTAACACAGTTAACGCACTATTCCAGATGTTGAATATGGGTTCCCTCGGTGGGCTTTAACTCGAACTGCCGGAGCCATTCGTCGTTGCTCAGCATTTGGTTTTCCACCACCTTGTCAACGGTGAGAACGACCTGGACCTCCTCAAGCGGGCGCTTGATGACGACCATGGTCGGATACTTGCTCGTGCCGAAATCCTTATACCCGGAATAGGTGACATGGGTCTCCAGGTTACCCTCGCTGTCGAATATTTCTTGTTGATAAGGCAGCAGGTCGTCGCGGCGGAAGGTGATCACGCGCACCGGCGTCAACTGCCGGCTCCCCGGCTTGCTGCGGCTGATGGTGAGTACGTATTCCGGGATGGTGTATAGGTGCTTCCGGGCCGCGTCCTCCACTGTCTCCGAATCAGTCACCACCGCGTACAGGTCGTCCGGCTCCAGCCCCCGAACAGTCAGCGCATCCAGAAAAAAACCCGGCCGCAGGTTTTCCAACTGGTTGGCCGATTTCTTCTTCAGAGAATTACGGCCTTTAAAAATCACGTTTCTGGAGGGAATCCATAGAGAGAAATTCACGCCGTCGCTCACCATATCGAAGGCGCGCGTGCCGATTACCGGGACCCGCCCAAAGACCCGCAGCATCTCCGGCTTGCGCATCAGAATGATGCCGCGGATTGAGGGATAATCTTTGGCCAGGCCCTCCTTGGTCTTGAGCGTGCGCGCCTGAAGCTCCACCCCGGCCGTCAGGTTTTCCATCGCCGCCCAGCGCTGGTTGAGATGCGCCACCAGATCATCCGGCGCCACTGTCAACTCAACCAACGGCTCCTTGGGAATCGGCAGCTTGCGCGTGGTAGGCAGCAGGTAACACCCTGTTAAGAAAAGCGGAAAAATCAGAACAGTGGCAGAGGCGAGACGGCACTTTGTTTTCATTGGCCACCTGCCTTCTTCACCGCGTTCCGGTAGCTGGCTACGTTGCGAGCGTGCTCTCTGGCGGTGCTGGCAAAGATCGACCCGCCCTGAGGATCGGCTCCCGCAGCCACAAAGTAGAGATAGTCCGTATTGGCCGGCTCCATGGCCGCGCGCAGCGAACGCATTCCTGGATTAGCCACCGGGCCCGGCGGCAGACCGGCGTGCAGATAGGTGTTATAAGGCGTATCGCGTTTCAGGTCGCTCTCGTGGATCACGCCCCGCCAGCGTCCTTCCAGCTCCAGCCCGTAGATCACCGACGGATCGGTCATCAGCGGTATCTTCTTGGCCAGCCGGTTCTCAAAGACGCTGGCCACCAGTGGGCGCTCCGCATCCAGCGCCGTCTCCCGTTCCACCAATGAAGCCAAAGTCACCACTCGATGCGTATTCCCTTTCAATCCAATTTGCCCGGCCACCGCGCGAAAGCGTCTGACCATCGCCGCGCAAATCTGCGCCGCTGTTGCCTTGCGCTGAAAATGATATGTATCCGGAAACAGGTAGCCTTCCAGGCTCTTTGCTCCGGGGTCCAGGTCGGACACCAGGCTCACCTGTTTTGCCGCCGTGTTCAAAAAATCCCGCTGTTTGCCAAATCCCGCCTGCTCCAGCCGGGCGGCAATCTCAAAGAGATTCGCGCCCTCCGGAATGGTTACTGCTTTGGTAAAAACATCGCCGCGCGCAATGCGCGCATAAACTTCGCTGGCCGCTGCCGGATGATCGAAGCGGTACTCGCCTGCCTTGATCGTGCCTCGCTTCCACCAGCGCATCAGGTCGAAGCCGTAGCGGCTGCGCACGATGCCCGCCGCTTCCAGTTGCCGGCCCACGCGCATAAAGGACGAGCCCGGCGCAATCTCGACAAAACTCTCCGTCGTTGGCCCGAAGGGCGCAAAAACCACCCACCCCGCTCCCGCCCCCGCGGCCAGCAGCAAAATCAGCAATACTGATAGCAGGCAACCCGCGCCGGAACCCTTTTTTCTTCTGCTAGTCCGTTTGCGGCTCACCATCTCCTGCTGTCAACCCTTCTCAACCAAAAAATGAGGGAAATCCCCCTCGGGATCCCCTCTCTTTGATTGTACCGGGCTTGAGTCTCCTAAACAGGGCATTTCTACACTTTGGTACCAGGGTCGTAAGCCGCGGGTAGCTGCTCCGCAGGGTGTCCTGGATTCAACCTACAATTTGGCTCAGTTTACATTCACTTGTGAAGTAAACCGTTAAGTTCCTCTGGGAATTGTGAGGGAAGAGCCTTTTCCGCAATGGCCTTCCATATAAGAAAGACTCGGCTTGAGTTTTCACGCGGAATCACCCCCGCCCCAGCGCTACGATCCAACAACTCAGCCCTTGTGCAGGCTAAGGCAACTAAAGGTAGTGGATAATGTTCAGGCTTTAGGTTCGCTTTATTATATTCTCCGAGTTGTGAACGTAATTCCGTTTCAACTTCTTGTGCGTTCTTGAATTCAGGAAGTACATCCGCATCCATGTGGTGCAGTAATAGCCAAAGCTCAAAGCAAGGCCTACTCATTGCGACCTTAACTCCGTTCTTCTTCGCATCTTGCAGCGCTCGCACAAGCCCACGCAAGTGATGACCTTGTGTTAAATGATCCGTGTCTAAGACCATCCAACGTTCATCATCATCCTCATGCTCGAATTCAAGAAGTCTTCCCAAGACTGCGCCAGCGACGGATGTTCCGTCCGTGGTTGGGACTACATGGATTTGCACACGCGGCAACTTGAAGAAATCAAAATACTGCTTTGGGGCATAGGTGTCATCACACGCAATGATGAAAAGTCGGTCATCTCGCAATCTGTCAGGGGCTCTATCTCGCGATGGAATAGGCCGTGGCTTGCGTTCGAGAAGGCTCATGAGGACTGATTCTCTTTCTCATGCAAACGATCCAAATCGCCCAGGAATGGTATTGCACCAAATCGGCCTTGCAAGTAGTGATCGCTTATTTTGGAATCGTTGCGCGCCTTGAAATCTGTAAGCGAATAGAGCCTGGTTGATGAAGTTTGATCCTTTTCGGCAAACCAAATTTCATCTCTTCGCAGAAGTCTTTGATCCAACAGATTTGATTCATGAGTTGTTACAATAATCTGTGCACGACATTCGGAGCAAGACTTTAAGAAGTAATCCAGGAATGCCCAGACAAGGTTTGGATGCAAACTGCGCTCAATTTCGTCAATAACGTATACGTCATTGCTTATACGCAAATTGTACAGAGCAGGGATAAGATCTAGTAGCCTTCTCGTACCGTCAGACTCATCGCATAACTCAAAATCAACATTTGTACCTGTTGGTCCTTTGTGCGTTGATAGAAGAGTCATTAGAGAGCAGCGCCCTTCAGCGGTATTTCGGATGAACATCTCATTACCATCGGTACGCCGAAGCAAAACAGAACCGCTCTTTTTTTCCCGTAAATCAGTGCGCACACTCGATACAATCTTTTCAGGCAGGAAGTTTGGGAGGTCTTCTTCTCTGATCTCATTTTCCTTGACCTCTAGGTGGTCTACGCCGGTAGACACAGAGTTTAGAAAATTGCTGGCAAAATCGAGACATCCAGGGTTGTTGGCAAAGTAAGGTCCAAGACCTGCAAACGGCGAATCAGGCTCAATTAATTTGAGGTTGTCTTCGAACCATATGAGAATGGAGTTTAGTTCATCTCCGTAATCACTGCTGTCAAGAGTTGCCTTCACGGTGGCCAAGAAGCTTTGATTAGGAGGACCACCGATCGTTACGAGCGCAGTTAATTTTTCGCTTACGGACTTCAGTCCTGGAGCTTCCACAATTACTATGCCATCAGGGCTCGTTGATCGCTCATAGATTATCGTTTCTCGTCCTCCAGATACTTTAACCAACCATTCTTCAGTGATTTGTAGATCGTTCGTCTTGAATCCAAACCGGTAGAGCTTATTTGCGACGATAATCTGCAAATCAAATACTGAGGGATTGTCAGGTGTTCCTCCAAGACGAAAGGCTTCGCGGCCTGTGGATCGATCTTTTCCCCGTGAACGCACTGCAACTGACTTTACATAATGAAGCGCCTTGCAAAGATTTGACTTACCAGCACCGTTTGCACCATAAAGAACTCCTGCTCTCAGGACTCTTTGGTCAGAGTCGGGAATAGAAACTGTGTGAGTAGGGTGACCAGAGAGGCGATTACTGGCAACGAGGGAAAATGTCTCCTCAGCCGAAAAGGAGCGAAAATTTGAGACCGAAAATGAAACGATCATTTGAGCACCATGTGAAGTATTCACACTATAGCACGTAAAGCAAGCAATATTCCGTGCTAAAATAGCCATCATTGTGAAAATATCACAGATTGGTACAGGTGCCCATGTCCCTATATAGGCCAACCAAACTGGAAGCTACAACTCCGTATTATCGGACTTGGGATACCATGAACCTCATGGCGCGCAAGCGCCGTCCGCCTGGACGGCCAGTCCCTTACAGATTATTTCCCTATGTCGTCGCATAATGATTCCAGAAGTCTTCCTTCCAATCACCGTCCGGCACGTCCTCTTCGTGCCGCCTATCAGCCGGAAGCTGCCAACAGAGGCCAAAACGGCCCGTAACTCCTTATCCAGGAGGATTTTGCAGGGAACTTCTTTGTTTTCTATATTTTGCAGCGCAACCCTCTCCGTAACCTCAAGAAAACAAGGATTTTGCGTCCAAAATATGGGTGGGGGTACCCGATGGTTCAGCTTTGTTGGCCTATCAGGGCTGGACACCGCCTTTAAGCTGATAGCAGGAGCCAAAACTGGACACCGCCTCTCACCCCCGCTATCTCGGCCTCGATGTCGGCAATCGCCGCATCGGCGTAGCTGTGTCGGACGAGCTGGGCCTCACGGCGCAACCGGTTCTGACGCTGGAGCGCAAGCACAACCGCCGCGACGACCTTCGTTCGCTGGCCCGCCTCTGCCGCCGCTTTGCCGTCGTGGGAATCGTGGTGGGCAATCCCGTGCAACTCTCCGGCGACCTGAGCCCCCAGGCCGCCAAGACCCAGGTCTTCGCCGCCGAACTGGGCTCTCTGTCCGGCTTGCCCATTCACCTCTGGGACGAGCGGCTGACCACCCGCGAGGCCCACCAGATTCTCTACGAAGCCGGCCACGCCCGCCAGCAGCATCGCCGCGTAGTGGACCAGGTGGCCGCCACGCTCATCCTGCAATCGTTCATGGACGCCAAGCTGGAAGCCGCATCCAGTCCCCGCGTATAATTAAAAGTTGAGTTCTTCTATCTCTTGCGGAATGAGCAGACTCCGCTCGCCGCCACGGACCCTGGATGCCCGAACACATCAAAAAGCAGATTCTTGCCGAGATCGCACTTCTCGAGCACGAGCTCAGCCACGAGCTTCCTGCGGAGATAAAGAAAGCCGTGGCCATGGGAGATCTCTCGGAGAACGCCGAGTATCACATGGCCAAGCAGCGCCAGCATTTCGTGGACGCGCGCCTTGCCCAACTCAACCGGCGCATGGCCGAGCTCTCCCTCGTCAACCTCTCCAACATTCCCAAAGACAAAGCCGGCTTTGGCTCGACGGTGGTGGTCTACGACTCCACCAAGGACGAAGAGATCGTCTACCGCCTGGTGACCAGCGAGGAGTCCGATGTTTCCAAAGGGTTGATCTCGACCACTTCGCCCATTGGCCGCGGCCTTGTGGGCAAGCGGGTGGGTGACGTGGCCACAATCGTTACTCCCAACGGAAAGCGCGAACTGGAAATTTTGAAACTGACTACAATTCACGATGAATCCGGCCAGGACGAGAGCCCGGACGACGCTGGCAAGAAACAGCAGCAAGGAAAATCGAAATGACCTGGACCAGCGCTTTTGGCAGCGCCTGCGGGTGGCTGCTTAACAAAATTGTGCATGGCCTCTCGCTGACCCGCATCTCGCCCAACGCGCTTACGGTCATCGGCGTGGCCATCAATATTGTGGCCGCGTTTCTGTTTGGTCACGCCAACGCAGCCAATGCCGACTGGATGTTCTTCTACGCAGGTGTAGTGATCTTCTGCGCCGGCGCATTCGATATGTTGGACGGCCGGGTGGCGCGGCGCATCAATAAGGTCACCGTCTTCGGTTCATTCTTCGACTCGGTGATGGACCGCTACTCCGATGTGGTCCTCTTCTTCGGACTGCTGGTCTACTACGGCCGCATCAATCGCTTCCGTTACGTGGTGCTGGTGGCTTTTGTTATGGTGACCTCTCTGATGGTCAGCTATACGCGTGCCCGCGCCGAGGCCCTCATCGGTCAATGCAAGGTGGGATTTCTGGAGCGGCCGGAACGCATTGTGCTCATCATCATCGGCGCTGTGTTCAACCATTGGGGAGCCATGGCTCCGGTGCTGTGGGTTTTGGCCGTTCTCTCCACCATCACCGTCGCCCACCGCATCGTCTATACCTACCAGAACACCAAGAACATGACGCCGGAGAGCTGAGGGGACATTGTTTGAGTGTGCCCCTTGGAATCCGGCCCCGGACGCGCTAGACTGCCCTTAGCCATGATTCCGTCCCTACACATCTCCGGATTCAAGCTCTTCCGCGACCTCGAACTCCCTAAGCTGGGCAGTTTGAACCTCTTTGTCGGAAAGAACAATACTGGGAAAACCTGTCTGCTGGAGGCCGTTGAACTTTACGCCAGCAGTTCGCCATGGGACATTCTGCGTGTCGCGTCGCGGAGGGAACCGGACGCGGTACAACGGAGGAAGTTCGACAGATTCGATCCGTTTGAACTGGAAGAATCGTTACGCCCTCTTTTGAATCTGTTTCACCGCGAGCATGGACACTTTTTCAAACCCTACATTCAGCTATCTGCCGGTCATCCAGAGTCTGACCTGAAACTTCGCTGTGAGCCGTTTTTAGACGACTTGCTCGATATGGAGGCAATGTCTTCCGAGGAAGGTGGTCCAGAGCGTAGTTCGCACCGGAGGCATTTGGGACATCTATTAGGAATGGGATTCGAACTTGCCAGAGGCAAGAAGAAATCCAGGCCGCATTTTTTTGAGCGGTATCTCAGAATGCCTTTCCCTCCTGAAGAAATGACGAAGGAAGAGGGATGGCAACATCCTGACGTTGCGCCAATCGCATTTCTTCCCGCGCGCGGCTTCACCATCAGCGAGGCCAAAAGGTGGTGGGATAAAGCTTCGCTTGCCGACAAAGATGAAATGCTGCTCGATTGGCTCAGGTTCGTTGAGCCTGAAGTGCGTGACCTTCGTTATATCAGCGATCCTGAGTCTGGAGTTGATCTTCCATATCTCAAGATCGATGGCGACCGAGGCAGAATCCCGCTTGCTTCGATGGGCGATGGCCTCACCCGCCTTTTCCATATAGGTCTTGCGATGGCCAATGCCTCAGGCGGAATCCTGCTCATCGACGAGTTCGAGAACGGCCTGCACTGGGAAGTGCAGAGAGAGTTGTGGAGAGCCCTTTTCCAAGCGGCAGGTAATTTTGGCGTTCAGGTCTTTGCTACCACCCACAGTAACGACTGCATCCAAGCTTTCATCGAAGCACAAAAGGACCGTTTGATTCCGAATGAAAGCTATGTGTACAGGCTTGAACGGAAGGGTGAAGACATTCACGCTCACGAGTTCTCCCCTCATGGCTTGGAAGCTGCTATCAGGCAGGGGATTGAGGTTCGTTGAGGCATGGCAGCAAGTCCCCAAATAACGGCAGTAAAGGCAGACCTCACGCGCATGGGGAAGAAGGTTTTGCTGGTTGAAGGACTCGATGACTGGCATGCCTTCAGCCACTTGATTCATAAATCGACCGGTGCATTTCCGGATTATGAATTGGGGCATTGTGATAACGATGACGGAGTTCTTGACGTTCTGTCCGGCATGACCGAGGCAAGCACAAAGACCCAAACAATCCTTGGCGCTGTTCTTGATGCAGATCAATGCAGGAAAGAAAACGCGGGGGATGATGGAATTCAGTCCAGAATTCGATCATTGCAGGGACGGCTCGGCAAGTTCTATTCAATTCCTGCCAAGTTTCCCAATGAAGGGCTGATTCTTGCGCCCACAGAAGAAGTGGATAAAGATCGTTTGCCGATTCTTGGCATCTGGTTGATGCCTGACAATGTGCGAGACGGTATATTCGAAGACCTGCTACGTGCTGCTATGGCTCCAGAGTCCGAGAAATACATATCAGGTGTTGTAGACCAGGCAACGAAGGATGGAATGACAGGCTTCCGCGACGGAGGTCGGCTACATCTCCGACGAGCTGATAAGCCAATGGCGGCAACAGTATGTCGGCTTTGCACGGTTCGGCTACCAAGCCCTTGACGATTGGCGCTCGCAATTTCTATACCGGCCTCGCCGCCCGGGGTGTGTTTGCTGGCAGTGATGGGTTCGTGATGATCGACGAACAGGCCGACACCGACCGCATCATTGATTACTGGCTCACAACGTAAGTTTCCATCCGATCTCCTGGGTGCCGTTTCTCAGTCAGGCGGCCGCAAAGGGCAAGAAAGTGTTTGCGTTCTGTGCCGATCCTGATCTGTCGGAGTTCTGCCTGGCGTCAGGCTTCACTGAGCGGCCAGGATTTCTCACTGTAAACGTGGCTGACTGGCCATTGCTCGCCGCGGCGCTGCGCGTTCGGGATTCGCAGCAGGGCACTTCGAATGCCGTCATTGCCGATCCACATAGCCCTTGTATTCTCGCGCCTGGCGAATGCAGTCGGGCGACCGGATGTAACGTCCGTTCAGGGTGACAGCCGCGCGGATTGGAGGCTTGTCTTGCGAACACTCCCAGCTGGTGTTGCTCCTATTGCTAGCCTGTCCACCCGCGACCTTCTCGCAGAC
>CAWJDN010000226.1:0-6221 GCA_963840985.1 uncultured Acidobacteriaceae bacterium
TGGCCAGGACGACCGCGTGCCGCTCGGCAATGCCCCCAATGCGGAACGGCGGCTGGTGCGCTACGGCTGGCTGCGCGCGCTGCTTGCCATCGCTCAAATCAAAGATAAGACCCCGGAGGAAGCGCAAGATCATAAAGGGAACAATTCTCAAACCAAACCGGATGAGAGCCCGGTAGACAAGGCCAAGAACGAGGCTGGTGCAGGAGCCGAAGCGACTCCGGCTGAAGAACCCACACAGCCGCTTAAGCCGACTACCAGCGAGTTATTGCAGGCCGCGCAGCTTCGTCTGACTCAGGTGATCGCTCAAGCGGATGAAGTTGCGGCAGGCCCGCCCGCCGCAGCGCCGGATTACTCCGAGGAGCGAAACACGATGAAGCAAGTGCTGGCCGGGCGCGACTTTCGCGGCTTGGAAGCGCCGACACGGCGGGATTCGTTTCTGGAGAAGCTGAGCGAATGGCTCAACCGGTTCTTAGAAGGTTTGGGAAAACTTCATGCGAGTTCGGTTTGGGTGGGGCGCGTGATTGTGTGGGGCTTCATTCTGGCCACATGCGTGGGGCTGGTATGGGGGCTGCTGCAACTGGAGCGCAACTGGCGCATCCGGTTGGTGCCGGAGAGTGATGGGCCGGCCGCCGGAGCCGCTTCGGCCCGCGACTGGCAACTGTGGCTGGCCGATGCGCGCCGCGCCGCCGCCGCCGGTGAGTGGCGCGAGGCAATTCATTTCGTTTATTGGGCGGCAATTTCCCGGCTGGAATCGAAGCGGCTGTGGCCAGCGGACCGAGCGCGCACTCCGCGTGAGTACCTGGCGTTGGTGGTTGCCGACGACCCGCGCCGCATGGGACTTGCTACGCTCACCGGCAGCTTTGAGCGAACCTGGTATGGCGGCCGCGCGGCGGGCGAGAGCGATTACGCACAAGCTGAGAAGCTGGCTGACGGGCTGATTGCCAGCAGCGGGGCCACTGGCGTTGGGGAAGGCGGCGCGCGATGAAGTTCCTCTCTTCGCTTGACGCCCAGGACCGCAAATTGCTGTTGTGGTGCGTGGGGATTGCGTTTGCGCTGGCCGTGGCTACCGGCTTTCTGATGCCCAATGGGAACGACAACAACAATCCGCTGCCCTCGACCTACCTGGCCGGTCAGCACGGAGCGCGCGCCGCTTATGAGACGCTGCTTCGCTCCAACTATCAGATTGAACGCTGGGAGCGGCCGCTGAGCGAGTTGGCTGCCACGGCTGGCCCGGAGACGGTGGTGATCTTTGCCCAGCCGTTTTCCCGCGAGCCTGACGAGATCAAGGCAGTGCGCAAGATTGTGGAGCGCGGTGGCCGCGTGCTCTCCACCGGCTATATGGGCGGATATATTTTGCCCGGCGAGGCCAGCGACATGCCCGGAGAGTTTCACTTTGCGGCCTGCAAGCTGGAGCCCGAGGGGCTGGATACTTTGGCTGGCGCGGGCGAGGTGTGGATGGTTCCGCAGGCCACCTGGGATGAGGGCAACCCGGCGCATCGCGTCGAGTATAGTTGCGCAAATCATCCGGCGGTGGTTGAGTACGACTGGGGCAAAGGGCACATTGTTTGGTGGGCCAGCTCGACGCCGCTGGAAAACGGCTCGCTCAGCCGCGCACACAACCTCGACCTGCTGCTGGCTTCACTGGGGCCGCGCGCGGGGCATCGCTTCTACTGGGACGAATCGCTGCATGGAGAGATTCGCTCTAGTTTGGACTACGTCTTCGGGCCTTCATGGACCTTGCTTTGGATATTACTTCCAATTGTGGCGGTCGTGGCGCTCTTGGTCATCTTCAGCTTCAGCCGGCGCAGCGGGCCGGTCCGCGATCTGCCGCCGGCGGCGCGCGCTACGCCGATTGAGTTTCTTGAGGCGCTGGGCTCGCTCTATCGCAAAGCCGGAGCCGCATCGACCGCCGTCGCGGTTGCATGGGAGCGTTTTCGGCGACACAGCTTGCGGCTCTGCGGGCATGGGGCGAGCAAGATGGGCGCGGAGGAATTGGCAGCGGTAATTCGCCGCCGCTTTCCGCGCGCCGACGCAAATCTGGAAGCCGATCTGGCCGACTGCGAAGAGGCCGCGTGGGGTGAAACCGTCGATCCACGACAGGCACTGAAGCTGATTCAATCGCTGCATGGGCACTACGAAAAACTGAAAGAAGCGGCCAGGCCGGACGGACAAAGGGTCAGTCAGGCCGCACAATCTGAGAAGATTCAATTCAAAGAGCAGGAAAGGGCATTATGAGTCAGAATAAAAATCAAGACGATCAAACCTCGGAGCGAGGCTTGCGCGCGACCGGAGAGTTGATCGCCCACTCGCGCACGGAGCTGGGCCGCGTGATCTCTGGGCAGGGAGAGGTGATCGAGGAGGTGCTGATCGCCGTTCTCTGCCAGGGCCATGCGCTGCTGGAGGGCGTGCCGGGCATTGCAAAAACGCTGATCGTTAAGACGCTGGGGCGGCTGCTCGGTCTCGGCTTTCAGCGCGTGCAGGCCACGCCCGACCTGATGCCGGCCGACATTCTGGGCACAACAATTCTGCGCCCCGGCGTCAAGTCTGATAAGGACAACTTCGTCTTTCACGCCGGCCCGGTCTTCACCGACCTGCTGCTGGTGGACGAGATCAACCGCATGCCTCCACGCACCCAGGCCGCGCTGCTGGAGTGCATGGAAGAGCGGCAGGTTACCTCGGACGGCACGCGCCGCCCGCTGCCCGCGTGGTTCACAGTCTTCGCCACACAGAACCCGATCGACTTCGAGGGCACGTACCCGTTGCCGGAGGCGCAACTGGACAGATTCCTGCTCAAGATTCGCGTGGCCTATCCCAGCGAGCAAGAGGAGCGGCAGATTCTGGAGCGGCACCACGGTGGCTCAGGCGCAGGATTGCTGGAAGACACAAAGATTGCGCCCATTCCAAAAGGTCTGCTGGACGCTGCTTGCGCCGAGGTGCGCGCCATTCGCATTGAGCCGGAGCTGACCAATTACATTCTGACGCTGGCGCGACGCACACGCGAGTGGCCTACGCTGTTGTTGGGCGCAAGTCCCCGCGCCGCCGTGAGCCTGATGCGCGTAGCCCAGGCGTCGGCTGCCTTCGATGGCCGCGACTACCTGCTGCCCGACGACGTGAAGCGCGCCGTCAAACCAGTACTGCGCCATCGTGTGATGCTGAAGCCAGAGGCTGAGTTGGAGGGCTTCGACGCAGACCGCGTGCTGGCCGACGTGATTGCCGCCGTGCCGGTGCCGAGACAATGATCTCTCCCTCTCTTCATCCCGCTCCGGTCAGCGCCGTTTGCGAGCGACGGCGGCGCTGGAGTTTCGGGTTGACGCCGCGAAGCATCGGCCTGCTGCTGCTCGGCTTCGTCTGGCTGGTTCCGGGATTCTGGGATGGACGGCTGGCCTACACGATGCTGGCCTGGGACGGGCTGGTGCTGCTCTTTGCGTTGCTCGATGGTTTGCGCCTGCCCGCCGCGGCCCAACTAACCGCTAGCCGAAGTTGGTTGAATGCTCCGGCGCTCGACAACGAGACAGAGATCGAGCTGACGATTGAAAACCACGGCCGGATGATTATCGAGTGCCGCATCGTGGACGATCTTCCGCCAGCGCTGGTCACCGAGCCGGAGACACTGCGGCTGACTGCGTTTCCCCGCGTGCCGGCCAAGCTGCGTTACCGTGTCAAACCCAACGAGCGCGGCGACTGGGAGACGGGCTGGCTCTATGTGCGCTACCGGTCGGGACTGGGACTCGCCGAACGCTGGGCAAGAGCGCCGCTCACGCAGACCGTCCGCGTTTACCCGGCGTTGCGCACCGGCGAGGAACAGCAGATCTTTCTCGCCCGCAGCCGCCAGATCGAACTGCAACTACGCCGCGCGCAACAGCGTGGACTGGGCCGCGACTTCGAGAGCCTGCGTGATTACCGCGAGGGTGACGATCTGCGCGACATCTGCTGGACGGCAACGGCGCGCCGCGGCAGCCTCATCACCCGCCAATACCAGACCGAGCGCAGCCAGCCGGTGTGGATCGTACTCGACTGCGGACGGCTGATGCGGGCGCGAGTAGCCATGGCAGGAACCCCAAAAGAGTCCGGCTGGGCGCCAAGCCCTAGCAAGCTCGACCACGCCTGCACCACGGCTGTTGCGCTGGCCCAACTGGCGCTCTACTCTGGCGACCGGGTGGGCCTGCTGGCCTATGGACAGAATATTCAGCAACGGCTTTTGCCCGGTCGCGGCGCGGCACATCAGCGGCAACTGATCGAATTGCTGGCCCAGGTGCATACAGAATCCGGCGAGGCCGACCACCTGAGAGCCACAGCCACGCTGAACCGCCTGCAACCCCGCCGGTCTTTGATTTTGTGGGTGACGGATTTGGCCGAGACCGCCATGCGCCCCGAGGTTATCGACGGCGCACTGCAACTGTTGCGCCGCCACGTACTTCTGTTTGTCGCCATGGCCCAGCCGGAGGTTGAGCAAATCGCCCAGGCAAGGCCTAAAGATTTGGAGCAGATGTTCCGCTCCTCCGCCGCCCAGGAGATGGCCGGCCGCCGCGAACTGCTCCTCGCCCGACTCCACGAGCAAGGCGCGCTCACCCTCGACCTGAACCCGGAGGCACTCACTTCGTCCGTGCTGAATCAGTATTTGACGGTGAAGGAACGGGCGATGGTGTAGTGGTGATAGGATTTATCAGATTCGTTCCACTGAGAAAGGGACTGAAATGGATTGCAATAATAAGACATGTGAGGTCATTACTCAAAGCGGCTCTCAAAAATCTAAATATAGATGGCCTCTTATTATTCTTATCTCTTTTACCCTTGTGAATTTGCTGTTGTCAGAACGACATCAGCACAGCTCAAGGACGTTAGCATTGGTTATTTTGATGTTATTTTTCGTGATCACCACTGCTTCTAAGAGAATTACCGTACATTTCGTCCATTGGATAATGGGCACCGTTGAACACATCCATATCTATTCTCCAGAAATCGAACAGCGCATTCGGATAAGGTTTCAATCTGAAATCAGACAATTGACAAATTTGGGATTTGATTACCTGTTTACATGCGGAGAGGCTTTCTCATTGTTTCGCATGGTACTTATACTCCCAGCCATCACAGTGATTCTTATGCTGTGCAAGGGTGCTGTGATGACATTGCATAATGGAACAAAGATACTTTTGGGATATCCGGTATTCCTCTCTAGAAACAAGAATGCCTTTGTATACACGAGCGGCCTTGGAACCAAGTTTTATACTGCCTTTCAGGATGGGACTCTTCTCGTCTCGAAGGACTACGTAGATGCGGATATTGCCGCTGGTCCGATGATTATCAAGTATGCCCAAAAAGCCAGCATAAGTGATACATGGACTGCACATCAGGAGCGGATAGCAGCGTTGGAAGCAGAGGGCAAGCGTGTCGACTGTCAGACTAGTTTCCAGGCTTGGGCAGATATTTCGCGTAAGGAAATGGCTTCCTGGTGAGTTCAAGTAGGTTTTCGCACGGTGAAGGAGCGGGCAATGGTGTAGCGGTGCCAGGATTTGCTGTTAGCGGAATTGGTAAGGAGAAAGACATGGAACAAGAAAATGCCGGGTGTGAGCCGCAATCCAAGACCGTTATTCAAGACAAGCCGAAAACAGCGCTCCGTATCATGCAATTGTTATTCGTGGGTCTCATATTAGGGCTCATATTAGCCTGGATCATTAGACACTTGCATGGAACCAACAACCCGCTGTTCCATTGGCAAGTTATCTTTGCTATCGGTATTGCCATCCCGCTTTTTCTGAATTTGCTCCCCTCCCTCTTTGATTGGACAGTCGGCGCCCCTGATCTGGTCCAGATTTTTTCTCCGGAGTTCGAGCAGCGCGCCCGGAAGAGGTATCAAGCCAAAATGGCCCTGCTGACAAACATGGGCTTCGACCTGGCTTTTTTTGTTGGAGACTCCACATCGGTGTTTCGCATGCTGTTAATCCTTCCGGCTATTGTTGTTTTTGATATGCGGCGCGGAGGAGTACCGATGACGATACAAAATGGAACGAGGCTTCTTACCGGAAATCCGGTGTTCATTTCGCGAGACAAGTCTGCTTATGCCCATCCCAATAGCCTTGGTTTCACCTTCCATACACGCTTTCAGGATGGAACTGTTCTTGTATCAAAGAACTTCGGGGACGACAGCGGGTATATTCCCGCGATTGTGGGCAATACCTGCCCAGCAGCCAGCGCTGGCGACACATGGGCAGTGCATCAGAAGC
>CAWJDN010000227.1:0-18947 GCA_963840985.1 uncultured Acidobacteriaceae bacterium
CCCCTGCCAGATTGAATAGGAAAGCGCAAGGCGCGACGCCCGGCGCGAAGGAAAGGCAACTATGGCGAACGGCGAAGATCGGCCGGACAAAAGGCTCATTGGCGGCGTAGTCGGGCAGTGGAGTGAATTCACGGGCTTTTTGAGCGATGTGCGCGCGGAGATGCGTAAGGTGGTTACACCGACGCGCAAAGAAGTTGAATCCACGACCACGGTGGTGATCATTGCGGTGTTCATCTTTGGCTTGTTCTTTCTCGTGGTGGACTCGATTTTCTCCTCGGGCATGAACTGGCTTATTCACAAGATGGGCGGGTAGTAGAGATGTTGAACCACGAAACGAGAACATGATGGCAGAAGAATTGGAACAAGCCGAACATGTTGAGCAAGCTGGACAGGCTGAAAAGATAGAACCAGCCGTCGAGCAGGCAGATCCGCAGGCGCAACCGCTGCCGGTGCGCAACGAGCGCTTCAGGTGGTACATTCTGCACGCCTACTCGGGCTTTGAGCGCAAGGTGCGCGAGTCCATCCAGAGTCGCGTAGAGGCCTTCGGGCTGAGTGATCGCGTGGGCCGGGTGATGATTCCCACTGAGCAGGTGACGGAGATTGTCAACGGCAAGAAGCGCACCGTGGAGCGGGTCTTTCTGCCCGGTTACGTGCTTGTCGAGATGGAACTGGACAACAACCTGTGGCACGTCCTGAAAGACACGCCCAAGGTGACCGGCTTTTTAGGCACGGGCGACAAGCCGGTGGCGTTGAGCGAGGAAGAAGTCAGCGGAATCCTCTTCCGCTCCGAGACCGCCAAGGACAAGCCGCGGCTCAAGATCAAGTTTGAGAAGAACGAGCAGGTCCGCATTACCGACGGGCCCTTTGCCAACTTCAACGGCGTGGTGGATGAAATCAACGAAGATCGCGAGACGCTGAAGGTCATGGTGACCATCTTCGGACGCTCTACCCCGGTGGAGATGGAGTTTGGCAAAGTGGAAAAGATTGAGTAGTTGCAGCCTCTAGCTATTAGCTTTCAGCTTCTAGCCGGTCTGCCCACCTGGCGGGCGCCGGTTGAGGGCAAACGTTGAAGCGGCAACACCAAAATTCGCACGAGAGACAGATCAGCTGGCAGCTAACAGCCAGGAGCTAAGAGCTGATTCCAAAGGAACCGAAACATGGCACCTCCGAAGAAAGTTACGGGATACGTTAAACTGCAGATCGTGGCGGGCAAGGCCACACCAGCGCCGCCGGTCGGCCCCGCCCTGGGTCAGGCGCAGGTCAACATCATGGAGTTCTGCAAGCAGTTCAACGCACGCACCTCCAGCAAAGAGATGGATGGGCTGGTCATTCCGGTGGTCATCTCCGTCTATGCCGACCGCAGCTTCAGCTTTATAACCAAGACGCCGCCTGCGCCGGTGCTGCTGCTGAAGGCGGCCGGGATCGCCAAAGGCTCAGGCACGCCCAACAAGGAGAAGGTCGGCAAGGTGACCGAGAAGCAAGTGCGCGAGATCGCCACACAGAAGATGCCCGACCTGAACGCCGCCTCGGTGGAGACGGCCATCAAGAGCATCAAGGGCACCGCCCGCTCCATGGGCATTGAAGTAGTGGCTTAAGCCTCGGCTTTAGTTTTTCTTACCAAAGGCCCTCCTTCGCGGGAGGGCCTTCGTGCGTGTGGTCGCTTGAGAAGCCGCATTACAGCACAATCAGAACCATCGCCCCAGCGTGACGAAGATTTTGCGGCGACCGGCATCGCCCACCGAGCCGCCGAAGGTGAACAGGCCGATGGGCGTGTTGGCCACCAAGCCGGCGACGCCATCCTGGCGGAGAATTGCAGTTGTTTGCGTCGACCAGATCTCGCCGGCCTCATATCCAAAGATGCCGTATAGGCCATGTCCCAGGCCGGTGGGAAGTGCCGCTATCCGGCGCATATATTCGGTGCGAGCCAGGTACGTGTCGGTGCCGCGGAACTCGTCGAAGGATGAGGCGGAGAGGCGCATTGGGCCGCCCAGGGTGAAGAGGTAAGGCTGGGCGACGTTGGCGCGCAGATAGGAGTTGACCTCTCCGCTGAGGCCGAAGATGTTGACCTCTCTCCAGGAGCGGGTTGCGCTGAAGTTGAGCTTGACCAGCGGCGCATTGTCGCTTCCGACGGCATGGTAAAGCGCGCCCGCCGAGGCCGAGAGACGGAAACCGTTGGGCGAAATGGCGCTGGCAGTAGCCTTGTCGATCTCGATGTTCAGCAGGCCGGTCTGCGCGGTCCCGGTGATATACGGTCCGCCGCCGGAGCCGGTGCGCAGGCCCCAGCGCGTGTCTTCGGCGCGCCACTGAGCCGATATTTGCAATTGATTTGAGAATGTGCGGCCGGCATCGACGCCCGCGTCCAGATTTTGCAGGAAGCGTTCAGCGATGCGCTTCTGGTTGTCCCATATATAAACCGGCTCGCGAAGGATGCCGGCGCGCGGCTCGATGAAATAGCCGCCAGGGGTGAGCAGCCGGTAGTATTCGGCGGATAGATCGGTCATGTAGCCAACGCGGGCGTTGGCGCGCAACTCGGAGCCGAAGCCGCCGAGGTTCTGATCAATCAGGCGGAGGGTAGCCTCGGCGCGGGTCACGTTCGAGTTGGCGGCGGCCAGTTCGGCGCCGAGAAGAAGATAGGGCGGGCCAATGCGATCGTGGCTAAGGCGGACCAGGATACCTGTGTCGGGAGCAGGCATGCCTGGGTTGGACGGGCTGAGGGCGCGCGCATCTGGTGTTTGCGGCGCGGCAGGCGTGGGCGCAGGGGCAAAGGTCTCCCAGTTGGCGCTGATTCCTCCGTTGGACTGAATGCGTTTGAGTGCATCGAGAGTCGAGTATGGCGCGATGGGCAGGCCCTCTATAAGCTTCATATTCGCGAGAACTTCACGGACGGCGCCCGGAGCTCCACCTTCCACGCGGACCTGGCGCAAGATTCCGGGTTGTGGGCTGCGGCGGCTCTCTCGCGCGGCCAGGTAGGCCTTCCAGCCGTCGGCGTCGAGAGCATAACGCAGCAGGACAGCGCGGTTCTGCTCGGCGGCCTTGTAGCCGGCGTCGATCAGCGTGGTGGCATGGTTATAGTCAGTGGCGGAAAAGTTGCCGACCGGCACACTCACCACCACATCGGCCAATCGCAAGGCCTCCACAACGTTATGCTGGATGCCGGCATCGAAGGCGCGATTGAGAACGCCGAGGATGGAACTGGTGTCGGCTTTAGAAATAGCCTCATCGTTTAGGTAGATGGCGATAATGATGTCGGCGTGCAGGTCGCGCTTGAGAACGCCGGTGGGCAGGTTGTCGAGGATGCCGCCATCGACCAGGTAGTGGCCGTTGCGATCCTGAACCGGCGAAAAGACGCCGGGAATGGAGATGGATGCGCGCACCGCCTGGGGCAAGGGGCCCGAGGCAAGAGTGACTGGCGCGAGGGTGTTCAGATCAGTGGCCACGCAGCGAAAGGGAATAGGAAGCTGGTTGAAATCCAGCTCCTGGCTGTTGTCATTGGGCAGGTTGCTGGTCAGGAACTCGTTGACGCCGCGATCGGTGAGCAGGGCGTTACGCAGAAACAGGTGGTGGCGCAGACCAACGGTAAACGCCGCGGGAAGTTCGTGGCGATCCTGGCGGCGGCGAAAGCTCAGGTCAGAGTAGGGCGTTTGCAAAGTAAAGACGCGAGTGAACGCGTCGCTGGTGGCCAGCGCCCGTATCTGGGCGGGGGTGGTGCCCGTGGCGTAGAGGGCGCCAATCAGCGAACCCATGCTGGTTCCGGAGATGCGGTCTACGGGAATGTGGTGCTCCTCAAACCATTCGAGGACGCCTATGTGCGCCAGGCCCAGCGCCCCGCCGCCCTCCAGCGCAATACCGATAGCCGGACGGCCCCCCGGCTGCACGGCAGGCAGGACAGAGCCGTCAACAGCTGGGGCGGAAATTACCGGTTCCTGCGCTGTGGCGGAGATTGGAAGTAGAGCGAAGGCTAGCAGGATTGCGGCAAATTTCCAGCGCACGGATGCTCCCCCTGGTGAAAAAACCTGTCATTAAGCTAACGCTTTTCAGTGGGGATTGCCGTGACGTGTGCCCGTCAGAGCTGCTCCATGGGCTTGGAGCGGCTGAATCGTGCCAAGGCGCAAAAACTGCCTCCCAGGCAGAGAAAACTCTGCTCAGACTCAAGCGTGGCGCTCCGGTGATGCGTGCGGCGTGGCCCTACTTCGGCGGGGCCGGCGTGAAGACTTCGCGTCTCTGTGCAGGTTCCGGCTTGGGCTTTGGCTTGGGCGCCTTCTTGGTTTCTTTTCTGCCTTTGTCTTTGCTTCCCATGGCTGCAAGTGTGCCACAAACTCCGGCCACTCGGCAAGGGCGTGTTGACTCTGGTGTCGCTTCAATTCAAGAACATCGTTCGGTAGAGCGTATCGCGCTGGACCGGCTTGAAGCCGGCGTCGCGAATGACGCGGCGCAATTCTTCTTCTGTCGTGCAATTCGACGTTCCCGCAGCTCGGACCACATTCTCTTCCAGCATCACCGAGCCCACATCGTTGCCGCCGAAGTGGAGGCCTAGCTCCAGCACCTTCAATCCTTGCGTCACCCAGCTTGCCTGCACGTTCTCAATGTTATCCAGATAAAGCCGCGCGATGGCCAGCACCTTCAGGTACTCGACCGAGGTCGCTTCTTCCCAGCCGCGGCCGCCGAGCGCGGTGTTTTTAGGCTGGAAGCTCCAGGGGATGAAGGCCGTGAATCCACCAGTCTCCTCTTGCAGGCGACGCACCACTTCAAAATGATTGATGCGCTGTTCGAAGCTCTCGCCCACGCCGAACATCATCGTTGCCGTCGTCCTCATGCCCAACTGATGCGCGGTGCGATGGACGCTGACCCACTCCTCGGTGTTGCACTTGATGCGGGCGATGCGCCGGCGTACATCGTCGTCCAGAATCTCCGCGCCGCCGCCGGGGATGGAATCCAGGCCCGCTGCTCTTAGCCGCACAATCGTCTCGCGCAACGGAAGATCGGAGTATTTCGCGATGGCCAGAATCTCCGAAGCCGTTAAACAGTGCAGCCAAATTTGCGGAAAACGCTTTTTAATCCCGCTGAAGAGCCGCTCGAACCAGTCGATCTTGAGATCGGGATGGATGCCGCCCTGCATCAGCACGCCGGTGCCGCCCATCTCCACGGTCTCGGCGATTTTTTCGCAGATGGTCTCGAAGTCGAGGATGTAGCCCTCGTCCGAACGCGGATCAGTTACGCCGGGTTTTGGAAGCGGCCGGTAGAAGGCGCAGAAGGTGCAGTACTCGGTGCAGAAGTTGGTGTAGTTGATGTTGCGATCGATGATGTATGTGACCACGCCCTCGGGATGCAGGCGGCGGCGAAGGGCATCAGCCTCGAAGCCCAGCCCGATCAGGTCGGGAGAGTGGAAGAAATCGAGAGCCTGTTGCCGCGTTAATCGCGCCGTCTGGGGCATAGATTCGATTCTAACAATTCACCAGTCTCCTGGGGAGCGAATGACCGGTTCGATGTCTTAGCGCAGCAGCGCGTCCGCCGCCCACAAAATCGGAGCCTGCCCGTGAAAGTCGCCGGTGCGGCGGGGCCGGGCCAGATAGTAATCCAGATCATTCATTTTGCCAGTGCCCGCGCAAACCTGGGTCACGTCGCCATTCTGATCGATGTAGCCGATTACGGCGAGCCAGCCTTTGCGGGCCGCGGGGCCGTATTTCTTGCCGTCCAGCACGCCCAGTTTGACGCCGGTAATCATGGCAAAGGTGAATATACCGGTGCTGGAACTCTCCGGCCAGGCTTCTGGGTGGTCAATCAACTGACGCCACATCCCGTCTTTGCCCTGATACTTCACGAGCGCGGCCATCATGCGCTTATAGCCGGCCACGATGCGCGCCCGTTGCGGATGATCCTTGGGCAAATCGCGCAGTATCTCCGCCATGCCCGCGGCGAACCAGCCATTGCCACGGCCCCAGAAAAACGGCGCATCCTCGGCATGATAGAAGAGACCGTTGGGCTGTTGCAGCTTGTCCAGGTAAGCAACCATCTCCTTGGCGTCACGGTCAAGATACTCGCGGTTCCCGGTGGCGCGGTAGGCCTGGAGCTGCAACATGGTCAGCATGTACATATCGTCGACCCAGAAGCGCGTTTCAGCGGAAAGTCCATCGGGTCGCGGATTCTCCCACTGGCGGTCCGCCCACCATACGCCCTCGGCCAGATACTTCGGGTTCTTTGTTTCTATCGCAATCTCCAGCGGAATGACGCCGAAGATCGAGTCGTCCACATGACGCCGCTCCGGTCTCTGCTTGGCATCGGCGCCGCCCGGCATCAACGGCTCGAAGCGGGCAATAAGTTCCTTTTGCAGCGCCTCGTCTTTTGTCAGTTGCGCGAAAGTCAGCGCCTCCGTACCAGGTGGCGACCTCGGCGTAATGGATGGTGAAAGTGTACTGATGCTGGTTGGCCACGAAGCGATCGGCGACTTTCTTGCCAACTTCCAGAGGCGAAGCGCCTTGTGGCCAGTTCGTGAAATAGTCGCCGCTCTGCGCGAGCGCCGTCATGGTCGATGCAAGAACAAGTGCAGCAAAAAGCAGCGTGCAGTTGAAAATTCTGCTTTGTTTCACTCGAGTCTCCTGCCATAGTTAGTATTGATTTACTGAGTGATTCTGGCGTGAATCTTCTTGGCCTGTTCCTTCGCGCCGATTCAGACGGCGACTTTCAAACTCCGCCCGCGCTACTTCTTCGTTTTCGGGCTCGTTTCAGGGCCAGCCGCAACAAGCGCCTGTTCTATCGGTGCGCCGCGCAGAATCTCCACCGCAGCCGGGGGCAGCGGCTTGTCGGCGTGGGCCAGCAGCAGGCTCACCTGCCACATCTTCGTCTCCGTCAGCACGCCCTTATAGGCCGGCATACCGGTCAGCCGGATGCCGTTGGCCACCTTCCAGTAGGTCTCGCCGGGCGGGTCGTCGCTCACTCCGACAGTCGCGTTGCCATGGTGACTTTCCCATAGCGGCGGCGCATCGGGAAACATATGCGCGCCAAACCGCGACGGCTTGCCGTGAGATCCGTGGCAGACGGCACAATTGTCGCGGTAAATCTCGGCGCCCGCCACCAGGTTGGCCTCATCGGCCTGGATGGGCGGAGTTTTCACCAACTCGCGGTCAATGCGCGCATGGAGCGGCATCTCGGTCAGCAATCGCTCCTGAGGCAAGGGCGGATCGGCCACAGCCACCGGCACATCGCCAAACCTGAGCCATCCCAGCAGGGCAATCGGCACAAGCGCGATCCCCAGCAGAACTCCCAGTAATACACGCCCCATATGCTTTGCTCCTCCACTGGCCTTTATCCTAGAGCATTTTGCGTCTTACCGTGTTGAAAATTGGTAACCCATTCGGCTCCGAATTCCTTATCCAGGAGTCCAATCCAGTGCGGGTTCACACTCAAGGCTCACCCCAAGGTGGTTTAATAACTTATGGGGGGAGCGCTATGCTGGCTTGCTTCCGTACTCCCGTGGAGGAAATCTGAAATTCATGTATTCTTTTCGCCGTATTGCCCTTCTGCTGGCGCTGAGTATCGTTGCAGCCACCACCGTTTTGGCCCAAAGCACCACTTCGAGCAGCAACCCCGCAGCCCCCGACCAGGCCGGACAGCCCGCCGCCAATTCTCACAGCAAGTTGAATATCCCGGCCCGCATCAAAGCCCACCGTGCGCAACGCCGCGCCGCCGCCGCTCAGGCCCAAAGCTCCGGCTCTAGCAGCAACCCCTCGGCACGCGGCCAGGCCCAGTCCGGGCAGCCCGCCGCCCAGGCTCAATCTGAGTCTCAGGGCCAATTAAGCGTCCAGGCTCGCATCAGGGCCCGCCGGGCGCAACGCCGAGCGGCCGCTATTCACGACGCCTACTCCCACCGCTATGAGGTGTACTCCGGCATGGGCTTGCTGCGCTTTGAACCCGGGGCCAAGCTGGAACACGCGTGGGATTACGCCTGGGACGTCGGCGCCACACGCTACTTCAACGAGCGGCTTGGCGTGTCCATCGATGGCCGCGGCTATTACGCCACTGCCTATACGGGCATTTATTTCACGTATGGTAACCCGCCCGTCACCACATCCAACCCGTTCACCAACCCGGCCATCAGCCAGTATGCCTTCCTGGCTGGTCCTACATATCGCTTCTACGTGCAGCCCAAATACTCGGTCTCCGGTCGCGTCCTCGCCGGGATCGAAAAGGGCAACTTTTCCGGCGACACCAACCACGACGAGTCCATCTCAACCGCGCTCGGTCTATGGCCGGATGGCTTCGTCTTCGCGGCAGGAGCCAGCATTCCCGTGGAGTACAACCTGACTCCGAACATTGGACTGCGCCTTGCTCCCGAGTACTACTTCACCGGCTTCGGCTCATCCATACAACATGGCCGCGGCTTCACCACCGGCATCGTCTACCGCTTCGGCAAGCAGTAAACGTTAGGGGTCTGGAGGATTAAGGCGTGGACTTCGGTTCGCGCCTTTTTTGTTGCAATCACGTGCAAAACGTGCTACACATAATACACATGTTGCACGTGGATAGGAGGCACCTTCAAAATGCCAGCGCTCGACGAAAAACGCAATATCACCCTACGCCTAAGCCGGCAAACGATTCAGAAGGCACGAGTTCTTGCCGCCAAGCGTTCCACTTCCATCAGCGGCTTGCTCACCAGTGAGATTGAGCGGCTTGCGGAGACAAAAGACGACTACGAGCGCGCCATGGATGATGCCTTTGCTCTGATGGAGAAGGGTTTTCCTATGGGCGAAATCCCTAAACTAGATCGGGACGCGCTCCATGAACGCTAAGACATTTGTCGATACAAACGTCCTGGTTTACGCCTACGACGAACGGGACGGATACAAGCAAGAAACAGCAAAACAGATTTTGCACAACCTCAGACAAGAACGATCTGGGGCCGTGAGTATGCAGGTCTTACAGGAGTTTTACAATACAGTCACTCGGAAATTGGCTTCTCCTGTACCGAGGGATAAGGCTAGATTGATTGTCGATCGATTTGCCTACTGGTGCGTCGAAACCACCCCGGAGGAGATCAAGCGGGCCTTTCAGATTGAGGATGACGCCCGGATCAACTTCTGGGATGCAATGATTATTGCCGCGGCGATCAAGAGCGGCGCAACACGGATTCTATCGGAGGATCTAAATTCCGGACAAACGATTGCAGGGATTCAGATCGAGAACCCCTTCGCAGTTCCGTAAAAAATGCGCGGCAAAATTGTAATGACGCTCCTCATTCCATCCGATTGGAACTTCCCCGCTTGCTATCATCGACTCAGGCTCCCGGCACAAATCAATCCGGGCTTTTCATCTGAGGTTTTGTTCCGTTGACTTCCTCCACCCAGGCCGCCATTCCGGCAGAGCAAGCTGCTCATGGCCCGGTGCACCTCCACGCGCCTGAGGCCGGCGCTACGGCTACGCTCATCAACGACCTGCGCGAGTTGTTCAAGGTCAAGGTCGTCGGCCTGGTGCTGGTCACCGGCTGGGGCGGATTTTATCTGGGATCGATGCAATCCGGCATCACCAGCGTGCAGCGCGGCCTGCTGGATACGCTGCTTGGCATCGGCCTGGTTTCAGCCGGTGCTGGCGCGCTGAACGAGGCCATGGAACGCAGGACCGACGCGCTCATGAAGCGCACCGCCGACCGTCCCATGGCCGTCGGCCGTTTCTCGCTGGCTCAGGGAGTGCTGGCCGGCATGGCGGCACTGGCGCTGGGAGCTGTATGGCTGGCGCTCACCACCAACCTGCTTACCGTGGCCCTTGCGCTTCTCACGGCGTTCACGTATGTGGCCATCTACACCCCGCTCAAGCGCGTCACCGCCCTGGCCACCTTCATCGGAGCATTTCCCGGCGCGATGGGGCCGATGCTGGGCTGGACCGCCGCTCGCGGCCGTATCGAGTGGCCGGCCGTGGCCCTGTTCGCCATTCTCTTTGTCTGGCAGTTTCCGCATTTTATGGCGATTGCGTGGCTGTATCGCGACGACTACGCCCGCGCCGGCATTCGCATGTTGCCCGTCGTTCAACCCGACGGCTGGTCCACCGTGGCTCAGGCACTTTTCTTCGCCGTGGCGATAATTCCCGTCAGCCTGATGCCCTGGCGGCTGAGCCTCGCCAGCTTGACCTACGCCCTGCTGGCCGTCGCGCTGGGGCTGGTTTACCTGGGCTACACCATCCGCTTTGCTCGCATCTTGCGCGTGAAGGATGAAGATGAAAGCCGCAGATTGGCTCGCGACCTGCTCAAAGTCAGCGTCCTCTACCTGCCGCTGCTGTTTACCTCGCTGATGCTCTGCGCCACCGCTAAACCCTGAGGTAGCCATGACGACCGCAGCCCCATCGTCGAAGACCCGCTTGGCCATAGTTGCCATTCTGGCCGTCAGCGCGGCGGCCACGGCCTTCCTCTTCTGGCTGATCTACCTCCATCCCGCCGCGGATTCCGCCAGCGTCCGTTTCGCTTTTTTGCCCGCGCTCAACGCGGCGCTCAACGGCCTCAGCGCAACAGCTTTGCTGATTGGCTACACCTTCATCCGTGCCCGGCGCATCCAGGCACATCGCGCGGCAATGATGACGGCCTTCGGCTTTTCAACACTCTTCCTCATCAGCTACATCCTGCACCATGCGCTGCACGGCGATGTGCGCTACCCGGTTCACGCTGCTTTGCGCTCGGTTTACCTGCCGCTGCTGGCTAGCCATATCATCCTGGCCGTAGTGGCGCTGCCGCTGATTCTGATTACTTTCTTCTTCTCGCTCTCGGGGCGCATTCCGCAGCACCGCAGGGTTGCTCGCTGGACCTTTCCGCTGTGGCTGTATGTCTCGATCACTGGCGTCGTCACCTGGGCTATGCTGCGCCTGGCGCATGGATAGGGAGACACATGCGAGCAAACAGCTCTAACCCGAATCCCGCTCCAACCGGCGACGGCGCACGCCAACTGCTGCAATGGGGCGCGTCGATACTGGGCGCGGGGCTTCTTTCCGCTGTGCTGCTTGCGACCCTGCTGGGCGGCTATTCGCCCACCGGCGCTCACACCAACACCGGCTGGTTCGCATTGATCGTCGCCCTGATGTGCATTCCGTTTGGCGGCTTCTTGACGGCGCTCGGCCTGGCCAAAGCTCTGCGCAACCGGATTATTGCCCGCAAACGCTGACGGTCTGCTATGCTTTTCAACGAATGGAGTAAACCGACATGGCAAGAAGCGTGAACAAAGCCACTCTCTTAGGCAACGTAGGCAAGGACCCCGAGATTCGGACCACCCCCAGCGGCGTCATGGTAGCCACCTTCGGGCTCGCCACCAGCGACAACCAAAAGGACGCGCAAGGCAACTGGCAGGAACACACCGAATGGCACAATCTTGTGGCCTTCAAACGCACCGCGGAGATCGTCCGCGACTACGTGAAAAAGGGCTCCAAGCTGTACATCGAAGGCAAGATACAGACGCGCAGCTGGGAGGACAAGGAGACCAAGCAGAAGCGATATCGCACCGAAATCCTGGTCAATGATCTGGTTCTGTTATCCGCTCGCGAGGAGGGCTCAGGCGGCGGGCGACAGGCAAGTTCAAGCAGCTCAACGGCCAACTTCGACCAGCGGCCCCCGGCAACCGCCGGCGCCCCGGATGAATACAGCCAGCAAGCCGAAATCTCCGACGACGACATTCCGTTTTAAGAACAGGGGTCAGGGAACAGACAGCGAATATAAGCGCAGAAAAGGCATCAATGAGCCTCTACTTCGAAGGAGAGGTTTATAGGCATCAAATTGGGCAATTTGGGAAGCGGTTTATTCGCCTCTTGTTCGCTCGCTGATTCGCCATGGTCAGTGAGCACCCACCTGCAGCGAGACGGAGGCCTTCGGCCACCTACGGTGGTGAACTGGCAGGGGTCAGAGACGAGAAATGCCTCGCCGCTAATGGTTACTAAAGATTTATTATTCCGTAACGTTTGGGCTGTAATCTGGTTACATATTCCCGCGAGCCGTTTTCCGGCCAAGACTCGTAGCCAACCCACGAAAGGACCGCTCCCATGCGAAAGCCCTTGGGTGCATTGGGGAGGACCGTAGGGTTATTCCCCCACGCTGCCACGTCGTTTTTGCTGCTTTCCGCAACTTTTTCCTTGTTCCGCCTGATGCCGCTAACGCGCAAATCTGGGTCACCTCGGGATTCATGGTAACGCCGGGAGCCCAGACTGAAACCGCCTATTGCAGCACCTCGGCCGTCGACCCCGCCACCGGCCAGTCTTCACCTGCCGCGGCGGATTATCCCCACTTTTTTGCCAGCTGCACCCTCACTCCATCTGCAACGACTATCATCTCCACGGACTGTCCGGACGGTTATCAGGGAAATTATTTTAACTTTCCAGGAGGTAATCCAACAGGGCAGTGCAATATCGTTTTTCAGCCGCAGCCAAACGTCACCTACACAGTCACTTCATCGCACACGTTCTCTTGGTATGCAGAATCTTCGAGTAACTGTGGCTTGGGACGGTATCCCAATCAATGCTTCTTCGATCCGCTGGGTTATTTTCCGCTGGATTTTTTCTACAATACAAATCCGCTCTATGCATACCCTCCGATACCTAACTATCCAGGCGTGAGTTCGAGTGGAAGCCCCTTATCCGTGAACACCGTGGATGTAGCATGTAGCACAAGGGAAGGCACTTGCACATACCAACTGATCACCATGTATTACAGTCCATCGACCGCATTCGAAAACGATGCACCCTGGCGATGGCGTTTGGCGCAGACCTCCGCGCAGTGGCCGGTCTGCCCCACGCCAACCGTTGCCTCTATTTCCCCCGGCACTTGGATTGTGGGACAAACCTACAACCCCGTCACGATAACGGGAACCAACTTTATTACCACGGCCAATGCCACCTCAACATTTTGTCCAGTGTCTGCGGTCAGCGTAACCACGCCGAGCGGAGCCGTGGTCGCGGTATCGAATGTGAATGTGGTCAGCGCAACGCAAATTACCGCTACCGTAGCGCCCCCGGCCAATGAACCCACCGAGATAGCTACTGTCACGGTGGGCGCCGCTCCCAATACAGCTACGGCAACGGTGCAGATCGTAGGCTGCCCCGCTCCAACAATCACCTCCGTATCCCCCGGCGCCTGGATCATCGGACAAACCTATAATCCTGTCACTATCACAGGAACCGGCTTCACCACCACGGCTAATGCAACTGCGGCTTGTCCCGTAAACACAGTCAGCATTACCACACCGAGCGGAACCGTGGTTGCGGTATCGAATGTGAATGTGGATAGCGCAACTCAAATCACCGCTACTGTAGCATCCCCGGCCGATGAACCCAACGAGATGGCAACAGTCACTGTGAGCGGTTCGCCCGCTGCGACAACAACCGTGGATATCGTCGGCTGTTTCATCCCAACGACAGAAACCACGGCTATCGACGTAGGTGCTGGCAGTTGGAGTGGCCCATATGCGTTGTGGAAACAGACCGATTCAGACGCAAATGGCGACAACTTTTCCGGCTACGGGACCGGATTGATGAATGACGGCGGCTTCTTGTCCTCCGCTTCCAGGGCGGCCCGCACTTCCTCGAACGCTTCCTTGCTGATGATCTTGCCGATCTCGAAGCGCGAATCGCCGGGGTCCTTGATCTTGACGCATTCGCGCAGCCGATCGTTGACCTCGCGGAAGGCGAACTTGTCGATGACCGAGCCGGGCAACAGGCCGGTGTCGCCCATGCTTTCGACCTTCACCTTGCGCAGCATCTGCGAGATGATGATCTCGATGTGCTTGTCGTCGATGTCGACGCGCTGGCTGCGGTAGACGCTCTGCACCTCGCGGACCAGGTAGTTCTGCACCGCCTCGCCGCCGGAGATGCGCAGAATGTCGTGCGGCACCAGCGGCCCGTCGACGAGCGGATCGCCTTCCTTGACGTAGTCGCCGGTGTGGACGCGCAGATGCTTGCCGTGCGGCACGAGATGCTCCTTCTCGATGCCGATCGTCTTGCCGGCGTCGTCGATGGCCTCGATGATGACGGAGCGTTTGCCCTTGCGTTTCTCGCCCAGGCGGACCCGGCCGGAAATCTCGGCCATGACGGCGGGTTCGCGCGGCCGGCGGGCCTCGAAGATTTCCGTGACGCGCGGCAGACCGCCGGTGATGTCCTGCGTGCCGCCCACTTCACGCGGCGTCTTGGCCAGCAGCGACCCGGCCGCGACCACCTGACCGGCCCGCACTTCCAGGTGGGCCTTTTCCGGGATGTAGTGCACTTCCAGGCTCTGGCCCCGTTCATCCTCGATGATGATCTGCGGGTGCAGATCGCCCTTGTGCTCCATGATGACCCAGCGTTCGGTCTGGGCGTGGACGTCCTTTTCCAGACGCAGCGTTTCGTTTTCGACGATGTCCTCGAAGCGAATCCGGCCGCCGCGCTCGGCCAGGATGGGGATGCGGTGCGGGTCCCAGTTGCACAGCACCTGGCCGGGCATCCACCTGCTGGCCTTCCTTCACCTTCAGGATGGAGCCGTTGGAGATCGAGTATTCTTCGAGGACGCGATCCTTGGGCCCCATGATGATGAGCTGGCCGTTGCGGGTCAGGGCCACGGTGTCGCCCTGATCGTTGGTGACGGCGGTGATGCGGATCAGCTTGACGGTGCCGGCCTTCTTGGCCTTGATGTCGTTTTCGCCGACGTCGCGCTTGACCACGCCGCCGATGTGGAAGGTACGCATGGTCAGCTGCGTGCCCGGCTCGCCGATCGACTGGGCGGCGATGATGCCGACGGCCATGCCTTCCTCGACCAGGTTGCCGGTGGCCAGGTCCATGCCGTAGCAGAGCCGGCACACGCCCAGGGCCGCCTGGCAGGTCATCGGGCTGCGGACCAGGATCTTGTCCAGGCCGAGCTGCTCGATCTTGCGGGCCTGCTCCCAGGTGATCATCTCGTTTTCCTTGACGATGGTCTCGCCGGTGACGATGTTGACGACGTTGTTGCGGCTGACCCGGCCACGAATCGATTCGGACAGGGGCCGTTCGATTTCCTCGCCCTTGTAGACGACGCCCTTGGTGATGCCCTGCGTGCTGCCGCAATCGTGGGCGGTGATGACCACGTTCTGGGCCACGTCGGCCAGTTTGCGCGTCAGGTAGCCGGAGTCGGCCGTCTTCAGGGCGGTGTCGGCCAGACCCTTGCGGGCCCCGTGCGTCGAGGAGAAATACTCCAGCACGCTCAGGCCTTCGCGGAAGTTGGCCTTGATGGGCGTCTCGATGATCTGCGCCGGACGGCTTGGCCATGAGCCCGCGCATGCCGGCCAGCTGGCGAATCTGCTCGACGCCGCCGCGGGCGCCGGAGTTGGCCATCAGGTAAGATCGGATTCAGGTACGGCATGCCGTCGCGGATGTCGTACTTGCAGCTCGCTCATCATCTGCTTGGTGATCTGATCGCGGGCCGTGGTCCAGGCGTCGATGACCTTGTTGTAGCGTTCGCCCTCGGCGATGATGCCGCGCTGGAACTGCTTCTGGACCTTCTCGACTTCCTTTTCGGTGTCGCGGATGATCTGCTCCTTGTTGTCGGGCGTGCGCAGATCGTCGGTGGAGAAGCGACAGGCCGCTGCGGGTCGATTCGCGGAAGCCGATGTCCTTCATGCGGTCGAGCAGGTCGATGGTTTCGCGCCGGCCCAGGAACTGGTAGCAATCGGCGATGATCCGGCTCAGGTGCTTGCTGGACAGGGCCAGGTCGTAGAACGCCATCTGCGGCTTGAGGATGTCGTTGAAGATCACCCGGCCCACGGTGGTCGACACCAGCCCGCTGGGATTGCGCGGGATTTCCTCGATCTTGACCTTGTCCTTGTCGAAGCGGACCTCGCCGATGACCTTCTTCTCGATCGGCAGCCGCACCTTGACGCGGGCATGGACGCCGACCTTCTTGGCGGCGAAGGCCAGGAACACCTCGGCGGGGCTGGAGAAGATCATGTCCTCGCCCTTGAGGTTGTCGGCACGCCTTGTCGCGGTAGTTCTTGATGCGGTCGTCGAGCCGCCGCCGGCAGGGTGAACGTGTGCAGCGGATCGGCCGTCAGGTAGTAGCAGCCCATGACGATGTCCTGGCTGGGCGAGATGATCGGATGGCCGTTGGCCGGGCTGAAGATGTTGTTGGTCGACATCATCAGCACGGTCGCCTCGACCTGGGCCTCGATCGACAGCGGCAGATGCACGGCCATCTGATCGCCGTCGAAGTCGGCGTTGAAGCCCTTGCACACCAGCGGATGGATGCGGATGGCGTTGCCTTCGATCAGCACCGGCTCGAACGCCTGGATGCCCATGCGGTGCAGCGTCGGCGCGCGGTTGAGCAGCACCGGATGGTTCTTGATGACTTCTTCGAGGATGTCCCACACCTCGTCGGCCTTGCGTTCGAGCATCTTCTTGGCCGACTTGATCGTGTCGGCATGGCCCAGCTCCTTGAGCCGGCGAATGATGAACGGCTGGAACAGTTCCAGGGCGATCTTCTTGGGCAGACCGCACTGGTGCAGCTTGCAGTTCCGGGCCGACGACGATGACCGACCGGGCCGAGTAATCGACGCGTTTGCCGAGCAGGTTTTCGCGGAATCGGCCCTGCTTGCCCTTGATCATGTCGGTGAGCGACTTGAGCGGGCGGTTGGACGAGCCGAGCACGGGCCGTTTGCAGCGGTTGTTGTCGAACAGGGCGTCGACCGATTGCTGCAGCATGCGCTTTTCGTTGCGGATGATGACCTCGGGGGCGTTGAGATCGACCAGCTTCTTGAGCCGGTTGTTGCGGTTGATGATGCGGCGATAGAGATCGTTCAAATCGCTGGTGGCGAAGTTGCCGCTATCGAGCAGCACGAGCGGCCGCAGATCGGGCGGAATGACCGGGATGCACTCGAGCACCATCCATTCGGGCTTGTTCTGCGGCCGCCCATGCCGCTGTCGCGCAGGGCCTCGACGACCTTGAGCCGTTTGACCAGGTCGCGCTGCTTCTGCTTGGACGGCTTTTCCTTCTGGCTCAGCGCCAGAGTCGTCGCGCAGTTCCTTGGACAGCTTGACCAGATCGAGCTGCTCGAGCAGCTTCTTGATCGCCTCGGCGCCCATGCCGGCCTCGAAGGTCGTCGCCATAGGTTCTCGCGGGCCCGGCGATATTCTTCCTCGGTCAGGAGCTGCCGTTCCTTGAGCGGCGTGTCGCCCGGATCGATGACGACGTAATCCTGGAAGTAGATGATCTTTTCCAGGCTGTTGGTCTTCATGTCGAGCAGGCGTGCCGAGCCGGCTGGGCATGGCCTTGAAGAACCAGATGTGCACGACCGGGGCGGCCAGTTCGATGTGCCCCATGCGCTTGCGGCGGACGCGGCTATGGGTGACCTTGACGCCGCAGCGGTCGCAGATCATGCCCTTGTACTTCATGCCGCGATACTTGCCGCAGGCGCACTCCCAGTCCTTTTCCGGGCCGAAGATGCGCTCGCAGAACAGGCCGTCCTTTTCGGGGCGATAGGTGCGATAGTTGATGGTTTCCGGCTTTTTGACTTCGCCGAAGGACCACGAGCGAATGTCATGCGGGCTGGCCAGGCTGATGCGCACGGCCCCGTAGTCGTTGATGCGGTCATAACTGGATTCGCCGATGTAGCGTTACTCATGGTCATCTCCCCTTATGTGAAACCTCGAAAACGAGTTTCGCTCCAATGATTCGCAATTTTGCTCAGATGTCTTTACGTCCGCCTCGCTTTACTTCCTCCAACGCCTTGTCATGCAGGCTTCCAAATTGCTTGCCCAGCTCCGGAATCCACCTTGCTACTTCTCGCTGCAGCATCTCGAGTTCGATGGAGACAAGTTGGTCAATAATCTCCAATGGCGACAATCCGCGATCGATCATTTGCTTGATGCCGCTTGTCGCGGTCACTTTCCAACCACGACTTTCCCATACCTCTTTCTGCTCCGAAAGTTCAAGAGGCTTCAATCCCACACCAGAATGAAAGCCGGTTAAAAAAATCGCTGCTCGTTCTGGATCATCATCACCGACCCACATTGCGGGACGACTTCGAAAGCGTTCAAGCACTACCAGTTGGAGCTCAAGTTGCTCTGTCCGACATTCGTTTGACCCTATCACATAGGGACGGGTGGCCGGGTCTGAGGGTACTCCCGAAGGCCCGGCGTTCCTCACGAGACCTTGGGCCATTTGCCCACCGTCAAAAAGTATGTCGCTGACAGTTCGCCGGACCTTCGGGAGTACCCTCAGACCCGGCCACCCTATCCGTACCAATGTCTCCTATCGTATCCGTTCGACTTCCTTTATCTCCTGGATTCGAAACTGATTCTCGCTGTCTCCGTCCACATGGGTCTTATCAATCCGAATGAGCAGTTCTCCGGCACTCCAATGACACCGTTCACCGTTTTTACACTGGCGCAGTTCCTCCCGCCACAAAGTGGTGTTCCTTAGCATCGCCTCCTATTTTTCAAGATTGTCCAAAATATTCTGTGCAATTTCCAACCTGGAGCCAGCTTCGACAACCTTGAACCGTCGTTCATAAAGACCCTCATCGTCAACGGACGTTACCAAAAAGAGCGACATGCTTCACCTCGCACCTATCACACGGGCACTGCCGGTCTCTCGAGCTTTTTCGCCTTCTGCGCCTTCAAATCGGGCGTCCAGATCCTCCCAGGCCTGCAATAACTCCACACTTCGTTTCTCGTAGAAAGCGATCCGTTCCGGATCAGGTCGTTGGCGATCCGCCAAAAAGCCGGGCCAATTCGGGCACAGTGCCTTGGCCTTCTCCCACGACGGTCGAAATTTCTCTTCGGGCGCTCCGAGAATCAACGTGGTCCGATACCGCAAGACGCCGCGAAAACAACTCAAGTTCAAATCAAACGCTTCGTGCTCTTTCGGCAGTGGCAATTCGTCCGACCAAACAAGAGCGCCCGAAAATAGCTCGTAGTTGAGCCGAGCATTGGGATCGGGCCGAAGCTGGTTCAGCATTTCCGCTAGCCGGCGAAAGTCCGTTTCTCGATCA
>CAWJDN010000228.1:0-4039 GCA_963840985.1 uncultured Acidobacteriaceae bacterium
TGTAGAGGTGTCTGAGCTTTAATTAGAAACATGTAAGCCGTTGTCATGCCAGAGCGTTTCATATGCTCTTGTACTTGCTGAGTATACGTTTTTGTAATTGCCATTTGTCTCCAAGGATACAAGCGCCGGAAGAAAAAGTTTTCCGGAGCTATAGAGTTTCGTTGCCGTATTCTCTTTCTTTCGGCGTTTCTTGTTCTTCTCTATTTTTGACCCACGCGCTTTTTTAAAAAAATCGTTGCTATGGTGCTCTTTTTTAAGCTCGTTAGGATATTTTAATATACGATACTCATAATCTGGCCACAGTACTTTCTCTGAAATATAACCATCTGCGTCTATAAACAGCTTAAGAGCTTTCTTGGAACCATTTGAGAAGGAGAACTCCTGTGTCTTAATTACAAAGGCCGTAACGGCCACGCATATGTCTTTATCGAGGTTATAGCCATCCATCTGATCTAGTCTTTGTAAATAATCGCCACTTATTAGAGGACTGCGATATCCACGGTGATCTACGGCTACTGGTATTCTGGGATTCTTATCCACTATTTTTTGAGTAATTTTTACCTAGATCGTGCATTGAGGGCGGGCAGAGCCGGTCAAACAGTTCATTGTCATCTTTGATTTCGCGCTCATGCAGGATGCGGGCGTCGATCGCCGCTGCCAGCAGATTATTGGCTGCTGTGATGGCATGAATGTCGCCGGTGAGGTGGAGGTTGAAATCCTCCATGGGGATGATCTGGCTGTATCCGCCGCCTGCCGCGCCCCCCTTAATTCCGAAGGTCGGCCCCATACTCGGCTGGCGCACGCAGGCGAACACTTTCTTGCCCAGATGCGCCCCAAGCGCCTGGCTGAGGCCAACGGTCGTGGTTGTCTTCCCTTCTCCTAAAGGAGTGGGCGTAATTGCGGTCACCACCACGTACTTGCCGCTCGGCAGGCGCTTCAGGCGATTCAGAATCGAGAGGCGAACCTTGGCCTTGGTATCTCCGTACAGCTCCAGTTCATGCGCTAGAATGCCGGCCTGGTGCGCAACACGGCCAATGGGAATGGGAGACGCGGCTTGCGCAATTTCAATGTCACTGGGTACAAACGATTTTTTTTGCTCCCGAATTTGCAGAACTTCAGCCGTTGCGATCGATGGCAATGTATCCGTAGGCACGCTCACTCACTCCACAGCTTTTTCAAGCCCCTCTGGCACAGTGCCAGGAGATCAAGTGACTCTCTTGAAAGAAGCTTAAAACGATTTTCTCCATACTATATACTATTTACAGAATAAATACTATTTAAATGCTATATAATTCATTCTGATAAATAATATATAGTATCAACAGAAAAACGCTCTGAGTGCATGAATCTCTTTTATAAAGCCGGTCTCAGGATGGACGAGTCGAAAGTAGAACCGACGGAAGTCGCGCAATTCGGCAGGTACGAGTTCTCGCTCCACGACGCAAACACCTTCAGCGTCACCTGGGAACTCGTTCCAGGACGAGGAGCTTACGAAAAAGTGCAGCTGGACATGTTCGACGCAGCGGCTAAAGCTGCTGCCAGCGGCCGGATTCACGCGCTAACTATCACAGACAATCCGGGCGGCAACCCCGCGATCTCGGCCGAGATGCTTGGCGCCGAGATCCGCCGCCTGGGCATTGAGCCGCTCGTTCACCTGACCTGTAAAGATAAAAATCGCAACCAGTTGGAAAGTTTGCTCTATGGATTGGAGCGGGCGGATGTTCGCAACCTGCTAGTAATGAGCGGCGATTACTCCAAGGCCGGGTATGGCGGCACCCCCAAGCCGGTCTTCGACCTGGACCCGATCACTCTGCTTGGTCTTATCTCTGAACTCAATAAGGGAAGAGAGGTTCCGAAGCCGGGAGGCAAGACGAGGCTCAAGGCGACGAGATTCTTTGCCGGAGTGGCGGCAAGCCCCTTCAAAGCACTGGAAGCAGAGCAGATGGGGCAATACTACAAACTGAGGAAGAAGCTAACGGCGGGCGCGAGATTTGTAATTTCTCAGTTGGGCTTCGACGCGCGCAAGATTCACGAACTGCTCCAAGTAGTGCAGCTGCTGGGTTTTGGGAATATACCCGTTGTAGGCAATGTCTACCTGCTTCCTCTGGGCGCGGCAGTGATGATGAATCGTAACGAATTGCCCGGCTGTGTGGTTACTGACAAACTGCTGAGGAATGTGCAGGCGGAAGCGGCAGGCCCAGATAAGGGAAGAGCGAAACGCCTTGAGCGCGCAGCAAAGCTGTACGCCCTATTCAAGGGAATGGGATATGCCGGTGCGCACATTAGCGGACAGGGCATGACTTTTCCTGACCTGCTGGAAGTGATTGAGCATGGCGAAGAGCTATCGCAGCGCTGGCCGGATTTCGTTCATGAATTCGACTATCCCCTGGGGAACGGTTGGTATTTCTTCGAGCCCGATGTAAAGACCGGAATGAATACCATGACGCCGGTCTTGCGAGAAGCGCGTACTTCCGCCGGTATTGGTTATTCCACTTTGCGAATGCTTCATCATCTCGCTTTCACCAAGGAAGGCGCGCTCTTTAGGCCGATGCGCGCGTTAGCCAAAAACGTGGACGGATCCGCACTCGAGAATGCATATACGAAATGCGAACAGATCATCAAAGGTCTGACTAACGATTGCCGGCACTGCGGCGATTGCGCAATGCAGGATCTGGCCTATCTGTGCCCTATGAGCCAGTGCCCCAAGAATCAGCGCAATGGTCCGTGCGGCGGAAGCTACGAGGGCTGGTGCGAAGCATATCCCAACCAGCGCAAATGCATATACGTACTCGCCTACGAGAGACTCAAGTCGCATGGCGCAGATCAATTGCTTGGGGAGGACCTGGTCCCACCGGTGGACTACGATCTGAACGAGACCTCCTCCTGGATCAACTTTTACCTCGGACGCGATCATACAGCGCAGAAACTCAAGATCGAGACAGTCGCCAGAAAGAAGAAATCGAAAAAGAATAATCCGAAGAAGTAGTGGCGCGAAGCGCGAAAGGACTCATCGGTGCTGATTATCGGGGAAAAGATCAATGGTACTCGCAAGCTGGTGAATAAGGCCGTGCTGGAGCGCGACGCCGCCCATATTCGCCATCTTGCCGTTTCGCAGGTTGAAGCAGGCGCCGACGTTCTGGACATAAACGCCGGCACCTTGCCCGACCGCGAGCCGGATGACATCGTTTGGCTGATCAATACGGTGCAGGAAGTCGTGGACAAGCCGCTTTGCCTCGACAGCCCTAACTCTGAGGCGCTGCTTGCTGGTATCTCCGCCACCAGGCATGTGCCCATCATTAATTCCATCAGCATGGAAGAGCAACGCATACGCGAAGTTCTGCCTATCGTCGCTAAGCATGGATGCCGCGTTTTGGCTCTGGCTCTGGATGGAAGCGCCATTTCGCAGAGCTGCGAGGGACGCATGGCAGTCGTTCGCCGTCTTTTCGAAGAGACAAGAAAAGCAGGCGTGATGGACGAGGATGTGTTCGTGGACGCGCTTGTCATGTCGGTGGGTACAGAGAGTGATGCATGTCTGACTACCTTGGCGACTATGCGTGCGATTCTGGCCGAATATCCCATGGCCCACCTTACTGCCGGCCTGAGCAACGTCTCCTTCGGGTTGCCCGCGCGCACGCTTCTCAACCGCGCGTTCCTTACTTTAGCGATAGAAGCTGGCCTCGACTCCGCCATCGTGGACCCGACCGATCGCAGATTGATGGAAACCTTGTATGCAACCAATGCGGTACTTGGACTCGATCTATATTGCGCGCAGTACAACCGCGCGTTCCGTGCGGGCAAGATCGGGCCCAAGCTGGAAGAAAGAAAGATCGAAAAGAAAAAGCCGGACGCTGCCGCGTCCTTCTCGATTAACCGATAGAAGAGAGCAATATTCGAATCGCGACCGGGCCGGCTGTAGAAAGTACAGCTGCGATGAACATCGAGACCGTACCGGTTGGAGCGGCATTGCAGACAACGAGTTGCTTCAGCAGGATACAGCCGCGAGGCCTAGACCCGCAGCAGGGTTTTGACCAGGCTTACC
>CAWJDN010000229.1:0-3107 GCA_963840985.1 uncultured Acidobacteriaceae bacterium
CGGTAGGACTGGTGAGAAATCTCCTTCGGGTAGCGTGAGATGATGATCGAGTAGACAGTCCGCAATTATTCCACTCTTGCGATTCCCAGCGGGGATCAGTTATTGTGCGGGGTGAGCCATGCGCTTGAAAGCGATCTGTTGCCAGGTTCTCACGCGGGAGATGAACAGCGCAATCTCCCGGTCTCCGCATTCGGTCGAGTTGGAGACACTGCCAATGGGCTTGCACGATCTTGGCGCTGTGATGCGCCCGCAGTTGCAGGAGCGGATCGATACGGTAGACGGTGATGGGTATGACGCCATCCTGTTGGGATATGCGCTCTGCGGCAGGGGGAGCGAAGGCCTGCGCGCGGGAAAGACGCAGCTCGTTCTGTCACGCGCGCATGACTGCATCGGCCTATTGATGGGCGACCGCCATCGTTATCAGGCATATTTCGACGCCCATCCAGGCGTCTATTTCCGCTCTCCAGGCTGGGTCGAGTTTTCAACGATGGACCAGACTCTCCAGCCGGCCTATACCTCCGCAAAGAAAAAGATTGGCGAGCGGAGCAGCCGCGTGGAACTTATCGCTCAGTATGGAGAAGAGAACGGAAACTATCTCTTTGAACAATTCCAGGCCTTTCGCCGCAACTACTCCGGGCTGACCTATATCTCTACCGGAGTAGAATCCGAGGATGCATTCCGCACCCAGGCGCGCGCAGAAGCCGAGAGGGAGGGATGGCGCTTTGAAGAGATTCAGGGTTCACTCGCGCTGCTGGAGCGCCTCGTCAATGGAGAGTGGGATGCGGCGGAGTTTCTGGTTGTGCCTTCAGGCGCTACCGTGCAAGGCTCGTTGGGCGAATCCATTGTGGAAGCGATATGAGTGGCAATAAAGTGCGGGTTCAACTAGAGCCCTTGTCGGCAGTGTTGGAAGTTCCGCGCGGAGCCGCGCTTGCATCGGCGCTGCCGGAGCTGGGAGTTGAGTTTCCATGCGGAGGAACAGCTCTCTGCGGTTCTTGCCGGGTCCGCGTACTCGAAGGATCGCTCTCGATTACCGAACCCGACCGTTCAATCTTCTCTGCGGACGAACTTGCCAATGGATGGCGTCTCGCCTGCCAGGCGCGTGCGGAGACGCCGCTTGTTCTTGAGTGCGGTCAATGGCGCATGGATGTGCTCACGGACGACACCATCCTTCCCGGCGCGGGCAAGTCCGGCCTCGGAATTGCTATCGATCTGGGCACAACCACTATTGCCGCGCAGATGATCGATCTGGCTACAGGCAATGTGCACGGCGTCGAGACCGCTCTCAATCCACAGGCATCCTTCGGATCGGATGTGATGAGCAGGATTCGCGCGGCGTTACAAGGAGCTGACATGACCTCGGTCGTGCGCCTTGCTCTGCGGCAGATGATCGCCAAGCTGGCCCACGGCCGCGAAGAGGAGATTGTCGAAGTCATCCTGGTTGGCAACACGGTGATGCATCACCTGTTCTGCGGGCTGGATGTTGAGCCGCTGTCGCATGCGCCGTTCCACTCGCCCCATCTGGGCGCGCAATCTTTCCTGCCGCATGAACTGGGCTGGCTGCTGTCTCCGGGTTGCGGCATTCGCTTTGAGCGTTGCCTGGGCGGATTTGTGGGATCGGACATTCTTGCCGGTATTCTTGCCACTGGCATCTCGCGAGGCGGAGATCTGCTTGCCTTGGTGGACCTGGGCACCAACGGCGAGATTGCCATCGGCAATCGCGACGGAGTTGTCTGCGCTTCCACGGCGGCTGGTCCGGCCTTTGAAGCCGGCTCCATCAGCATGGGAATGCGAGCTTCCACCGGCGCCATTTCGCGCGTCTCGCTCGATCATGGCGTGATGCTCGCCACCGTGATCGGCGATGTGGAGGCGCGGGGCATTTGCGGCAGCGGCCTTGTGGATGTGGTAGCCGCGGGCCTGCGATGCGGGGCGATTCTGTCGTCAGGACGCGTGGCCGATGGCACAAAACTCTTTCCGGTCAAAGCCCCGGTCGTTATCTATCAGGCTGATATTCGCGAACTGCAGTTGGCCAAGGCTGCCATCGCCTCCGGCATCAAGCTGTTGCTAAAGCACCTGGGTGCGGATGCCGGCAGTCTCAGGAATATTTATCTTGCCGGCGCATTCGGCAACTATGTGCAGGCCGAAAGCGCCATTGCCATCGGCCTCATCGAAGAGCCCATCGCCCGCATCCACGCCAGCGGCAACACGGCGCTACGCGGCGCTAAGATTCTGCTTCTATCCGCAGGAGAGCCTGCTTTGCCAAAGATCGAGCACATAAGCCTTGCCGCCGACCCCGGATTTCAGGATGAGTTTGCCGCTTGTATTGCTTTTCCGGAGATAAACCCGCATCGATAATCGTGAGTACAAATTGCAGAAGGTCTTCACCAACTTATGAGTTATTTGATATGCTGAATTCCATTCAAGGATGCAGCGGAGATTCGTATGCTTGATTTGCGTAAACGGGAACCAGCATGAGCCGAATGAGCGAGTGGCTGGCGAACGGCTTGCTGATCACAGATGGCGCATGGGGAACAGAGTTGCAGGCGCGCGGCATGCCCCCCGGAACGATGCCCGACACCTGGAACCTCGCACATCCCGAGCGCGTGGAAGCAGTAGCGCGCGCCTATGTGGAAGCGGGCAGCCAGGTCATTCTCACCAACACCTTTCGCGCCAACGCCATTGCCATGCACGACTGCCCGGAGGACGATCTGGACGCCATCAATCGCGCCGGCGTCGCGCTCTCACGCCATGCGGCAGGCGAGGCGCTGGTCTTTGCCTCCATGGGTCCGACGGGCAAGATGCTGCTGTCAGGCGAGATCGACAGCGAGCAGGTTGCCGCGGCCTTTGCCGCGCAGGCTCAATCTCTCGCCGCGGCAGGCGCGGACGCGTTGCTGGTGGAAACATTGAGCGACATCGAGGAGGCACGACTGGCTGTGGATGCGGCTCGGCGCACGGGGCTCCCGGTCATCGCGTCCTTCGCCTTTGACTCCGGCAAGAACAAAGATCGCACTATGATGGGCGCGACGCCCGAGTCTGTGGCCGAAGCGATGGTGGAGGCGGGGGCAGACGCAGTCGGCGCAAACTGCGGCGTTGGAGTGGAGCAGGTTGTG
>CAWJDN010000230.1:0-20185 GCA_963840985.1 uncultured Acidobacteriaceae bacterium
GATACCTCAAATGGCTTTACATCCGGACAGATAAGGATAGCGCGTGCGGGGTGGGAGTTGCGGAATATGTCTAATCAGACGATATGACCTCGGCGAGAATATGCAAGGAATAACATATTCATGCACTCACATATCCCGGCGCTGTCTTGATCTTTTCACGAAGTGCCTCTTTTTGAGCTTTGATCGTTTGTACAGTTTAACCTTATACCAGTCGCAGTTCATGGGACCAAATACAGACTGAACCAAAATCTTGAATACATCGAGAAGAAGCGAACGTTCCATGGGAATTACCTCTGGACCTTGATTAATTTCCGGTCTGGAGCCAGCGTTTCACCGTTCACCACAAATTCGTGCGAAGGATGGAATAGACGGACCAGGTGGCGCATCAATTGTTTGGGCGCCGACCTTCCGGTCTAATGAGCAGAATAGGACACAATCACACGAGCGCGTGCTGTAGCTGCGCTACCTGCCGCACCTGACGAACTTAGAATGATGCGGGGCGGAAATGCAGGGAAGAGGGGTTTGTTTAATAGGCTGGCTGGAGTTCATCGAACGCGATAGATGACCTGAACCTCCATGCTTCGTAATCGCTTTTATAAAAGTCGCCGGAAAGATGATGATTTAGATGACAAAGGTGCAGATCCTCAAGCGCATCGCGCATATCCGCTATTCCTTTCTTTTGAAGTGAATTGTCTGTATGGAGGGCCATTGCATTCAATGATTCTTTCGCTCGTGCTTCAACCATGCTGAATTCGGCGTCACTTCTATAGAGATTATTTTCGGCCTCTTGAATGTTGTCACGGAAGAACTTCAACTGCCTGTCATAGCTGATTTGCTGGTAAACTTTATAGGTCACAAAGCCTAAACAGAAAACAGCAAAAAATAGCAGTGAACTGGGCAATATACGTTTCATTTTATTTTTCCTTTCCGATTCGTTGAGACACGGTAGCGCCTGACCAACTTCTTCACAAATGCGCAATCATGCTCCAATATCCACTTCCAGCGATTGTAGACCTGTATGAGAATGGCGGGATATTTTTTCGGCGGAAGAATGTAGTCCAGTTCGAATAGGGATTGCGGGAGCCTTAAGACTTTAGTAGGATGAGAAGAGTTTTTGATGCGCGCAACAATTTTCAAGGGCCGATTGCGTGCGGGCTGGAGGGCCGATGGCGGAGAAAGCGGTGGTTCGCAGCGACGAGACGCACAAGTCGCAGGTGGATACGGAGACCACGTCGCGGGTGATTGCGGAGAAGCGGATCGGCGAGCGGATCAAGCGGCTGCGGCTCAAAAAATCCATGGGCCTGGTGGAGTTGGGCAAGCGCACCGGGCTTTCGGCGAGCTTTCTGTCGCAGTTGGAGACGGGGCGGGTGGTTCCGACGCTGCGTAACCTGGCGCGGATCGCGATGGTGTTTTCAAAGGATCTGTCGTATTTCTTCGAGAACGATCCGGCGGCGGTCTTCCGGATTCACCGGCGCAAGGAGCGGGTGCGGATGCCGCAGACGGGGGTGGATGTTCCAACCTATTCTTTTGAGAGCCTGGGCTACATGGTTCCTGACCGGCAGATGGATCCCTATTTTGCCGAGTTTGTTCCGCTGACCAAGGAGATGCAACCCAAGGCGCACATGCATCCGGGGAGCGAATTTCTGTATGTATTAGAGGGGGAGCTGGAAGTTCGCCACGGGGAGCAGGGGTACATGCTGGGAGCGGGAGACGCAGCGTACTTTGACGCGAGCACGCCGCACGCCTACCTATGCACGGGCAGGAAGCCTGCCGGGGCGATCATCGTGACCCTGCATCAAGGGCCGACGGCGATGCCACGGATGGCGAGTACGCGGGCTGTGGCCAAAGGAGAGAGCAAGTGAATTAGAGCAGTTTCACAGTTTCCGTGAGTCTGATTTTGTGGTCTCCCACCCATTTCCGCATTGAAATAATCCGCAGATCCTTCGACTCCCCTTCGTTGCACTCAGGGTCGCTCAGGAGGATGGGGCACGGAGTTTCCTTACACTATCGGTGAAAATGCTCTAGCCGGGCAGCGCGGCGAAGTATCGGGCGACTTCTTCCCAGTTGTTCACGCGCACAAAGCCGGTGGCGGCCAGGTTGTGCGGCGCGGAATAGAGCAGGCCCTGGCCCTCAAAGCGGAGAAGGTTTTTGGGCAGGTCGTCGATGAGATAGTCGGCGAGGAGGATGGACTTGTCTCCGCAGAAGACATAGTTAGTGGGCGGGATGAAGGGGAAGTGGCGCTGCAGCCAGCGGTACTTGGAGCCAAGGGAGTTGGGGACGGCCATGGCCTGGGTGGCGATGAAGATTTCAAAGCGGTCGGAAAGCTGGCGGAGCACGTCTTGAGAGCCGGGCATGACAGCCAGGTCTTCGAAGAAGTCCTCAGCGTCAAGGAAGGCGCGAAGCTGCTGCCGGCGGTCGAGAGGGGTGATATCAAAGAGGCCCTTGCCGGCCAAGTCCTGAGTCGTGACGTCTTCGTCGAAGGTCTGGTTATAGCGGCGGATGTGCTCGGCGAGGGTGTCCGCCATGACCTCATCCATGTCCACACAGATGCGAAGCACGGCTACTCCTCCACAGGGGGCTTGGAGATCTTTCGTTTGGATTTCGCGGTTTGTTGCGGGGGATCGGCGACGGGGGCAAAGGCAGGGTCCCAGTATAGAAGTCGGGCGCAACTATCGCAGGTGAGCAGTTCGCCTTCACGGAGCTGGTTCCAGGTCTGTGGGCGAACGCCCATGCGGCAGCCTATGCACTGCTGATTTTCAGCGCGGGCAATGCCGGTGCCACGGGATGCGCAGAGGCGGTCGAAGCGGGTAAGCAACTCCAGCTCGATGAGCGGGCGGAGGGCTTCGCGCTGGGCGGCGAGTGCGGCTTGCTGGCGGTCTAAGTCAGCCTGGCGAAGGCGGATGCGCTCGCGGGTTTGATCAAGGGCGGTGGCCAGCGACTCGATCTGGGCGCGAGTGGCGACGAGGGCGGCTTCCTGAGCTTCGGTACGCTCGAGGCTGGCGAAGGCCTCGTTTTCCAATCGCTCGGCCTCGGCCTCGGCAAAGTGAAGCTCGTGCTCGTTGGCCTTGGCCTGATCGGTAGTGGAGATAGTGTTCTGCTGTTCGCGGTAGCGGGCGGCTTTCTGGCGGTGGCTGGCGATCTCGCGGTCGAGGCGGGTGCGGAGGGAGTCTTCGCGGCTGAGGGCTGCGGTGGCCTCGGCGGCCAAACGCTGGGCGGCGGCGAGGGCGGCCTCGGCCTGGGCGATCTCCGCCGGCAGGGCGCGCGCGGCTTGTGCAAGGCTGGAGCGTTCCAGCTCCACCGTTTGCAGCTTTACGAGATTTTCAATTTGCGCTTGCATCCGTTGAATGAAGTCTAAGGCATTGGCCGTTGATTCATAAAATGGAGGTGACGGCATTCTGCGACAATGGGAACCAAACGGGAGGCGGTTGTGGCGGAAGATCAACAATCGTTCTGGCGCAGGCACAGGTGGGTAAAGTGGGTCGCCGGCGGATTATTTGCGGTGCTGGTGCTGGCGGCCGCGGCGGTGGGTGTGGCGTTGCAACGGGCGGAGCCGTATCTGAGAGCACGCATTGTGGAGGGACTGGAGGATCGCTTTCACGCGCGAGTAGAGCTGGACAGTTTTCATGTATCGCTTGTGAAAGGACTGTGGGCCGAGGGCAAGGGATTGCGCATCTGGCCGCCGGCAAGAGTGGCAAGTGTAACCGTGCCGCAGGGCCAGGGTGAGCCGCTGATTCGCCTCGATGAGTTTCGCTTTCATGTGCCGCTGAAATTGAAGCCGGGCAAGCCGATTCATATATCACATGTGGAGCTAAAGGGCTTAAGCGTGCACATTCCGCCGAAGTCGCATTTTGAGCATGGAGATGCCGCCCTCATCAAGCCCAGAGGCGCGATGGAGGCACTGGTGCGCTTCGAGGTGGACAGGATGGAGTGCACCGGCGCCGAGTTGGTGATGGAAACCGACAAGCCGGGCAAGCTGCCGCTGAAGTTTCAGATTGCGCGCTTCAAAGTGACGGATATCGCGGCGGGTGGAAAGCTGGGCTTTAACGCGGAAGTGACCATTCCGAAGCCCAAAGGGACGGTTTATACGACGGGAAGCTTCGGTCCGTGGAATGGAGCGGACATTGGCGAGAGCCCGCTCAGTGGCAACTATCGCTTTGAGCACGCGGACCTGGGCGTGTTCAAGGGAATTGCGGGGATTCTCTCTTCAACCGGCCACTACGAGGGGACGCTGCGCGATCTGGTGGTGGACGGGGAGACGGAGACGCCGGATTTCCGGCTGACGCACTTTGGAGCTGCGCTGCCGCTGACCACGCGCTTTCACGCGCGGGTAGACGGGACCAACGGAGACACATGGTTGGAGCCGGTGGATGCAACGCTGGGCCACTCGCACTTTACCGCAACGGGGGCGATTGTGCGCGTGCCAGGAGCTGTGGTGGAGGGAGCACAACAATATATAGGCCACGACATTGCGCTCACAGTCAACGTGGACAAGGCGCGGATAGAGGATTTTATGCGCCTGGCCAGCCGCACGGGCAACGTGCTGCTAACCGGGGATGTGATGGTGAAGACGTCTCTGCATATTCCGCCGGGGGCGGCGCCGGTGCATGAGCGGCTGAAGCTGGACGGTTGGTTTGCGCTGGACCGGGCGAAATTCACGAGCGAAAAAATACAGGGGCGGATCGTGGAGTTGAGCATGCGCGGGCAGGGGCGGCCGGAAGATGTGAAGACCACCGATTCTGCGAGTATGTTATCTCAGATGCAAGGCAGCTTCCGGATGTCGGAAGGAGTAATCACGCTGCCGGCGCTGGAGTACACCGTGCCGGGAGCGAAGATTCAACTTGCGGGGACGTATGGGCTGGCGGACGGCGCGCTGAACTTTGCGGGCACGGCGAAAATGGAGGCATCCGTGTCAAAGATGGTGGGCGGCTGGAAGGGAATGCTGCTCAAGCCGACCGACCATATCTTCATGAAGGATGGAGCGGGGAGCGAGTTTCCCATCTACATTAGAGGAACGCGCGAGGCGCCGAAGTTCGGCATCGATTTTGGGCGGCAAAAGGCGACTGAGAAACAGTAGGGCAGTTGTTCGTGGTTTCCCGCTTGTGCGCGGAAGAAAGTCGCGAGAATAGGACACGGGGCTGTGAATTCGCCTCGATTCGTGGCCTGGATTTGTTAATTTGACTTGGGTTACGTCTTTGCCGTATTCATGAGCAGCGGACACACAAAGTGGAGACCGCTATGCACTGGACCAAAAGCAGCATCATAGGCGGCGTCCTGGCCCTGTTTCTGGGGGCCGCAGCGCTATCGGCAGGAGGGCAGACCACGCCCGCCCCATCCCCGGGCCAGCGCGGCGCAATAGCCTCCGCCAGTGAGCGTGACTGGTGGAAGAACGCCGTGATTTACGAGATCTACCCGCGCAGTTTCCAGGACTCAGACGGGGACGGCGTGGGCGATCTGAACGGGATTACCGCACGGCTGGATTACCTGAAGGAGCTGGGAGTGGACGCCATCTGGCTGACGCCGTGCTATCCCTCGCCACAGGTGGACTTCGGCTACGACATCTCCGACTACAAGAATATCGATCCGCAGTATGGGACATTGGCTGACTTCGACCGTCTGGTGGCTGAGGCCGGCAAGCGCCACATCCGCGTGATCATGGATATGGTGATGAACCATACCTCCGACCAGCACAGGTGGTTCCTGGAGTCGCGTTCTTCACGCACCAACCCCTATCGCGACTGGTACATGTGGCGCGATGGCAAGGGCGAGACGGCCGCCGACAAGGGCCAGCCGCCCAACAACTGGCAGTCGGGCTTCGGCCACACGGCGTGGCAATGGGACGAAAAGACGCGGCAGTACTACTACCACAGGTTCTATATCCAGCAGCCGGACTTGAACTGGAATAACCCGAAGGTCCACGAGGCATTCAAGGACAACATGCGCTTCTGGCTGAAGCGCGGGGTGGGCGGCTTTCGGTTCGACGCGATTACAACGCTGTTTGAAGACCCAAACCTGACCGATGAGGGTGTGGTCAAGGACAAGGACGGCAAACCACTAATCAACGCTTTCGGCGAGCCGGTTCTGGACAACACGAAGACCGACAACCAGCCCGGCGTGCACGCGGTGATGCAGGATATGCGGGCCACGGCGGACGACTTCGACTCGAGCGGATTTCCCGGCACACGGGTACTGATCGGCGAGACCTACCTGCCTAACATCGCCGAGCTGGACAAGCAGTACGGTTCGCCGGACAAGCCGGAGTTCCACCTGCCCATGGATACGCAGGTGGGCTTTATCAACAAGCTGGAGGTGGCCACGTTCCGCGACAGGCTGAACGACGTGGAGATGCAGATCGGCGGCAATGTGCCGCTGCTCCTTCTCGACAACCACGACAATCCACGCATCGAAGCGCGCTACGGCGACGGCGTGCACGACACCGACATCCAGCGCGTGCTCTCTTCGATTCTGTTCCTGAGCAGGGGATCGGCGCTTTTCTATTACGGCGACGAGATCGGCATGAAGACCACGCCGCCCACCCGCAAGAAAGACGTGAAGGACCCGGTGGGCGTCACCGGCTGGCCCGAGGAGAAAGGCCGCGACGGCGAGCGCACCCCGATGCAGTGGGACGCGAGCGTGAACGCCGGCTTTACCAAGACCGGCGCCACTCCCTGGCTTCCCGTGCCCCCGAGCGCCGCGACCATCAACGTCGCGGCCGAGAAGGCCGATCCCAACTCACTCTTAGCCTGGTACCAGGGCCTGATTCGGCTCAAGAAGACCAACCTCTCCGTCGCCCAGGGCGAGAACGTGATGCTCGACACCGCCAACACCAGGGTGCTGAGCTGGCTGCGCGAGGCGCCGGGGCAGCCGGCCGTGGTGGTGAGTGTGAACTTCACCGCCGAACCGCAAACGGTCAGCCTGAATGTGCCCGGTTCGGGCGGCAAGGTGATGACCCTGCTGAAGACTCCCGGAGCAGCCGATCCGGAGTCGCTGGGCCAGATCCAACTGGGACCGTTCGGGGTTTACATCGGAGAAGTACAGTAGCAGCCCTGTATCCATCGGTTTCGAGAACGCCTGCGGCGGTTTCCGTTCGATAGGGAACCGCCGCAGGCGTCTGAGTCGATTTCGACCGAGGCATGTAACCCGGCGGAAATCGCTGCCCTGTATAATTCTCAGTTGCTTCAAAATGAGGCAGCGGAGGAAGCGAATGGATTCGACCTATATGATTTTGCTGGGCGTAGCAGCGCTCGTAGCTTTCATTTTTGTTCTCTCAATCGTTTTTGGCAGCTTCTTTACTGTAAACACAGCTGAAGTTGCCGTGATCACGCGCTTTGGCAAGTTTCTCCGGGTGGCCGATCCGGGATTGAACTGGAAATTCCCGTATATCGACACCGTAGCAGGCGTAGTGAGCCTGCGCGTCAACCAAATTTCGCTGACCATGGAGACCAAGACCAAAGACAACGTCTTTGTCACCATTCCAATCTCGGTGCAGAATCGCGTGCGCCCGGAGAAGGTTTTTGACGCCTACTACAAGTTGTCCGATCCAACGGCGCAGATCAAGAGCTACGTAGAGCAGGTGATTCTGGGTCATGTACCGGGGATGACGCTGGACGAGGTCTTTGCCTCGCAATCATCGATTGCCGCGGCGGTGAAGCAGGAGCTGGACTCCGACATGGCAACCTTCGGCTTCGAGATTGTGAACGTGCTGGTGACCGACATTATGCCCGACTCCAAGGTGAAGTCGGCGATGAACGACATCAACGCGGCGCAGCGCGAACAGGTGGCGGCCAACGCGCGCGGCGAGGCGGAGAAGATTCTGGTGGTCAAAAAAGCCGAGGGCGAGGCGGAGAGCAAGGCTCTGCAAGGCCAGGGCATCGCTAATCAGCGCAAGGCCATCATCGAGGGGTTGCAGTCTTCTATTGAACAATTCCAGCAGGCCGTGGAAGGCACATCGTCGAGAGAGGTCATGCAGCTGGTGCTGGTAACGCAGTACTTCGACACGCTGAAGTCCATCGGCGAGAATGACAAGACTAACACGCTGTTTCTGTCGCACACGCCCGGCGCGGTGAAGGAAGTCGCGGAACAGATCATGGATTCGATGCTGGTGGCGGAACGGGCGAAGGGGTGACCACGGGTATCGATTGTTCATTTTTCGCCGGTTTTTCTCGAAAAGCCGGCGAAAAGGATAGGTAGCTTACCCGTCGCTCAATTCCATTCGATTCGGATATGAGCAGTCGGAACAGTTGACATGCCTTTGCACAGGGCAGGTCAACTCCGCCATCGACCGCGGAGCTGCGGGAGAACCGACCAGAGCGGGAAGTCCTGTTTCAGGATGACGTTTTGAGGGATGCAGCTTTGAGCAGTTCCTTTTCCGCTCGCAGCCAGTCCTGCTCCGCGTCTCCATCCTTGCCACCGCGTGCCGCCCAATAACTTTTCGCAAGCCGCTCGATCTCCTCGTAAGACGGCTTCGCCGGTTTTGCTGTACTGGCAACTTTCTCCTTTTTTGTTGCGGCCTTGCGTGGTTTAGCGGTTGTCTTCGCCTTCTTCGTTGTATCTGCCATTCAAAATCCCTCCGTTGGATTCGCCGCCAACAAACGGGGCATCCCCTTCAGAATATAGAAACTCCTCATTGAAGGCGAATCAATACGCTCCAGCGCATCTTTTTGCTCAACAGCTAGCGTGGTTGTGTGCTGATTGTCTTACGCCTTGCCCGCGCACGGCTCCGCGTGTTTGACTGGAGGCCGGAAGGCGGACCGGCACGATGGCTTACATCCTCGCACTGGACCAGGGGACGACCAGTTCCCGCGCGATTCTTTTTGACCAGGCGGGCGCGATTGCCGCCGTGGCGCAGCATGAGTTCGAGCAATTCTTTCCGCAGGCGGGTTGGGTGGAACATGACCCGATGGAGATTCTGACCAGCCAGATGAGTTGCGCCGTCGAGGCGCTGGGCAAGGTTGGCGTGCGGCCCCGCGACGTGGCGGCCATCGGCATCACCAACCAGCGCGAGACGGTGATTGTGTGGGAGCGGGCGACGGGCAAGCCGATTCACAAGGCCATTGTCTGGCAGGATCGGCGGACGGCCGCGCGCTGCTCGGAGCTGGAGGCGAGCGGGGTTGGGGAGACGGTCTCGAACAAGACCGGTCTAGTGCTGGACCCGTATTTTTCCGCGACCAAGGTGGGCTGGATTCTGGACAACGTGCCGGGCGCGCGGGTGCGGGCCGAGCGCGGCGAGCTGGCCTTCGGCACGGTGGACAGTTGGCTGATCTGGCACCTGACCAGCGGCGGACGGCACGTGACGGACGTGACCAACGCATCGCGGACGCTGCTCTTCAATATTGTCAAAGGCGAGTGGGACGAGGAGTTACTGCGCATTTTTGGCGTTCCTCAGAGCATGTTGCCCGAAGTTGTCTGGTCGAGCGAGAAGGTGGGCGAGGTGATGACGACTCTCGGCTTGGGCGGCGTGACGATAGCGGGAATTGCAGGCGACCAGCAGGCGGCGCTCTTCGGGCAATTGTGCTGGAAGGCGGGCGAGGCCAAGAACACCTACGGGACGGGCTGCTTCCTGTTGCAGAATATCGGCACGGGACGCGACGGCAACGGGACAGGCTTTGTGCGCTCCAGTCACAAGCTGATTACGACGTTGGCGGCCAGTGCCGAGCATCGCCTGGAGTATGCGCTGGAGGGAAGCATCTTCATCGGCGGGGCGGTGGTGCAATGGCTGCGCGACAACCTGAAGCTGATCGGCTCTTCGGCGCACGTGGAGGAACTGGCCGCCAGCGTGCCGGATTCGGGCGGGGTGGTGATGGTGCCGGCGTTTGTGGGGCTGGGCGCGCCGCACTGGGATCCGCACGCCTCTGGAATGTTGATCGGCCTCGGTCGCGGCACCACGCCGGGACACATTGCGCGGGCGGCGTTGGAGAGCATCGCCTTCCAGGTGGCTGACGTGCTGGAGGCCGTGCAAAGCGAGACAGGCACGCCGCTGGCTGCGCTGCGCGTGGATGGCGGCGCGGCGGTGAACAATCTGCTGATGCAGTTCCAGGCAGACGTGCTGGGAGTGCCGGTAGTGCGTCCGCAGGTGACGGAGACAACCGCGCTGGGTGCGGCTTACCTTGCGGGGCTGGCCACGGGATTCTGGGTTGGGCCGGAGGATTTGCGCGCCAAGCGGCAGAATGACACGCGCTTTGAGCCGAAGATGGATGCGAATGAGCGGGCCGAGCGGCGCGGGCGGTGGTCGCGTGCCGTGGAGCGGGCGAAGGGGTGGACGGAGTGATGGTGACTCACCCATCTCAGAATCGAGTTGTGGACACCCGGCCGTTGGTCTTGACGTGATTGCAAAGCTGGTACATCGGATACCCCCACCCATACTTTGGACGCAAAATCCTTGTTTTCTTGGGGTTACAGACAGGGTTACGCTGCAAAATATAGAAAACAAAGAAGTTCCCTGCAAAATATTCCAGGATAAGGAGTTACGTGACGTTTCGGCCTCTGTTGGCGGCTTCCGGCTGGAAGGCGGCGCGGAGAGGACGTGCCGGACGATGATTTGAAGGAAGAGTTCTGGGATCATTGTGCGACGAAAGGGGGAAATAATCTGCAAGGGACTGGCCCCTTCGACAAGCTCAGGCAGGCTGTCCAGGTGGGCGCGATTCGCGCATGAGGTGCGTGGTCTCCCAGATTCGAGAATCCGAACCTGAGCATCCATCTATTTGCTTATCTTACGAAAGATTCTGAGGTTTGAGTTCTGACACCTGATCCGCAACACAAAGTGTGCTGAAGTCACTGGCAGCTCTCATATATTTCTCTTCTGCCGATTCAATGTCCCTACGGTAGGCCCTTTCGGCTTCTCTTAGCATCGTGGATGCGGCTTTCTGAGCCGATAAATCTCCACCGAGCGTGTCAACAACGATTTCTTTCACATGGTCTGGTGTAAGCTCGATAAGTCCTGTAGAGCCTGAATAGAGTCTCTGAACCTGAACAGCGCCAAAGCCGATCCTGAGGAAATCGACAAGGTAGTATGGGTCGATGACGGACTTGTCAACCCGAATTATTGTCACGTGACCATCCGCAAGCGCAGGCTTTTCTGAATCATAGAGCCCGCATTTGCCGAGTGTTCCGTCGCCGGTAGACGACAAGAGAATATCCATGTATTCAACCTGCGAATTCTTGGGCGCGTCATCATAGACAGCTTTTTCGACGTAATCGCCGTCGAGATTTACTTCGCCATACTTATTGATACTGCTGCCTGCCTTGATAACCGCAGCAAACCCGTCTTGTTCGTCTACATAGAGGTCGGCATCTGGACTTTTCCCTCGCAATGTCGGGATCGTATTTAGGCTCGCAAGATTTCGACCACCAGATGCAGAAACTCTTGCGATCTCACTTCTCACCTCTGGCTTCCAATACTTAAGGTCAAGGCGGTAGCCATCATTACTAGCAACTTCAGAGAACGGAATATCAAAAGCGCGCCAATTGTATCCTTGTCTTGATGTTCCCTTCGATTGGTTACGAACATCGTTCTGCACCGCATTTAGAAGTTTTGTCCAATCGAAATTTCTGATCGGTTCTCCTGAACCATAGTACCCAAGAGACTCAATATCGCAGAACGTGATGCTGTATGAGTTTTCGAGGTCGTGATCTGGGGTTTCGTACTTCTCGAGATAGAGTACACTCGCGCGAACATTGATTTTGTTGGGTTTGAAGGTATCCTCCGGGAGGCGTATTACCGCCAAAATCCGGCAGTTTTCGAGCATCCATCTGCGAAGATCTTTACCTGTGTCGACGTTTAATACACCTTCGTCGATGACTGTACAAATCTGTCCACCAAACTTTGTCGCTTGTACCATCTTTTGGAGAAAAAGATTCTGACCTTTACCGGTTTCAATCGGGAATGCTTCCATGTCAGCAGCGGTCAGGGATTCATTTTCAGAAGTGCCGAAGGGCGGGTTGGTCAGTATAAGATCGTATTCTGGACACGAGCTACTCCAGTTCTTGGCGTCGCGTGCAAGACTGTCCTCAGCATGAATATTAGTGTGACCGTCGCCAGCAACAATCATGTTCATCTTTGCTGCGCAGGCAACGCCAGAATTAGCATCCGACCCAAAAAAGGTCGCACCTTTTAGCACCTTCACCAATTTGGCTTTCGTCCCGGCCAACAGTTGGTTAGCATTTGCTCGTTCGTCAACTAGCCGAAGGCACAGATTCATGAAATAGACGAGGAATCCGCCAGTACCGCAAGCAGGATCCAAAACGCGCGGATTGTCTCCAGAGGATAATGCGTTCACAATTTTTTCGTGCCCGCAAAGGTAAACCATCAACTCGATCAATGGACGCGGGGTGAAATATTGACCGAGTTTCTTTCCCTTCAATGTAGCCCGGACAAAATATTCGAAGGCAGCGCCTTTTGAGTCTAAATTGCTATCCGAAAAATAGACGGACGACAACTCACGAACTATATACCGGTATGTTTTCGGAGCCTTCAACTTGAGCGCGTCCTCGAGAACCTCACCGTAGGGGAGTTTTCTGATTTCGGAGATCATCGAGTCAATAGCGGTCTTTATTTGATCCGCCTGGTTCGGTGGTATCTCTGCAAGTTCAAAAAAACGAAAAGTGTACGGCAGGTTTATGTCCGAGGAGTCCGACTTTTCCTCGAGGAGTTTCAGAAATAGAAGTTTTGAAAAGTCAGAGAATGCATTTTCCTCGTCCTTTTCGATCTTGCGAATGGCGTTATGGCATCGTTTGAAAAGGGCGTTCAACTGCTTGAGCGGAAGGCCTGGCCGAAAGGGCGTCAGGGAGTCTGCCGCAAGTGCTATATCAGCCGTTTGGGGGTCCTTCCGAAGAGCTGCAAGAACCTTTGACAGTTGATCCTTGCTTGGAATCTTGTCCACGAGCTTGCCGTTCCATTGAATAGCCGCTTTAGTTTTAGTGTTGAAACATTGGATCGCCTTACCATTCGTGACCACAACGAAGGGAACTTTTAGAGTTAAGCCGTATTCGATTGCTTGATCCCGGTCTTTATTGGTGAGTGTGCGGCTGTCACGCTTCGCTTCTATAAGGAACTGTGGCTGGGACTTCCCGCAGGTCACGAGAATATCGGCGTACCCCATGGCATATCTGGTAGATAAAGCCATCGGTGTCTCGAAATCGAGGTCTACTTCGATTTCATATCCGCGACGCCTAAGGTATGGTAACACCCTCTTGACGACCGTATCCATCTCGGACAGTCTAGTCACTGCGCTTATCCCTTCTTCGGCGAACCATGGACCTATTAGATTACCGATTCGCCGGAAAGGCAAGACAATTGGCGTCTGTGCGCATCTGGCTATCAACTAAGCGTTCAACTGTTGCTGCAGCTTGTTCAGCGTGCGGTGCAGATCCTTATCTTCGCGGCGCTTCTCTCCTAATGAACGGGAGCGAAAAGGTGGTATTTCGCAGCGCCCCTACAGGGCGCAATCCTCTGAATGGCAGCATTCCCCGGGTTGCCCCTTCGCTTCGCTCAGGGTTCACCCGGGGCTATTTTCCGCCACCCCTCCGGGGTGAATTTTGTAGCAACTCGTTCATTCCAGCCATAATTTGGCGCGGCGAGGCGATTGCTCAGAATGACGCATCAATCCTGCGTTACCCTCCCGCTCATCGCGAAAAAACTGCGATGAACGGGGCACAGCTTTTTACGGGTTATTGCGATTCTGATGACTGAGGCACCTGCCCGAAAAGCATCCCTCAGGGGTTAAAACCCATCGTCATTCCGGCACTTTTCGGCACGACTAAAGTCATGCCCTTTCAAAACATCTACAGAGGTTGCCTACGCCAGCTCTACCTCAATCTTCTTGGCTTCTGCGTCGAGTTTGGTGATTTTGAAGGTGCGGATTTGGCCTTCGGCGAGTGGTTCGGATTTGGATTGAGGCGCGGGGGTGTTGCCCTTCCAGCGGCTCTTCAACTGCGAGGAGAGCGCGGAGAGATCGAGCACCTGCGGTGCGGCAGCCGCGCCTGCGGACCCCTGCGGTGGGGCCAGTGCGCCTTCGGCGGCGGAAGTCCCTGACTTAATGCGGCAGGCGGCTCGGATGCCGTCGCCTAACTCAACGAGTGTGAGTGCGAGTGTGTGTTCCACGACGCGGCCGGAGACGGTGTCGCCGACCTTGTGTTCGGCGATGTATTCGTCGATGTCGCCGGGGACAAGCTGCTTCATGCTGAGCTTGATCTGGCGCTTATCCGGGTCGATGGCAAGGATTTGCGCTTTGACGATCTGGCCCTCGCGCAACATTTCGGAGGGGTGGTTGAGGCGGCGCTCGGCGGTGATCTCGCTGATGTGGACCAGGCCTTCGACGCCGTCAGTCAACTGCACGAAGGCTCCGAAGTTCATCAGTTTGGTGACGGGGCCGGTGATTTGGGAACCGACGGGGAAGGTGCGAGCGACATCGGTCCAGGGGTCGGCGAGGGTTTGCTTGAGTCCGAGGGAGATGCGGCGCTCCTCTTGCTTGATGGCGAGGATGATGACATCGACGCGGTCTCCCTGCTTGAGCAGGTCGGAGGGGTGGCGGAGCTTTTTGCCGTAGGACATCTCGGAGATGTGGATGAGGCCTTCGATGCCGGGCTCGATCTCGACGAAGGCGCCGAAGTCGGCCAGGCGGGTGACCGTGCCGGTGATGCGCTGGTTGACGGCGAGGCTGACGGTTTGCCAGGGTTCGGGCTGAAGCTGCTTGAGGCCGAGAGAGATTTTTTGGGTTGCGGGATCGATTTTGAGGATTTTGACCTGGAGTTCCTGGCCGACGGCGAGGACGTCTTCGGGGCGGGCGACGCGCGCATGGGAGATGTCGGAGACGTGCAGCAGGCCGTCGAAGCCGCCGATGTCGATGAAGGCGCCGTAGGGCATAAGGGTGCTGACGGTGCCGGTGACGATGGCGCCCTCCTTCAGCTCCTCGCGGCGGGCATCGGTGAGGCCGCGGGCCTGCTCCTCGAGGACTATGCGGCGATCGACGACCACGTCTTCATCCATCACGTCGAGCTTGGTGATGCGGCAGGTGATCTCCGTGCCGACCAGCTTTTCCAGCTCGGCTGCGTCCTTGGTTCCGCTGCGGCTGGCGGGCATGAAGGCGCGCACGCCGACATCGACCGTTACGCCGCCCTTGCGGAGTTCAGTGACGGTGCCGACGATGGCCAGCTTCTCGGCGAAAGCGGCTTCGAGGGCAGACCAGTCGCGGGGCTGGGCCACTTTGAAGCGCGAGAGCTCGTAGTAGTGCTCGGTGTTGCGGCCAGTGACGGAGACAGGGAAGGTGTCGCCGAGCTTGACGGCTTCGGCGTTGTTGGCGAAGGCCGAACGGGGCAGAACGCCCTCGGTCTTGTAGCCGATGTCGAGGAAGACCTGATCGGCGGAGAGGGAAACGACGACGCCCTGGAGCTGGCGCTGGCCGGGCTCGGATTTGTGCGAGTGGCTGCGCTCAAAGTCGTTGAGCAGGTCGGCAAATGACTCCTCGGGCTCCAGAGACTCGGAGGGTTCGGAGGCGACGGAATCGGAGGGCTGAGTTTCCCCGGTCCCCAAATGCGAGGGACCGGGGGCACCCGTAGCTGCTTCGGCGAGCTGATCCGCGATGGGTTCGGCGGCAGGCTCGGGCGAGATTTCGGGGGTGGGCAGGGATTCTTCGGGGTTTTCGTGGGTCATGATGGTGTACTCATTCATTTTCCCATGAGGGACCGGGGTGATGTGTGCGGCCTGTAATTCGATACACTGAATACGCCATGGAAAAGAGCCCAAAGAACGAAATGACGGGGAATGAGATTCGCGAACGGTTTCTGCGCTTTTTTGAGTCGAAGGGGCACCGGCGGGTGCACTCCTCCTCGCTGGTGCCGGCCAACGACCCGACGCTGCTGTTTACCAACGCGGGGATGAACCAGTTCAAGGACCTGTTTCTGGGGGCCGAGCGGCGGGAGTACTCGCGGGCGACGACGTCGCAAAAATGCGTGCGCGCCGGGGGCAAACACAACGACCTGGAGAACGTGGGCTTCACGCGGCGGCATCATACGTTTTTCGAGATGCTGGGGAACTTCTCGTTCGGAGATTACTTCAAGCGCGAGGCGATTGGCTTTGCGTGGGAGCTGATTACGGGCAAGCGCGAGAAGGGCTGCTTCGAGATTCCGGTGGAGCGGCTATACGTGACGATTTTTGAGGGGGCGGACGGGGTTCTAGGTGGGATTCTGGCGGGTTAACTGAAGATCAAAACAACCGGCGCTGTTGACGCCGCGTGCTCTTCGCCAAATGCTGCGAAGTAAATTCCATGTACGCTGAACAAAATTTCCATGAAAGCAGCCTATGCAACTGACGTGCCAAACGGGAATCGCCTCGAATTGCTGGCATTTTCGAACGTTCACTTTTTTTGGGGTGATGTTTTTTGCTCCATGCGGGCAAAAACATTCATTGACCATTTTCACACACGGACGGACACCAAAGAAATCGGTTGCCGGTGTCTGTGCCCGTCCGTGAAAGGCATTGTCGGTTCGTGTCTTCGGCGGAACTTGTGGCTAATGCCGCGCTTTCGCTGCTAGACCTTGTGTACTATTTGGTTGATCGGCAACTGGCGGCCCAAGCCGCAGCCTTCGCGGAAGCAGGCGGTTTCACGGAACGGCTTTGCCGGGTTCGCAGCGGGCAAAGACGATGAGTCGGGACAGCCTTTGCTGAGTGGGTCGGATAAAAATTGGTTGAAGATTGAAAATCATAACGGCCAGCAGCCGCAGTCATGCGGTTGGAAGGCTGGTTCAGTCCGGCTGTTTTGTTTTCGCGCGGAACATAAGGGGTTTGACTCCGCGGCATGACAAACGTAAATTCCAGCGAATGCTGGTCGCTGAATCAAAGGTGGCGAGTGCAAATGCGGCTGACTCGCCGAATGCCAATCCGAATTGTTCCTGGAAACAAATCGTGGAACCGGTGGAGCCGTTTCTTCAGGCGGTGACGCGGCAATTGATCCGGCAGGTCAACGATTTTGATCCGCAAATCATTCCCTATGCGCAATACGCCCTGGACGGCGGCGGGAAACATTTGCGTCCCACGATTCTGGCGCTGTCTGCCGGCGCGCTCGGCGGGGTCACCGAGGCGCACGTGACGGCGGCGGTCATCATTGAAATGGTGCATCTGGCCACGCTGGTGCATGACGACGTGATGGACGAGGCGGAAATCCGCCGCGACCAGCTCACCCTGGCGGCCAACTGGGGCAATGAAATCGCCGTGCTGTTCGGTGATTGTCTGTTTGCGCAGGCGTTGAAACTGGCGGCCAGCTTTCCCACGCCGGAAGTTTGCCGGGCCGTCGCGATGGCGACGAACACGGTTTGTTCCGGCGAAATTTTGCAGACGCAGCACCGCCACAAGTTCCAAATCTCGCGGCGCGACTATTTCCGCGTCATCGAAATGAAAACCGCCGAGCTGTTCACGCTTTCATGCGATTTGGCGGCGTTTTTGAGCGGGACGACGCCGAAACGGCGCGCCGCCTTGCGGCAATTCGGCGCGGCATTCGGCACGGCGTATCAGGTTTATGACGATTGCGTGGATTTGTTCGGGACGGAAGCGCTGGCCGGCAAATCACTGGGCACGGATCTGGCGAAGGGCAAATTGACGTGGCCGGTGCTGCTGGCGTGGGAACGCGCGAACACCGCCGACCGGGCGCGCCTGGAGAACCTGGTCGAAAGCTGGCAGCCGGAAAATTTGTCTGCCGTGAACGAATTGCTGGCCCGATACGAAACCTTTGAGCCGTCGCAGGCAGTCATCGCGCGCTATTTGGAGCGGGCGCGGCGGGTGTTGCGGGTGTTGCCGGAATCCGGCGGGCGGGCGGGATTATTCGGTCTGGCGGATTTTTTAGCGCAACAAACCGACGCCCTGGCGGTTTGTATTTGAATAAATCATGATTATGTCCGCTCCCGTCACACGCACGGATGATTCAGCGACGCCCGCGCCCGCGGATGAAGAGTCATTGGTGCGCCGGACGCGGCGTGGCGATTTGGAAGCTTACGATGAACTGGTGCGGCGCCATCAGGAGCGCATCTACGCGACGATTTACCACATGACCGCCAATCACGAGGACGCCAACGACCTGGCCCAGGAATCGTTCATCAAGGCGTTTCAGGCGCTGAAATCCTTCAAAGGCGGCTCCAGTTTTTACACCTGGCTGTACCGGATTGCGGTCAATAAAACGATTAATTTCCTCAAACAGCGCAAGAACCGCACTCACATGAGCCTGAACGACTTGGACTTCAAAGCCGAGCACGACCCGGATTTGATGGCCTTGATTTCGGACAAAACACCGCGCCGCGAGGCCGGTTTGATGGAATTGCAGGAAAAATTGAACGAAGCGTTGCTGAAACTGTCTGAACCTCATAGATTGGTTGTTGTTCTGCACGATGTGCAGGGGCAATCACACGAAGAGATTGCAAAGATTATGGATTGCAACATTGGCACTGTTCGGTCGCGGCTGTTTTACGCCCGACAGCAATTGCAGGCGTTGTTGTCCGATTACTTGAAGTAAGTATGAACGAAAACGAAAATAACTTCGAGTCGTTGCGCCGCTTGATGGCTCTCAAACGGCACGAAACGCCCCCGCCGGGATATTTCGACTATTTTTCACGCCAGGTCCTGCAACGAATCCGCGCCGGTGACACTGGAAAATCAGCCAACTGGATGGAGGAATTGCTTGGTCAGGCTCCCTGGCTGGAAAAGTGGTTGCAAGCGTTTAATATCAAACCGGTGTTTGCAAGCGCGTTTGCGGGAGCGCTTTGTTTGCTGCTCATTCTGGGAATTATTATTGTGGAACGTCCGGATCTTACGTCGCAGCCGGTTCTGCAGGCCGTCACCCCCACCACGACTTCGCTCGCCGCTGTGTCGCCATCCGTGTTGCAGTCAGTGGACCAAATGGGGATCGTGTCCAGCACCAATCCCGTGCTCAGCCTTCAGCCGGTCGCTTCGCTTTTTGGACAGCAAAATTCGCTCGCCCAGCCGGTCAGCTTTTCAATTCCCGCCAATTAATCCGATTTTAATCCGATTTGAAACGCGTTGCGCGCTTGAAACAGCGCCGCGCTTGTCATTAAATCGGGCGGGTGCCAACCAAAGTCATTGCGGTCGCCAATCAAAAAGGCGGCGTGGGCAAGACGACCACAGCCGTCAATCTTGCTGCCTGCCTCGCCGCGGTTGGGCAACGCGTGCTCTTGTTTGACCTCGACCCGCAGGCCAACGCCACCAGCGGTCTCGGCCTGGAAAAAACCGAGGGCGCCAGCGCGTATCGGGTTTTGCTGGGGGAAGGCAGCCTGCTCGACAAAATCAAAAACACCGCCTTCGAGCGGCTGGCCGTTGTGCCGAGCGAAGTGGATTTGTGCGCCGCCGATCTCGAACTGGCACGAATGGAAAATCACCTGCTCCGCGTTGCCGGGGTGTTGCAACCCGTGCTGGAATCGCAACGATTCGACGTGGTCCTGGTGGATTGCCCGCCGTCGCTGGGCATTCTCACCCTGAACGCCTTTGCCGCGTGCGACGGTTTGCTCGTGCCGTTGCAATGCGAGTACTACTCGCTCGAAGGCATTTCCATGATGAACCGCGTGCTCAACCAGTTGCGCGCCGCGGGCGTCAATCCGCGCCTCGACATTTTCGGCGTCGTGATGACGATGTTCGATGGCCGGACGAAACTTTCCAACGAAGTCGTCAGCGAAGTCCGCAATCAACTCGGCGCGCGCGTGTTTGAAACCGTGATTCCACGCAGCACGCGCCTCGCCGAAGCTCCGAGCTTCGGCAAGCCGATCATCCATTACGACAAATACAGTTCCGGGGCGGCGGCTTATGAACTGCTCGCGCAGGAAGTCTTGAAGCGGCTGGCGGGTTGATTTATTCCTTCATTCTGCATTCCAAATTCCACATTCTCCAGCCATGTTGAAGCGCACGCCACTCTTCACCGCGCACCAGAAACTCGGCGGCAAACTCGTCGAATTCGGGGGCTGGGAAATGCCGGTGCAATATACCAGCATCATGGACGAACACCTCGCCGTCCGCCAGGCCGCCGGCATCTTCGACATCTCGCACATGGGCGACGCTTCCGGCGCCGCCGGCATGCACAATCACGCGATTGCCCAGCGTCGTCCCGGATAAACCGTCACGTTTGGATAAATTCGGCATCCGTTTCCAATCTTCACTCCGCGGCCAATCGCGCAGACCAGCGCCGACCCGCGTCCCCTG
>CAWJDN010000231.1:0-46181 GCA_963840985.1 uncultured Acidobacteriaceae bacterium
CCCAAGATGTAGCGACGCATCCCGTCTGCCACTACTCGAACATCTTAGCGGCACCGAACACCTCAGCGGGCGTCCGACCACGAGTCAGGCGCCCGTTGTGCGTGCGGTCGTAGTTGTAGAGCTCGAGGTAGCGCTCAAGCTCGCGGCGCAGCCCCATGTACTTGGGCACCAGGTAGCGCGCGAAGGAGGGCTTCCAGCACTCCTCCAAGATGGTGCGCTGCACACGTTCCACGAAGCCGTTCGACTGCGGGCGCCCCGGGCTGATCAGCGTGTGGCCGGCTCCGAGGCGCTCGAGGGTGGCGTCGAAGGCGTGGTTGCGAAACTCCGAGCCGTTGTCGGTGCTCACGCGCTCCAGGCGCCAGCCGGCGTTGCGCAGATCGCCGGCCACGCGGTGCGCCGGGTGCGAGCAGAAGCGCACGTCGGGGTTCTTGGGTGTCGTGTGCAGCTTGGCCCAGGTGAAAGAGGAGGCTGCGTCGATCGCGCTGTACTGCCACACCACGCCCTTGGTGCCGGCCAGGCGCCCGATGCAAAAGCAGTCCATCTGCACGAGCTCGCCGGGGTGGTCGACTGCGATGTGGCGCTCCGGGGCGGGCTCGCGGGCCGGTGCGGGCGGCGCCGCATAACCGGCCAGCAGGGCGTTGCGCAGGGCGCGGGTGTGCAGGCCATGGCGACGCAGCCCGCGCCACACGCCGTTGGGCGAGACCGTAAAGCCGCCGTGCTTGGCGCGCGCCAGCTCGGAGGCGATGCGGGCCGGTCCGTAGCCCGGGTAGCCCAGGGCGAAGGCGACGATGCGCTGCTCGACTAAGACCGGGATGGCGTTGGGCATCTGCGGGCGGCGGCGTTCGCGCGGTCGCAGGATCTCCAGCCCGAAGCGGTCGACGGCGCCCTTCCAGCGGTAGAAGGTCGAGCGGTGGATGCCGTGCACGCGGCAGGCCGCGGCCACCGATCCCAGCTCCCGGGCGCTGGCAAGCACACGTAGACGGTAGGCGAAAAGGACATCATCATTGGTCATGGGGCGGCGCTCCTTCTGCGAGAACCTGGCAGTTCCTTGCCGAAAGGATGCGCCGCCCCACCTCAGTGAGACAAGAGAAGCAAGAAAGCTCCGAGTGTCGGTACTACTCGGGGATAGGACAGTCTAGCCGCCGAGCTCGGTGAGCCGCCGTTCCAGAAAGCGGCGCTCGGGGTCGGACTGCGCGAGCTCGAGGGCGCGAGCGTAGCTCGCGCGCGCTTCGACGGTGCGGCCGAGACGGCGCAGCAAGTCGGCGCGCATGGCGTGCAGGTAGAGGTAGTCGTCGAGCTCGAGCCGATCGACCAGCTCAAGGCCCGCCCGCGGACCGTGCGCTTCGGCGACGGCCACCGCGCGGTTGAGCTCGACGACCGGCGAGCCGGTGAGCGCACGAGCTCGGCGTAGAGGGCGGCGACACGGTCCCAGCTGCGCGGCGCGGCGGCGTGCTCGGCGGCGATTGCCGCCTGCAGCACGTCGGGGCCGCGGCCGCCCGGCGCGAGCGCTCGCGCGAGCGCCGCGCGACCCTCGGCGATCTCGGCCTCATCCCACCGCGACCGGTCCTGATCGGCCAGCAGCACGAGCTCGCCGTCGGCAAAACGCGCCTCGCGGCGCGCGTCGTGCAGCGCCATCAGGGCGAGCAGGCCGTGCGCCTCGGGCTCGTCGGGCAGGAGCGCGGCGGAGAGCGGCCGAGGCGCAACGCCTCGGCCGCCAGGTCGCCGCGCCCCCCGAAGCCCCTCGTTGAAGATCAGGTAGACGACCGCCAGCACGGCCGTCAGCCGTTCGGCCAGCAGATGAGCGGGCGGCACGCGAAAGGGAATGCCGGCGCTCTTGATCTTGCGCTTGGCCCGCACCAGGCGCTGCGCCATGGTGGCCTCGGGCACCAGGAAGGCGCGAGCGATCTCGTCGGTGCTCAGGCCGCCGAGGGTGCGCAGGGTGAGCGCCACCTGGCCGTCTAGGGCGAGGGCCGGGTGACAGCAGGTGAAGATGAGCTCGAGGCGCTCGTCGGGAATGTCGGCGCCGTCTGAGTCGTTTGCCTCGTCCACGTCGTCTGTCGCCTCGGGGACGGTCAGGAGCCTGGTCTTCTCGACCAGCGTGCGGTCGCGCCGCAGCCGGTCGATGGCGCGGCGGCGCGCCGTCGTGGTGAGCCAGGCCCCGGGGTTCGCTGGCCGCCCGTCGCGCGGCCAGCGCGCGGCCGCCACGGCGAAGGCCTCCTGCACGGCATGCTCGGCCAGGTCGAAGTCGCCGAGGTAGCCGATGAGCGTGGCCAGCACCCGCCCCACTCGTCGCGAAAGACCTGTTCGAGCCGATCTGAGGGGCTGGTCCTGGCCACGCCTTCGCCGCCCGCCGGCCTACATCTCCACCAGCGGCCGCACCTCGATCTTGCCGCCCATGCGCGCCGCCGGAATGCGGGCGGCGATCTCGAGCGCCTTGTCGATATCGTCGGCCTCGACCGTGTAGAAGCCGCCCAGCACCTCTTTGGTCTCGGCGAACGGCCCGTCGGTGGTCAGCGTGCGGCCGTCCTGCACGCGCACCGTGGTGGCGCTGGTGACCGGCGCGAGCTGCGCGCCGGCGACCACGCCCGGAGTCTGGAAGATGGCGCCGTACTCGCCCAAGGTCGACCGTTGCTCGTCTTCGGAGAGGCGGTCCCAGTTCGCGGCGACCTCGCCGTCCGTATAGATGAGGAGCATGTACTGCATGGTGACCTCCGTCGCTTGCCTGGATTGTCGCCTCTACGACGAACAGCGAGTCGCCTTTTCGACAACCGGCGCGAACAAGAGTCTGCCCGCCCGGCTCGAGCGGGGCGCCGTTCGGGAAGAGGCGGTGGGTTGGAGGCCGTCGCGAAAGCGCCGTGGGCCCGTCGACCGCCGCATCGACTGCCGCATCGACGCCGTGGCGGTGTGCCAATGGACGGGCCCGCCGCACCGAGGCCGCGGCGGTGTGCCAAATGGACGGGCCCGCCGCCTCGCGGGGTGACGAGGCGGCGGGCCCTGGGTCCCCGGGTCAGAGGGACCGCTTCCGTGCGGTGAGGCGCCTGGGGGGAGGGCGCCTCTGTGAGGGGGTCGCAGGTAGTGTGCCACCGCTTCCTTTGAGGCCGATGAGCACTACCTGAGCGTTCGCTGTGAATCTAGAAGATCTTCAGCAGGTCGGCCGGCGCCAGCGCCACGCGGTCGGGGCGCACCCGGCGCAGCCGTTCCTCGCCGTGCCAGCCCCAGGCGGCCCCCACCGTGCCCACCCCGGCGGCGCGCGCCTCGATGATGTCGCCCGTCGTGTCGCCCACATACCAGGCCGGCAGCTCGCGCGCGTGGCGGGCGCGGACCTGGCGAATGCGCCGCGTCTTGCTGCGCTCGTGATCGGCGCCCAGCACCTCGCCCACGCCGCGCACGCGATGCTCGTGCAGAATGCGGGTCACGGCGCTCGTGCGACTCGAGGTGATGACGACCAGGGAGTTCGTGCGGGCGAGCTCCTCGAGCACCGGGGCGATGCCGGCGAACAGCGGCGGCGTGGGCGCCGCGGAGATGGCGTCTTCGATGGCGGTCACCGTCTGCTCGGGCACGCCGGCGGCGTCGACGGCGTCGAACCAGTTGTCTTCGGTGAAGGCCAGGAACTGCTCGTGGCTCGCCAGGTGCGGCAGGCCGTGAGCGAGCAAGGTGGCCGAACACGCCGCCGACTGGTCGTGCAGCGAGTCGACGATCACGCCGTCGAAGTCGAACATGATGAGCGCGTCCATGAGCCAAACGTACCATACGACGCGAAGGGCGGCCGACCCTTCGCGGGTCGGCCGCCCGGGCCGTTGCTACGCGCCTGGGGCCGTCGATCGACTTCGTCGTCGCCGCTCAGGCGTGCGTGACTTCGCCTAGTCGCGGGTGCGGCGCACGTAGAGGCGCCCGGCCAGCGGCACGGCCACGGCCAGCAGGGCCAGCGACCAGATGATCGCGGCGGCCACCGGGTGCTGCATGGGCCAGGCCTGAATGCGCCCGGAGGGGTTGGGGTTGCCGAACAGCACGCGGCAGGCCGACGCCACGGCGCTCACGGGGTTCCAGTTGGCGATCGTCGCCAGCCACGCGGGCATGCCCTGCGTGGGCACGAAGACGTTCGACACAAAGGCCAGCGGAAAGATGACGATGAAGACGATGCCTTGCGCCGACTCCGCTCCCGAGACCGTCATGCCCAGACAGGCGTTCATCCAGGAGAGCGCGAAGCTGAACAGCAGGGCCACGCCGAAACCGGCGAGCACCTCGGCGATGTTGGTCGTGGGGCGCCAGCCGATGGCGAAGCCGGTGACCGCCACGATCGTGCTGCACACCGCGGCCGCCAGCAGGTCCGAGAGCGTGCGGCCCACGAGGATCGAGGTGGGCGACATGGGCAGCGTGCGCAGGCGGTTGATGACCCCGGTGGTCAGGTCTGTGCTGAGTCCGATGGCGGTGCCCACCGATGAGGTCGTCAAGTTCATGACCAGCAAACCGGCCAGCGCGAAGGCCTTGTAGCTGCCGCCGCCGGCCAGCACCATGGCCGAGCCGAAGACGTAGATGAAAAGCAGCGTGAAGAGCACCGGCTGGATGGTGACGTCGGAGAGCTGCATGGGCTCGCGGCGTATGTGGATGATGTTGCGCCGGGTCATGACCCAGACGTCGCCCGCCCACGAGAGCAGGCGGTCGAAGAGCCCGGGCGCGGCGGTCCTGGTTGGTAGTGCGGTCGTCGTGGCGCTCATGCCAGGACTCCTTCCACGATGGCTTTGCTCTCCGCGGCCGTGTCGGCCCCGGTCAGCGTGGCGAACACGTCGTCGAGCGACGGCTGGTGAATGGCGATGTCGTCGACCAGCGCGCCGGCGCCGTCGAGCGCGCGCAGCAGGGTCGTGGCCAGACCCGGCTCGCTGCGCACGACGGCGCGCAGCCGGCGGCCGTCGTCTGACACGTCGACCGCACCGAGGGCGAAGCGGGTGACGGCCGGAGCGGCCCCGGCGTGGGGCGCCGTCAGGGTGACCTCGAGGAGCTGCGAGCCGGTGGCCGACTTGAGCTCGTGCGGCGTGCCCTTCGCGATCACGCGGCCGTGGTCGATGACGGCGATGCTGTCGGCCAGGGCGTCGGCCTCATCGAGGTACTGCGTCGTGAGCCAGAGGGTGACGCCTTCGCCCACCAGGCCGCGGATCACGCCCCACATGCGTTGCCGGCTCGTGGGGTCGAGGCCGGTGGTGGGCTCGTCCAGAAAGAGGACGGGAGGCCGCATGACGAGGCTGGCGGCCAGGTCGAGGCGGCGGCGCATGCCGCCCGAGTAGCCCTTGACCACGCGGTCGCCCGCGTCGTCTAACTCGAACAGGCCGAGCAGCTCGGCGGCCCGGCTGCGCGCCTGCGAACGCCCCAGGCGGCTGAGTTGGCCCACCATGACCAGGTTCTGGCGGCCCGTGAGCATCTCGTCGAGGGTGGCGTCCTGGCCGGTCACGCCGATCTTGCGGCGCACCGCGGGCGCCTCGGTGACGACGTCGTGGCCCGCCACCCAGGCGCGGCCGCTGTCGGGCGCGGTCAGGGTGGTGAGAATGCGCACGCCTGTCGTCTTGCCGGCGCCGTTGGGGCCCAGGACCCCGAGGATCGACCCGGCCGGCACCTCGAGGTCGATCTTGTCGAGCGCCTGCGTCTCGCCGTAGCGCTTTGACAGCGCCGCGGCTTCGATCATCATCTGCTGGTTCATCGTGGCACCTTACCGGTCGGTCAGTAGAATTGACTGACCGTACGGTAAGTGAGATTCTATCGCATGTCAAGCGCCGGCGCAGCGCCCTTCGCAAACGGAAGGGTCGCGGCGGAGCGCAACGAAGGCTAGGGCGCTACGACAAGCGCGAAGGCAGTGAGATGAACGACACCCGCGAACGCATTCTGCAGACCGCCCTCGACCTGTTCATAGAGCAGGGCTACGACAAGGCGTCGCTGCGCGAGGTCGCCGAGCGCGTCGGCGTCACCAAGGCGGCGCTGTACTACCACTTCGCCAGCAAAGAAGAGATCCTCCGCACGCTCATGCAGCCGATCCTCGAACTGCAGACCCAGGCCATGGCCCTGATCAACGAACGGCCGAGCCTCGAAGCGTGGGGCGCAGGCCTGACGACGCTCGTCCAGTGGGTGCTGCCGCAGCGCCGCCTGTTCGAGCTCCTCGAGAAGAACCAGGGCCCGGCACGCGCGATCACCGAGAAGATGATGGCGGGCCACGGCAGCGCCGAGCACGAGTTCATGCACGAACGCCTGTACGCCGTGTTCACCAACCAGGCGATGCCGCTGTCCGACCGCGTGCGCATGGCCGGCGCCGTCGGTCTCGTCATGGGCGTCCTGGGGTTATTGGTCGGCAAAGCGTTCATCGACGTGCCGGCCGACGAGCTGCAGAGCGAGGTGATCGACGCCATCAACGACGTGCTGCGTATCGGCAAGACGGCGCCGGCGCCGGCCGCTCGCGACGGCGTCTGAACCCGGCGGCTTCGGCGCCTGAACCCGGCGGCTTCGGCGGCTTCGGCGCCTGAACCGAGCGGAGCGACCTCGCCCCCGGCTTGAAGCGACGGGCCGATAGTGGGAGTGTTTGCGACGACCTCTGTCCGGGGCGCTACGGCGGCCCCGGTGGCACGAGCCCGCGAACCGAAGGGAACCACCGCCATGGCGATCCTGCTTGACTCAGCATCTCTGAAAGACGCGTCGGAGGCCGCCGAGCTCGGCTTCGTCAGCGGCATCACGACCAACCCCACGCTCATGGCCCGCGTGACCGACGAGCCGCTTGCCCACCTCGATCGTCTGCTGGCCGCCTTCCCGCACGGCCCGCTGTGCTACCAGCCCACGGCGAGCTCGGTGTCCGACATGACCGACCAGGGACGCGCCGCGCACGCGCTCGCCCCAGAGCGTATCGTGATCAAGCTGCCGGCTACGCTCGACGCCGTGCGCGTGGCCGGTATCTTGCGCAGCCAGGACGTCCGCTGCGCCCTCACGGCCGTCTACTCGCCGGCCCAGGCGCTGCTCGCCCACGAAGTCGGCTGCATCTGGGTGATCCCCTACGTCGACAGGGCGGCCCGCCAGTCGGTCGGCGGCCTCGTGGTCGTCGATGCGCTCGCCGCTGTGCTCAGCGCCGTGCACAGCGACACCCGCATCCTGGCCGCCAGCCTCAAGAGCGCCGCGCAGGTGGTCGACTCGGTCGTCCACGGCTCGCACGACATCACCGCGCCGCTCGACGTGCTGCGCGCGCTGCCGGCCCACCCGCTGACCGAGTCCGCGGTAGCCGAGTTCGCCAGGGCGAGCGCCAAGGCGGCTGTGTAGAGGGTCGCCGGCGCGACAGCCGAGGGCCGTCGGCGCGAGGGTTTGAGGGTCGCCGGCGCCCGCGCCGGCCCCGCGTCAGAAGTGGACCCCTACCAGCGTGCCGATGGGATCGAAGTTGAAGACCACCGAGGCGGCGCTGTAGGGCAGCTCGACGCAACCCAGGCTCTGCGGCCAGCCATACGAGCCGCGGATGAAGCCGTGCACAGCGTCGCCCCCGTTGAAGTAGGCGACGTAAGGCACGCCGGGGTCGTTGTACTTGGTGCCGTCGGGGTTGGTGCCGCTCATCGTGGTCGACAGGTAGCGCGCGTACACGGGGAACGTGCCCGCCGCCGTCGGCCGGCTGGCGATGCCGGTGTTGACGGCCGTCGAATACACGACGCGCCCGTTGCGCCACACGCGCAGCGTCTCAGGGAGCGCCATCGAGACGTCGAGGTAGTCATAGTCGTGCTTGACGGCCTTGTGACGGGCCACCGTCTGCAGGAGCGTCTCCCACACCTGGGCGCCGACCACGCCGTCAGACGGGAGGCCGTGGTCGGCTTCGAAGGCCATGACCGCCCCCCGCGTGAGCACGGTGTACTGGCCCGGCTGCCACAAGCCGCGGATCAGCTTGGCGAGCTGCGGATACCGCCAGGTGAAGGCGCCCTTCTGGATGGCCACGGACACCAGGTCGGCGCTCGTTGCGTGGTGCTTCGAGGGCGCGGCCGGCGAGGCGGCGGTCGTCGGCAAGGCCGATGCGCTCGGCGAGCTCGTCGCGTTTGGCGAAGCCGCGGCGCCCGGCGAGGCGGCGGCGCTCGGCGAGGCCACAGCCGCCGGCGAAGCGCTCGTCTGCGCGGCGCTCGTCTGCGCGGCGCTCGTCGGTGCGGAGCTCGTCTGCGCGGCGCTCGCCTGTGCAGCGTGACTGGCCCGAAAGCGCAGCGGCAGGTACCCGAGATCGGCGAGCAGCTGCTGCAGGCGCAGCACTGAGGCTCCGCCTACCGTGAACCACGTCGTGTACTTCTTGGCCAGTCGGCCCCCGCTGCTGCTGCGCATGCCCCAGCGGCCGGCCGGGACGGTCACCTGCACGGTCGTGAGGAGCGGCCAGTGGCCCGCCGGGCGAAAGACCAGCGTGGTGGGCGAGACCGCCTTCCAGGAGCCGCGCACCTTGGGCGTGAGCCTGGGGTGGGCGGTGCGCGCCGCCAGCGCGGTAGAGAAGCGCACCACGAGCTTGCTCGCGTACGACACGTTCTGCGCCCCGGAATGCGGCGCGACCGCTGCGACCTTGACCGCCACCACCGGCGTGGGGCTCGCCGCGAGAGGCGTGCTCGAGGGCGATGCGGTGACCGCCGGGCCCGCCGCGGCCACGCCTCCGCAGCCGGCCAGCGCAGCGGCCAGCGCGGCGGCCAGCACCAACGTGGCCAAGGCCACGACGGCAGCGCCCGCCACGACGGCAGCGCCCGCCACGGCGGCCCAGGGGTGCCCTGCGGCACCGCGCCGGGCGCTCATCGGGCGACCCCCAGCAACCGTGCAGCGACGCCCTGGATGGTGGCGATGCCGTAGTCCATGTCGGGGTCGCCGTCGGTCATGACGGCGATCGCGATCGTCTGGCCGTTGCGCTCGAGCCGGGCGACTTGGTGAACGAGCTGCCCGCGCACCGTGCCGCGCCAGCCGCCCTTGAAGAACACGGTCCAGCCGGCGGGGCGAGCCACCGCCGGGATGCCCCAGCTCTCGTAGGCGGCGACGTGGGAGAGCAGGTGGCGCGCAAAGGCGTCGTAGCGCGCCGGGATCAGGCGATCCATCTCGTAGAAGAAGCGAGCCTGGTCGGCCGGCGTGATCTCGGCGAAGGTCCAGTCGTCGGTGGGCAGCGAGAACCGGGTCATGCCGGCGGCCTCCGCAACGGCGTACATGCCCTGACTGCCGAGGATGCGGTACATCTCGAAAGCGTCGTCGTTGTCGGAGATCTCGATCATCTCGGTCAGCTCCGCGGCCGCCGAGTCGCTGAGCGTCGCGTAGGTGCGCAGGTAGGCGACCAACAGCATGGCCTTGACCACGCTGGCCGTGACGAACTGCTCGTCGGGGTTGTAGCCGTGCAGCACGCCGCGACTGTCGACCACGGCGAAGGCGGTGACGCCGGTGCGCGCCCGCAGCCACTTCGTGGCGGAAGCGATGGCCGCGGGCGACGGAAAGGCCTGACGCACGACCGGCGTGGCCGGCGTGGCCGCGGTCGCCGCCGTCGTCGTGGCGGTCGCGACGGCGTCCGCGCCGGGCGCGCTTGCCAGCAGACTGCACCTGTACGTGCCCGGCCGCAGGTTCGCGACAAAACGGGCGCGGACCACGCCGTTCGCGCGCACGTCGCCCAGGGCGATGGTCTCGACGGCGCCGCCCGACGCGTTGCTCACCTCGAGGGTGGCGGTCACCGTGGTCGCCGCCGGGTACGACACGCGAAAGCGCAGACTCGCCCGGGCGCCGCGCCAGACTCTGGCGGCGCCCAGCCCAACGGTCGCCGGTGCAGCGACGGCCGCCACCGAGATGGCGGACGCCCCCCGGGCCGTGCCCTCGGAGATGCTGTGCGCGTGGGCGCCTACGGCAAAGCCGATCAGGGTCGCGGCCGCGGCCGCGGCCAGCGCGACCGCAAAGGCCCTGCGTCGGCGGTAGCGAGCGGGTACGCTCAAGACCCCACCTGCACAGACCGTCCCGGGTACGCGACGCTCCCCGTCATTGCTCGACCTCCCCGACGCGCGCCACAGCGGCGCTCACCAGTATTGTGTCAGTCTGCGGCTAGAAGCAAAACCCCTGCTGAGAAGAGACTGGGAAGATACTGAGAGAGTCGCAGGCCGTGAAGGGTATGATGCGTGTTCGACCACTGCTCGAGGGGGGGCCTATGAAGGTAGACGAAGTCGCTCGCGGCGTGTACCGGATACCCCTGCGAGGCGTCAGCGTGTTCCTGGTCGAAGCCAACGACAAGCTCGTGCTGATCGATGCCGGCCTCAAGAACAGCCCACCGCAGATCACCGAGGCGATCTACTCCATGGGCCGGCTGCCGCAAGACGTCGTGGCCATCGTGGTCACCCACGCGCATCGCGACCACACAGGCGGCCTCGCCGAGATGAAGCGCCGCACCGGCGCCGAAGTATGGATGCACGCCAGCGACGCCACCCTCGTCGAGGGCGCGCTGCCCCACCGTCCGTTCGGCCCGGGCACAAGTCGCGCGACCGACGCCTTGCGACGCGTGCTGAACGCGGCTCCCGAAGGCAGGCTCGAGCCGGTCGCGGTCGCCCATCAGGTGGCCGACGGCGACGAACTGCCCTTCGACGGTCTGCGCGCCTATCACACGCCGGGCCACAGCGCCGGCCACCTCGCCCTGCTCCTGCCGCGCGACGGCGGCGTGCTGTTCGTGGGCGACGCCGTATCGAACACCTTCCGCACCGGCCTCAGCCCCCTGAACGAAGACGTCGAGGGCAGCCGCCGCAGCCTGGCGCGCCTCGCCGCCCTCGAGTTCGACGTCGCCTGCTTCGCCCACGGCCGCCCGCTGCGTCACGGCGCGAGCGCCGCCTTCCGCGAGCTCGCCGCCGGGCTCGACACCGGCGCGCAGGCCGCGAGCGACGCCGCCCCCAAGGCGTGACGGCGGGGGGCGCGGGCGGCTACGCCGCCCGCGCCCCCCGCTCGTCGCCGCGCTGCTCCGGCGGCGCCTGCGCGGCGCGCGCCGCGGCCCGTCGTATGCCCAGCAGCGCCGCCAGCGCGAGCACCACGACCATCCCCGCAAGCCACTCCGCCGCGGTGAGCACGCCGATGTGCTCCGAGGCGATCCCCACGCCTACGACCGGCAGCGTCAGCCCGGTGTAGCCGGCCACGAAGAAGGCCGACACCACCTCGGCGCGCCGGTCCGCCGGGGCGTAGCGGTTGATCAGGGCGAGCGTGCCGGCAAACAGCGAGCCGATCCCCAGGCCGACCACCAGCGCGCCGGCAAAGAAGGATGCCAGCGAACGCGTGGCCAGGGCGATCAGCACGAGCGTGAGACCGGCGATCACGCAGGCCACTCCGAGCAGCGCGGCCGTCCCGATGACGCGGCGGCCCACGACGAGGGGCGCCGACGCCGCGGCGCCGAACATGACCGACACGAGCAGTCCCGCCACGAACACGTTGTGCTCGTGTAACGACTCGCCCAGGAACGACGGCGCAAGGCCGGAGAGCAGGCCCATCACGACGAAGCCGCTGAACACGCCGAAGGCGGCGGCCGCGAACGGCCTGCGGATGTCGGCGGGCACGTGCAGACGCTGCACGTAGAAGGCCAGGCGGCCGGTCGCCGCCGGCACCGTCTCGGGCAGCGCCGCGACGCCGGCGACCAGCGCCACGAGCGCGCCGAGGTAGACGCCGTAGACCAGGCGCAGCGGCGCCGGCCCGTACTGCGCCAGGGCGCCGGCCACGAGCGTGCCGAGCGCCAGTCCCCCCGGCGTGATCATGGCGGCGATGAGCGACGCCTTGCGCTTGTCGCCGTGGGGCTCGAGCTCGGCCAGGGCGGCCGTCGCCGTGCCGGTCAGCGTGCCTATGGCCAGGCCCGACACAAAACGCCCGACAAACAGCCAGGGCAGGCCCTGGGCGAACAAGAAGATGAGCGTGCTGACGGCGGCGAAGCCCGCCACCAGCAGCAGGGCCGGCTTGCGCCCGGCGCTGTCGGAGAGCCGGCCCAAGACGAGCAGCGCGCTCAGCACGCCGGCGGCGTAGGCGGCGAAGACGATCGTCACCGTGATGTTCGACAGGCCGAAGCGCGCCTGGTAGAGCGGGTAGAGCGGCGTGGGCAGGGCCCCGCCGGCCATGCCCACCACAAAGACGCCGGCGACCACCCAGAAGGCGGCGGCGCCGACCGCACGCGTGGGACGATGCTCCACGCACGTGCTCTGGTCGGCGAGCTCGCCGCAGGTCGCACCGCGGGCCGCCCGCAGCCCGCGGCCGCCTCTCACAAGACGATCAGGTTCCATGGCGGCATCGGCAGGTCGCTCCAGAAGGGGCAGGGACGGTCGAAGCACTCATTTCAGGGCTTACCCCGGCGCGGCGCGGCGGTCACTTCGAGCGGGCGGCGGGGCGGCCCCAGCCGCTTCGCCGTCCTACGGCAGTATCGCGAGCGCCGACGAGATGGCCGTGCAGGCTTGGAGCACATCGCCCGCGCCGTCGCCGTCGAACGGCGTGGGCTGCGACGACAGGATGGCGACCACGGCGTTGGCGAACATGTTCACATACAGGGTCTGGCCGTAGATGCCCGAGCCGAGCAGCACGCCGAGCTGGGGATCGACCACCCACCAGCAGTTGCGGTAGTGCGCCTTGGTGTAGCAGAGGGCCTCGGAGGGGTCGCAAAAGCCGAGGCGCCGCGCGTCGCTCGAGGCGGCGAAGGCCTGCCGGCAGTCGTCGTCGGCGTAGCGCGTGTTGTTGACCCACGAGGCCGGCACCACCTGGTGGCCGTCCCAGCAACCGCTCTGCAGGTAGAGCTGGCCGAACCGGGCCAGGTCGCGCAGCGTCATCGAGATGCCGCCGTCGGTCAGGGCAAAGCCGTGGCGGTCGACCGTGATCTCGGCGTCGTACCCGGCGCCGAGCTGCGACCAGAGGAGCTCGCTCATGGCCTCGGCGAAGCGCAACCCGCTGACGCGCTCGACGACGATGCCGAGCACGTCGGTGAGGATGGAGCGGTACTCGAACAGCCCGCCGTGCTCGCGGTGGTCGGGCAGGCCCACGACGTAAGCTGAGCAGGTCGAGCTCGTCTTCGTCGCAGGCGACCGGCCGCCAGCCGACGGCGCCCTCGTAGAGGCTCACGTCGGACTCGGGGTCGTCGTAGTCCTCGGAGAAGCGCGTACCGGCCGACATGTCGAGCAGGTGGCGCACGGTAGCGCCCTCGAACGACGTGCCGGCGAGCTCGGCGATGTAGTCGCTGACCGGACGCGCCGGGTCGAGCCGGCCCCTGCCCACCAGCGCACCCACGACGCCGCCGGTGACCGACTTCGAGATCGACTGCAACAGGTGCGGCGTGTCGCGCTCCATGCCGTTGAAGTACTGCTCGGTGACGATCCGTCCGCGATGCAGCACGAGGAAGCCGTCAACGTACAGGCGCGCCAGCAGCCCGGTGAGCGTCGTGGCGCCTTGCGAGGTCTCGAAAGTGAGGCCGTCGAGGTCGGCCGGTGCGGCCGGCAGCTCGCGCACCGGCGCCGCGCCCGCGGCTGATGCGCGCCGAGGGAATGATCTGGCGCACGTGCTGGAACGACCAGCGGTTCCACGGCGCGCGCTCCCAGTTCTCGAGCGTGGCGAGCCGGTCGGCGCCGGCGCGGCGCCGGGCGTGGGTCCGAGCTCGGGAGGCGCGGTTCCGGCCTCGGGCGCGGTGGGTCCGGACTCGGGAGGCGCGGGCCCGGCCTCGGGCGCGGTGGGTCCGAGCTCGGGAGCGGTTGGTCGGTCGGATCCCATCGGCCTACTGCAGCTTGAAGAGGTGACCGCCCGGCGCGGTCGCGACGGCGCTCGCGACGGGGGCCTCCGACTGATAATGCGAGTTCAGGCCGACGACCCACTCGCGAGCGCGATCGGTGAGCTCGAAGTTGTCGGTCATGAGGCGGCCGCGGGTGATCAGGATGCCCAGGTCGGCGCCCTCGTAGCGCCAGTCGCCGGGACCGGTGATGCGCAGGTAGAGGCCCTGGCGCTCGTCCTGGACGGCCGCGCGACGGTAGTCGAAGCGCTCGTAGGCCACGCCGTCGCCGTGCAGCCGCCAGAGGCCCGACTGCGGTGCGGCGGTCACCTGGTCGACGTCGGCCGAGGTGCTCTTGAGCACGACCGCGCTCCAGCTGTCGATAAAGCGCGGGTCGGCCCAGCGCGCGTTCAGCTCGGCGATGTCCAGGTCGAACTCGACGCCGGAGAACTCGAGCAGGTGGAACAGAAAGAGGGGCACGTCGGCGTGGGCGAAGGCGGCGTGGTTGGTGAGCGGGCTGGCCCCGCAGATGCGCGGGTTGAGCTCGCCCAGGTAGAGCTCGCCGTCGTGGCGGTCGATCAGAAAGTCGAGGTCGAAGTACCCGCGGTAGCCTTCGGCGAGCAGCTGCGCGCCGAGACGCTCGGTGTACTCGCGCGCCTTGGCGCGCACCGCCTCGCTGAAGGCGCCGGTGAAGACCTCGTTGCCGGCCCAGCCGCCGCGGTAGGGGGTGAGCTCGCTGTGGCCGACGATCTCGGTGAGCAGCGGCCCGACGACGGTGCCGCAGCGGGTGGCGCAGGCTTCGAGCGTGGCTCCCAACGGGTCGATGCGCCGCATGACCTTCACCTCGGACTCGGCCGCGATGGCCGCCGCGTGACGCCGCCAGTCGGCGCGGTTCGAGATGAAGAACGTGGTGTGGCCGGAGTCGCCGAACGGCGTCTGCACGACCAGGTGCCTGCCCAAGCCGGCGGCGGCCGCCAGCTGGCGCAGCTCGGGGTAGCTCCTGACACGGGCGAGCACGTTGGGCACGCTGGGCACGCCGGCGCGGTTGCCCAGGCGCACGGTCTCGACCTTGCTGTCGCAGCGCTCGCGCAGCTCGGCCGCCGGGAACCAGACCGACAGCCCCATCTCGCGACAGATCTCCTCGGTGGTCTCGTCGAACATGAGGAACACGGCGACGCCGTCGTCGCCGCGCGCCGCGATGTGCTCGACGACCTGCTCGTGGCGCAGCAGGTAGTTGTTGATGTCGGGGATGCTGCGAAACTCGTCGTGCTCGGCCGGGCGCGGCACGAAGACGTTGGGGTGGCGCCCGTCGTAGCAGTCGATCTGGCAGATATGGCGAAAGTTGGCGATCCACTCGTCCATGCCGGCGAGGTTGAAGTCGGTAGGACCGATCGAGTAGATCGGCCGCGTGTTGCGGTAGAAGAAGCGGCGCACCGCCGAGATGGTGGTGAGCGTCTCGGAGCTCTGCGGCCACGGCGCGTGGCTCTGCGTGCTCGCGACTGCGCTGTTCCGAGTGACTGTTGCAAGTGACACCGGTACCCCCTCATTGCCCCAGATACGACCTGCCCGCGGCGCTCCTTCTGCGGCGGGCGCCCCTGTTGTACCCGGAGGTCGGGGGGTTATGAGCGTTGCCCGCCTAGTTTGCCGGCGGCCGATTCAGGCCGCCGCGGCCTCGCGTTCGTGCCGCGCGGCGCGCGGCGCGATCAGGGCGATGACCGCGCGCTCCGCCACGTTGCGGGCGCCGGGGTCGGTGAACACGTCGTTGCCGCCGAGGGCGTCGAGCGTGGCGGCGATGGTGCGGCCGGCGAGGTAGCGCTCGATGACCCGCGGGTCGATGTACGAGCTGCGGGCCACCGCCGGCGTGTTGCCCAGGTAGTGGGCCACCTCTTTGACGACCCGGACGATCGCCCGGCGGCTGGCGGTCGGCGAACGTCGCACCCGCGTCGAGACCGCCAGGCCGACGGCAGCCAGCACGGTCGCGTGCCAGGTGCGAAAGTCCTTGGCCGTGTAGTCGCCGCCGGTGATCTCTTTGAGGTACTCGTTGATGTCCTGCGAGCGCACGTCGCGCCAGGCGCCGTCGTGGCGCCAGGCGAGCAGGTCGTCACCGCCCGCGCGCCGCCGCTTGAGACGCGCCACGACCCGGTAGACCTCGGCGTCCGACACCGTCTGCACGCGCTCCTTGTGGCTTTTGGCCACGTAGGAAAAGACGACCGTGTCCGGCGGGGCGAGCGTCACGTGTTCCTTGCGCATGGTCGCCAGGCCGAAGGTCTTGTTCTCTTCGGCGTAGGCCTCGCCGCCTATGCGAAAGAAGCCCAGGTCGAGCAGGCGCAGGGCGCAGGCCAGCACCCGCTCGCGCGTGAGGTCGCTGGCCGCCAAGGCCCCGTCGGGGGCCGCGCGGACGCCGCCCAGATGGGCGGCGGCCGCGCGGCGCACGTCGGGCAGGGCGGCGGCAAAGGCCAGCATGCGGTCGAACTTCTCTCCGTCGCGGCGTTCGCGCCACTTCTCGTGGTAGAGGTACTGGCGGCGGCCGGCGGCGTCGGTGCCGGCCGCCTGGATATGACCGTTCTGGTAAGGGCTGATCCAGACGTCGTCCCAGGCCGGCGGTATGGCGAGCGCCGCTATGCGGTCGAGGGTGGCGGCGTCGGCGACCGGCCGTCCGCGGTGGTCGACGTAGACAAAGCCGTCGGCGGTGCGCCGGCGGGCGATGCCGGGCTCGCCGGGGTAAGAGGTGCGCAGCCGCGGCATCGCTTGCCCCCCGCACGCTACTGCTTGCGGGCGATGGCGTCGGCGATCTGCTCTTTGGTCATGCACGTGGTCACCCCGGCGCCGAGCTGCCGGGCGATCTCGAGGAGCTCGGCCTTGGTGTGGCCGTAGTAGTCGAGGCCGCCGTAGGTCTTGCCCACGCCCCGCCGGGCGAGAGCGGTCGGCTGCTTCGAACGCGGGTCCGACGCCCCCTTCGCTTTTTTGGCGACCCAGCGGTCGCCGCGCTTCTCGTAGGAATGCTTCAGCGACGCATAAGCGGTGCGGTGGGCGCGTTCGCCCTCGCCATACTGCTCCACGGCGCTGTCGTGGGTCTCTTTCCAGGTGCGTTGCGCCTTGGCCGGCGAACGCCTGACGGTGGCCGGCATCTCGGCATCGTCGCCGGCGCGGGCTCGATCTGGAGTGGGCATGTCGTCCTCCTGCTGCGTGATCGGCCGATGCGTGCCTTGTTCGGTACCACCGCGTCTGCGGCGCAAAACAGTGGACGGCCACGGGAGCTGCCGGAGCCTCACGGACGGCGGCATACCTTAGCGGCAGCCGGGAAGCCTTCGCTTGACGACTGTTCAACGAATCGCAAAGGAGGCCGGCATGGCCTTCATCGACAAGAGCATCGAGGTAGACGCCGACGTGCGCGACGTCTACGCGCTTTGGACTGCTTATCGAGGACTATCCGTCCTTCATGGTCTCGATAGAGTCGGTGACGCTGGTGCCCGACGACCAGCTGCTCTGGGTCGCCGACGTCGAGGGCGAGACCTACGAGTGGGACACGGACATCGTCGAGCACGTCGACGAGCAGAAGATCGAGTGGCAGGCGATCGACGGCCGCGAGGTCGGCGAGGTGCGCTTCGAGAAGCTGAGCGGCGGCCGCACCAGCATCACCTACCAGCTCGAGTACGACCCGAGCGCCTGGGAAGGCGACCCGACCGCGCTCGAGCGCTGGATGGAGCGCCGCGTGACCGAGGGCCTCGAGTCGTTCAAGGACCTGGCCGAGAGCCAGGCCGCGGCGTAGACCGGGCAGCGCAGGGATCGGAGCGTCGTGGCGCGCACCGGCTCCGGCGCGGCGCCGGCGCAATGGCGCCGCGCCGCCGACCGCCTCGACGACGCGCTGGGCGACGACCTGGAGCGGCAGGTCGCCGCCCACCACAGCCGTCGTCTCGCCCGCCTCGGCTGGAGTGAGGCGCTCGCGCCCGGGCCCGGCCGCTGGGCGGCCGGGTCGCCCCCGCCGCGCCGCGGCAACGCATGCGAGCTGCTGGTCGACGGGGCGACCGCGCTGCCGCGCGTTGCCGAGGCGCTCCTCGCCGCCCGCTCCCACGTCACGATCGCCGGCTGGGAGATCACTCCCGGCTTTGCCCTGACGCGCTCCGAGCGCCCCGTCGTGCTGCGCGACGTGCTCGCCGAGCTCGCCGAGCGTCTGCCCGTGCGCGTGCTGCTGTGGGCGGGGGCGCCGCTGCCCGTCTTTCGACCCTGGCGGCTGAACGCCCTGGCGGCACGTCGCGAGCTCACCGCCGACACGCACATCAGCGTGGCGCTCGACGACCGCGAGCGTCCGCTGCACGCCCACCACGAAAAGGTCATCGTTATCGACGGTGAGGTCGCCTTCGTGGGCGGCATCGACTTGACCGACGACCCGCTCGACCGCTTCGACTCCTCCGAGCACGCCTACCGCCGGGTGCGCGGCTGGCACGACGTGGCCTGCGAGCTGCACGGCCCCATCGTGGGCGACGTGGCCGCCCACCTGGCCCTGCGCTGGCGCCAGGTGACCGGCGAGAGCCTGCCCGTCGTCTACCCCGCGGCCGCCGGCGACGTCGAGGCGCAGCTTGTGACCACGATCCCCGAGCGTCGCTACGCCGGCGCCCCCAACGGCAGCTTTCGCATTCTCGAGTCGTACCTGCGCGCCATTCGCGGCGCGCGGCGCTTCATCTACCTGGAAAACCAGTTCCTCTGGTCCCCCGAGATCGTCGCCGCCCTGCGCGACAAGCTCGCGCACCCGCCGTCGCCCGACTTTCGCCTGGTCCTGCTGCTGCCGTCCAGGGCGGACAGCGGCGAAGACGACACCCAGGGGCAGCTCGGCGTGCTGGCCGCCGCCGACGGCGGCGGCCAGCGCCTGCTGGCCGCCACGCTCTACGCGCGCAGCGCCGGCGCCACGTCGGCGCCGGTCTACGTGCACGCCAAGGTGGGCGTCGTCGACGACGACTGGCTCACGGTCGGCTCGGCCAACCTGAACGACCACTCGCTCTTCAACGACACCGAGGTCAACGTGGTCGCCCACGACCCGGAGCTGGCGCGGGCGGCGCGCCTCCGCCTGTGGACGGAGCACCTCGAGGCGCAGCCCGTGGAGCTCCAGGGCGACCCCATCGAGCTCATCGACGCGCGCTGGCGGCCGATCGCCGCCGCGCAGCAGGCGCGCCGCGAGGCCGGCGAGGCGATGACCCATCGCCTCGCCGGCCTGCCCCACGTCTCGCGGCGACTGCGGCGCCTGCTGGGGCCCCTCGACGGCATCGTGGTCGACGGCTGACAAAGCGCCGCCCGCCCCGCCGGCGGCGGCCGGCGCTCCGCGGCGAGGCACGCCGACTCGCCTGGTGAGGCCGCCGCGCAAGTCGGGAACCGTGCACTCAGGGAGCAGATCAGGGCGCAGCAGCGCGCGACCGAGGGAGGCACTGTGGCAGACGACAAGGAGCCGCGCGGCGATGAAGCGCTGGGCCCGACCGAGCCAGGCAGAGACCGGGCGGGCGACGAACCGCTGGGCGCGACCGAGCCGGGCGTGGACCAGGCGGGCGCCGAGCTCGAGACCGGCGACGTGCGCACCGGCGGCGGCACCGGTGCGGTCGGAGGCGGCGGCTCCGGGGCGGGCGACGACGATGTGGGTACCGGCATGGGCAGCGGCGGCGGAGGCGTCGACGTGGGCAGCGGCATCGTGAGCGCGCTCGACGTCGACGCCGAGCAGCAGCGCTCGGGCCGGCTCAGTCTCGACCACGAGTACAGCACCGGCGACATGCGCGAGTACGGCACCGGCGGCGGCGACGTGGGGATTGGCGGCGACGTCAGCCCCCACGGCGAGATGCACGAGCCCGCCGCCAGTCGCGACGACGTGGCTCACGACGACGCGCGTTTCAAGCAGTACGAGATCGTCGAAGAGGGCGGCTATCTGGAGCACGAGGGCTTTCCGCCGGAGTACGCCGAGATCGAAGACGAAGACGAGCCGACGGCCCTGGGCGAGACCGATCCCGATGACGAAGTCGACCGGCACGAAGACGGACTGCTGCGCCGCGTGGCCGACCCCGACGACGAGCCCTACGCCGACGTGCGCGACGAAGACGAGCTGTTCGGCACGTAGAGGATCGAGGTGAGAGCCATGCCCAACATCATCTGCGCGCAGTGCGGCGCGACCTTTACGACCGCCGACCAGTACCGGCGGCACTACGCCGCCAGCCACCCCGACGAGCCCTTCCCCGAGCTGTGGGACTCGCCCGACTTGGACGAGGAGTTCCGCTGCGTGGGGCGGCACCGAACCGACGGCCTCAGACGAGCCCGTCAATATCTTCGAAGACCTCATGGAGGAGCCGCCCGACGAGGCGGAGGGGTAGCGCGCCGGGCTTTGCGGAAGCGGCTACCGCTTGAGCATGCGCACGCCGGCGGGATCGACCCGCACCGCCACGCGAGTGTCGGGCGGCATGCTCAGGGCGCGCAGGCTAGGCTCGTCGGCGACCAGGTCGCCGAGGTCCGACGTCAGGGCGACCCGCGTGACCGAGCCGAGGAACGTGTGCATGATCACCTTGCCCTCGAACGCGCCCTCGGGCGGCGCGGCGCCGTCGAGAAGCTCGTGGAGCTCGATAGATTCGGGGCGGATGAGGACAAGGACGTGGTCGCCGGCGGCGCAACCGTCGACCTCGGGCACGCCGAGCGGACGCCCGCCGGCTCCGAGCAGCACAGTGCCGGCCGACTGCAGCCGGCCTTCGAAGCCGTTCATGAGGCCGACGAAGTTGGCCACGAACTCGGTGCGCGGACTGCGGTAGATGTCGGCCGGCGCGCCGATCTGCTGAAGGTTGCCCTGCGACAGATTCGAGCGAAAGAGGAACCAAGTGGCAGACACTACCAAGATTGAAGACAAGCTGGAACGGAAGAAACTGAAGCGCGCCGCCCGCAAGAAGGCCGCTCCCAAAGCCAAACGGACCGGAGCGCGCGGCGAAAAGAAGCGTAAGGTCAAGAAAATGGCGCGTGGCGTCTCCAAGCGGTAAGCGCACGTTTCGCAAATACAATGGGGTTCCGAACAAGCACGCGGGTGCGCGCCTGTTTCGGAGCCCCGTTCAACCTATTCCACCTCTCGACAGCTTCTCTTCCTGTCTTACATTTCTGGACACGACGGATCGATGAGCAGTTCCATGAGGAAACCCTCACCTAGTACACTGCCTCGAAGGCATCCTGATTCGGGAAGTCCCCCTGACCGGCAGTACTTTGCTATTTTCAGGCCCCCGCCGCCAGCGGAATGAGGAGAACCATCCTGTTCAAGCAATTTGTTGCCTGCAAGTCCATCGATAAGTTGATCTCGGACTCGCTGGAGCCTGAGTACTCCCTGAAAAAGTCCCTCGGCCCATGGTCGCTAACCGCGCTGGGCATCGGGGCAGTCATCGGCTCAGGCATCTTTACGGTCATCGGCACCGCCATGGCCGGGCAAAAGTTCGACGTGCCCGCCATCCGCGACACGCCGCTGCTCCACTACCTCATCCATCACACCGCCATGGCAGGCCGTCCCGGGGCCGGACCTGCGCTGGCGCTTTCGCTGGTGCTGGTGGCCATCGTCTGCGTCTTTACCGGCCTCTGCTACGCCGAACTGGCCTCCATGATTCCCATCGCCGGCTCGGCCTACACCTACACCTACGCCACGCTGGGTGAGTTGATTGCCTGGATCATCGGCTGGGATCTGATTCTGGAATATGCCTTCAGCAACATGAGTGTCAGCGTGGGTTTTGCCGCCCATATTGTCGATCTGCTGGACTGGTTCGGACTGCATCCTCCGCTGCGATGGATCTCGCCCGCCTATCTGCCCACCGGCCTGCAAGACCTGGCGGGCAAAGATCTCTATATCTCCGGCTGGCACTTCGGCTTCAACATTCCCGCCTTCCTGGTGGTCATGTTCCTGACGGTGCTCCTGGTGCGCGGCATCCGTGAGTCGGCCCGCGCCAACAACATCATGGTACTGGTCAAGATGGCCGCTATCCTGGCCTTCGTCTTTGCCGGGGCCAGCTTCATCAAGCCGCATTACTGGCATCCCTTCATGCCCAACGGCTGGACCGGCGTTCTCACCGGCGGCTCTATCATCTTCTTCACCTACATCGGCTTCGACTCAGTCTCCACGGCCGCCGAGGAGTGCAAGAACCCGCAGCGCGACCTTCCCATCGGAATCCTGGCCACACTGCTGGCCTGCACCGTGCTCTACGGAGCTGTGGCCATTGTGCTTAGCGGCATCGTGCCCTGGCAGTCAGTCATGGGCGACGCCGCCCCGGTAGTCAACGCTCTCAAAAGGCTCTCGCTGCTGCCCGGCGCAGGTAATCTGCAATGGGTTCGGCTCTTTGTCCTCATCGGCGCCCTATTGGGCATGATCTCCTCCATCCTGGTCTTTCAACTCGGCCAGGCGCGCGTCTGGTTCGCCATGTCCCGCGACGGCCTGTTGCCCACCGTCTTCAGCCGCATCCACCCCAAATTCCGAACCCCCGACGTCTCTACCTGGGTGGCCGGCTTCGTAGTCGGCATCCCCGCCGGAATGCTGGACATCGGCACCGTCTCCAACCTGTCGAATATCGGTACCCTCTTCGCCTTCGTCCTGGTCTCCGTCGGCGTGCTCATCCTGCGCTATCGCGAGCCGGAGCGCCATCGCGGCTTCAAAACTCCGCTGGGTCCGCTCTTCCCGATATTGAGCATCGTCTTTTGCATTGTGCTCATGATGGGCCTTGAAGTCATTACATGGATTCGTTTCTTTTCCTGGCTGGTGATCGGCCTGGTCATCTACTTCCTCTATAGCCGCCACCGCTCGGAGTTCGCGGGGCTAAAGTAGATTCAGATGATGCCGGAGATTGAAGCCTTCATACGCCGCCTGCCCAAGGCCGAGTTGCACCTGCACCTCGAAGGCGCAATCCTGCCCGCGACGCTGGTCGCGCTCGAGCGCTCGCCACGACGCCCGCCCACTCACGCTGCCCGAGGCCGAAGCTCTCTACCGCTTCACGGACTTCACCGGGTTTCTGAACGCCTTCAAGGCCGTCACCGGGCGACTGATTGGCCCGGAGGAGTACGAACTGGCCGCCTGGCGCATGATGGAGCAATTGGCCGCCGAGGGAGTGGTCCACGCTGAGGTCTATATCGCTGTCGGCGTCATCTATCACTGGCGCGACCACGATCCCGCCGCCTTCGAGCCCATCTTCGCCGGCCTGGAGCGGGCCCGCCTGCGCGCTGAACGCGAGCTGGGCCTCTCGCTCTACTGGATCTTCGACGCCGTGCGCCACTTCTCCGTCGAAGAGGCCGCGCGCGTCTTCCGGAAGGCCGCTGAACTCCGGCCGGCTCACCCCTCCATCATCGGAATTGGCCTGGGCGGCGACGAGCGTCGCGCCGGCTCCATGCCCTTTCGGAGACTTTATGCCGAGGCAAAAGAGGCCGGCCTGCGCCTCACCAACCACGCCGGCGAAACCACTGGCCCCGAAGCTATTTGGGAGGCCCTCGCCATCGGTTCGGAGCGCATCGGCCACGCTCTCTCTGCCATCCAGGATGAAAAACTCGTCCAGGAGCTAAAAACGCGGAGCACACCACTGGAATTGTGCCCCACATCGAACGTCCGCACCGGCGTATGCCCCTCCTTTGCCGCCCACCCGTTACGCCGCCTCTTCGATCTGGGCCTCATGGTCACGCTCAACTCCGACGACCCAGCCTTTTTCGGCTCCGATTTGGCCAGCGAATACCTGCTGGCCCACACCGAACAGGGCTTTACCCGTGACGAATTGCGCCAATTGGCGGCCAACTCCATCCGCTCCAGCTTTTTGCCCGAAGAAGCGAAATCGTCGTGGCTGGCGCGCATTGTCTCGACCGAGTAATCGACGACCTGTGCGTGCGCAATCCACCGGCTTGCGTTCCATGCGAGCAACGATTTACGGTATCAGGTTGACCATCCATTGCCATTTTCCGCGCCTAAAACTTCAGACGGCTCGTGGCAATGCGGCGCCAAAGTCTCAAGGAGTGAAGGATGCAGACTATGAGCACGAATGACGGGACGGCTGCCGGTCAAATCGATCCAGCCACGGTCCCGCAAAGAACGCTATACACTGGAGCGCGAATGCCGGCTATCGGCCTGGGCACCTTCGGCTCCGACCATGTTTCCGCGGATCGCATTGCCGAGGCTGTCAAGGCCGCGGCGCGCTGCGGTTACCGGCACTTCGATTGCGCATCTGTTTACGGCAATGAAGCCGAGATCGGCGGCGCGCTGGCTGAGGTGATGGCCACAGGCGTTAAGCGTGAGGAGCTGTGGATAACCTCCAAGCTTTGGAACGACAAGCACGCCCCGCAGGATGTGATCGCGTCCTGCGAGAAGTCGTTGGCCGACCTACGGCTCAGTTATCTCGACCTGTATCTCGTCCATTGGCCCTTTCCTAACTTTCATCCGCCGGGTTGCGATGTGTCCGCGCGCAGCAAGGATGCCAAGCCTTACATCCACGCCGACTACATGAAGACTTGGGCCGCCATGGAAGATCTGCATAAGCGTGGGCTGGTCCATCACATTGGCACGTCCAATATGACCATTCCCAAGCTCAAGCTGGTGCTCCGTGATGCAAAAATCAAGCCGGCAGCCAATGAGATGGAACTCCATCCGCATTTTCAGCAGCCGGAGTTATTCGAGTTTGTGCGCGCCAACGGTATGCAGCCGATCGGCTATTCGCCGCTCGGTTCGCCCCATCGCCCGGAGCGGGATCGCACGCCGGAGGACACCTCGCCCACCGAGGATCCGGTAATCCTGCGCATTGCTGAACGGCATGGCATCCATCCCGCTGTGGTCTGCATCAAGTGGGCGGTGCAGCGCGGGCAGACGCCCATTCCGTTTTCCGCCAACCCCAGAAATATCTTCAACAACCTGCTCGGGGTGACCAGCGATCCATTGTCGGACGAGGAGATGCTAGAGATCGGCGCTCTCGATAGAAATTGCCGTCTTATCAAGGGCCAAGTCTTTCTCTGGAAAGAGGGGCAAAGCTGGGAGGACTTGTGGGACGTGAACGGTGAAATCACTCCGGCATAATATGTTAGCCGGATTTGATTGCACGCTTGAAACAAGGGAGATTGAAAGATGGAAAAGACGATGCAGGCAGCATTTCTGCCGGGTAACAGCACAGTCGAGATGCGTACCGTTTCCGTGCCGAGTCCGGGTCACGGAGAGGTTTTGATTCGCGTCAAGGCCTCCACCATCTGCGGCTCGGATATACGCTGCATTTATCACGAGCATCTGGGCAAGGGGCCGGAGGGCTATCAGGGAGTTATCGCCGGTCATGAGCCATGCGGCCAAATCGTTGAAGCCGGTCCGGGTTGCCGCCGCTTCAAGGCGGGAGATCGCGTGATCGTCTATCACATCTCCGGCTGCGGCGTGTGCAACGATTGCCGGCGCGGCTACATGATCTCCTGCACCAGCGAGAAATATCGGCGCGCCTACGGCTGGCAGCGGGATGGCGGCATGGCGGATTACATGATCGCCGAGGAGAAAGACCTGATCGCGCTGCCCGACGAACTTTCTTATGCCGACGGCGCGCAGGTGGCCTGCGGATTCGGAACCGTATACGAGGGCATCGAGAAGATTGGAATCAATGGCAATCATGCGGTGCTGATTACCGGCTTGGGACCTGTAGGACTTGCCGCGGCCGCGATCTCCCGCAAGCTGGGCGCACAGAAGATCATCGGGGTTGACGTTGTCGATGAGCGGTTGAAACTGGCACGGGAGCTGGGTCTTTGCGACGAAACGCTGGTTTCCGGGCCGGAGAATGTCGTCCAAATCGAGCGGCTGACTGACGGCTACGGCGTCGAGCGTGCCATCGAGTGCTCCGCAAATGCCGCTGCGCGTGCCGTGGCGATTCGCGCCACCCGCAAGTGGGGCAAGATTGTTTTCATCGGCGAGGGCGGAACCGTCGAGATCAATCCCTCTCCGGACATGATTCACGACCAAAAGACTGTTTACGGCTCGTGGGTAACATCCACCTGGTTGATGGAGGAGTTGGTCGAGCGCCTGGTGCGTTGGAATCTGCATCCGGCCGACATTATCACCCACCGCTTCGCGCTCGATCATGCCGCGGATGCATATGCCTTAATGGCCTCCGGTAAATGCGGAAAAGTAGCAGTCTGCGCGGATGAGGAATTGACAGCTCCGGCGCGCTGAAACAGGGAAGTGGAACATGAACTCGCAAACAGATCAGTCCGGTTTCCGGATCTGGAGATGACGCTATGAAGCCTTCAGCGAAATGGGAAAAAACTCTTGATGAGCGGTTGCCGTTCTTTGGCCATCGCAATTGGATTGTGGTGGCCGATGCAGCTTATCCCGCGCAATCCAGCCAGGGAATCGAAACTATCGTCTCCGGAGTCAGCCAGCAAGTCGCCGTCAAGACGGTGCTTACCCGCCTGCGCGCCTGCAAGCACATACGTCCTGTCGTTCATGTGGACCGGGAATTGGCGCTCGTCGACGAAAAGGATGCCAAGGGAATCGACAGTTATCGCAATTGGCTCAAAGGCGCGTTGAAAGGACTCAGCGTCACCATGACCCCGCATGATGAAATCATCTCCAAGCTGGACCACGCCGCGCGCATGTTTTCCATCCTGATCGTCAAGTCGACCATGACAATTCCCTATACCTCGGTATTCATCGAGTTGGATTGTGGCTACTGGAACGCGGATGCGGAGGCCCGATTGCGCTCCAGGATCTAGCGCGAAGAAAGCTGGAACAACGAACAGTAGAATCTACCAAAAGAATTCAGAAACTTTTTTGTTTCAATCAACCGCGAAGGAATGTATTGATGCCTGTTACTAATGTGAGTAGAACGTCAATAACGTCGGTCAAGAGTGGAATCTTCCCCGCTGGACAGATTACCCTTTTCATCCTGATTACGGCGCTCTTTTTTTTGTGGGCAATCCCCAACAACCTCAATGATGTGCTGATCAAGCAATTCATGAAGTCATTCGAGATTTCGCGCTTTCAGGCGGGGTTGCTGCAGTCTGCGTTTTACATGGGGTATTTTCTTTTATCCATGCCCGCGGCTCTGCTCATGCGCAAGTATGGCTATAAATTCGGCTTCATTACCGGGCTGTTGCTTTACGGAATCGGCACGTTTCTTTTCTGGCCGGCGGCACTCGTGGCGCAGTACTGGTTTTTCCTGTTGGCTTTGTTTGTAATTGCCAGCGGACTATCGTTTCTGGAGACGGCCTCCAACCCCTTCATCGCGCAGATGGGTTCGCCTGAGACCTCCGAACAGCGGTTGAACTTTTCGCAATCCTTCAATCCGCTGGGCTCAATTGTAGCCGTATTGATAGGCAAGATCTTTATATTTTCGGGCATCGAATTACAGACAGACCAGATCAGCGCGATGAAGAAAGCCGGAACGTATGCAGGCTATCTCCACAACGAAATCCTGCGCGTAAAAATGCCGTACCTGGTTCTCGGCGCGGTGGTGCTCTTGTGGGCACTATTGATTGCGCTCAAGAAGTTTCCTGCGATTCGCAGCGAGCACGAGGAGGGTGGCGATCACGGACACTTCCGCGATCTGCTCAAGCACCGCCATTTTCTGCTGGCGGTGTTGGCGCAGTTTATGTACGTTGGCGCACAGGTGGGCACCTGGAGTTACCTGATCCAGTATGTCCAGGACTCCACTCATCTGCCCGAGAAACCTGCCGCTGATTACCTGATTGCATCCCTGGTGGCCTTTGGAGTGGGGCGCTTCGTCTCCACCGCGTTGATGCGCGTGGTTCGGCCTAACCTGTTGATGGGCTCGTATGCGGTTATCAATGTGCTGCTGGTAACGGTGGGCGTTCTCCATCCGGGTTGGATCGGTGTCTGGGCGATGGTGCTGACCAGCTTCTTCATGTCGCTCATGTTTCCAACCATTTTTGCCTTGGGACTCAAGGGGCTTGGTCCCAACACTAAGATTGGCGGCTCACTCATCGTGATGGCCATCGTGGGAGGCGCGGCGCTCACGCCGCTGATGGGGTTGATCAACGACCGCACCCATAGCATCGCTCTTGCTTATCTAGTTCCCCTAGCTGGATACGTCTCTGTCGCCGCCTACGCCTTTCTGGGAGCCACAAGGCGGCAGGACGTGGATGCAACCCTCTCCGAAGCGTAAGTAAGCCACTAATCGGCTGGAAAGGGTTATGTGATCGTCGATACCGTAATTCAGCAATAGCGTGTGCCAGAATGGCTGAGTTTGTTGAGCTGGTAGGTACGGAATTGAGGTATCATGCTCCCAGGAGAAATCTGCCATGTCCATTGAGCTTGAAGACCATACCGACGCGGAAGTGTCTGCGGAAGAAACTGACGAAGAGACGAAGAAATCCAGCCCCCTGCGGGTGATCGGCTGGCTCTCGTTGGGGTTGGCCGTGGTGGCGGTGGGTGTCTTCGTGGGCCGCGAAATCCGCATCCGCTACAAGCTCAACCATTGCAATCCCTACGATTTCTACGCCCACGCCGGCGAAAAGCAAACCGGCGAGTTTGGCCTGGGCGTCTAAATCCGCTATCATTTTTCGAATCGCAAGATGCCGCCTTCGGGCGGCTTTTTGCGTTTGTGGCGCTTTTCAAATTACGGCGAACTTCCTTCCGGGAAGCGAATCTCGGGTGCGCGTCGCCTTAACGGGCGCGCGCCAGAACAACAGTCACATCGTCAGGCTGTTCCGTATCGCCGATCCAATCCGTTACTGCACCGGCTATGGCGTCGCCAATATCTGAGAGAGGCTGGCGCCGACGCTCCCTGAGCAACGCAATTAGCCGTTCCTCTCCGAATTCGCCTGAGTCGTTCTCCGGTTCGGTAACGCCATCGCTGAATGCGACAAACAGATCGCCCGGTCGCATTACGATTGTGGATTCACCATAGGTTGCGCCATCAAAAAGTCCAACGACCGTGCCCGAGGTGTCGAGGCGGGTGAAACTTCCATTCTCACCCAGCATAATCGGCGGCAGGTGGCCTGCATTGCAATAAGTCAACTCACGCGCGGCATCGTCATAGCAGCCCAGAAACATGGTCGCGAACTTCTCCTGCGAGGTGCAGCGAAATAGCTGATGGTTCAAGGCGCTCATCAACATGCCCACAGAAGGCCTCGACGGGACGGCGCCGTCTCCCCAGAAATAATTACTGCGATCAGCATCGACCAGCAGCGCGGCTCCCAGCTCTGACGGCGTTGATACCCTGTCCGGCGGCATCGAATACGCCCGAACGAAGGCATGAGCAGTGGCCATCAGTAGAGCGGCGGATATCCCTTTTCCGCTGATATCGCCCACCGCCAGCACCAGCCGGTCGCGGCCCAGGGAAATGAAGTCGTAGTAGTCTCCGCTTACCATGCGCGCCGGACGGCAGACGCCATACACATCCAGAGAGGCAAGTTCCGGTAATGTGTGCGGGAAAAGCACCTCCTGAACTTCGTAGGCGATCGCCAGTTCGTTCTCTATTTGCTGCATACGCTTCTGCTCGGCCAGCAGCTTGACCAGCGATTCGCTCATGGAGTTGAACGACTCTTGCAGCGCCGCCATCTGATCGTGGCCGCGGATCTGAATGCGATGCGTAAGATCTCCCCGATTTACATGCTCCGTGGCGTTATAGAGTTCTGCCACCGCCCGTGTCATGCTGCGCGATAGCCGAATGCCTATAGAAAGCGCTATCAACTCAAACAGGCCGAACAGAAGCGCGATGACGAGCAGGAAGTACTTCAGTATATTCGCCTTGTCGCCCAAGGTGGAGAACAAGACGCCGTAGAGCAGCGACGGCCGGGTGACGACGCCAATCGCGCAGGGATGCGGCTTTCCCGTATTCCAATCAAGCGTATCGAATAGCGTGAAAAATTGAATTGTCGTATCAAGCCGGTTTGTTGACGGCGCTATGCTCTCGGTTTCCACGCGTCCGGGCGTCTTATGAGTAAAGAGCACCTGATGTGTATCTTCACTGTCGCTGTTATCTGCCGGAATCAAGCTCACCGAGCCCAGACGCGAATTTACCGACTGAAGCAGGCCCGGTGTGATGAGAGCGTCGGTAATTACAGTGATCGGTTGGCCGTTTTTGACGAAACGCCGGACCGCGCGCAGATGCAGTAAGCCCTCATCGTATACGAATCCTCTGAAATCTCCTTTGATCACATCGGGAACCTTGGCGGGGTGGGCCTTGATCAGTGCGCCGCTGCTCGAGAGCAGAAATCCTTCATCTCCTTTCCATACCGTCACGGTGCGCTGCGGAAAATTCTCGTCGGAAATATGGAAAAATTCTCCGGCAATCTTTATATCGGGCTTCCCGGAGCGGTCGAGAGATGCCAGTAGCGCGGCCTGGGCGTCATTTGGCGTCTCCAGATATTGCAGCGCCGCCTGCAAATTCGAGATTGCGGCGTAGGTGGCAAATTGTCCGGCAAACAGGTGTCCGCTCAAAGCCGTCATCGCCAGTAGCAGCACAACAGGAATAACCCCGATGAAGAAATAGGTTACGATAAGCCGATAGCGCAGCCGCCACATTACACGCCGCCGGACCCATCGGAAGGTAAATCGCAAGGCGCAGACTGTGAAAACCAGGGTAACCGAGTTCGCCCAGATAGCCAGCTTGGATCCTGGCGCAGAATCTGCCATCCAGCGTTGAGCGTTGAGAAGAACGCACAATACGCCACTCCACAGCGTGACGCGGCCCCACTTCGTCCTGGGGCGCAGGGTCTGGTTCGCAAAAGCCTTCAGGGCGCTAAGATCGGGAAGTTTGATCATGGTTGCTGTACACGGCTTTCAGGAGACTGACATCAACGTTACCCGAAATCCATTTTATGGCCAACGGCTTAACAATATGCCCAACAGGCCTTCCGGCGCGCATTTTTTCTTTGGATCGGCTATGGAGCTGTGCCTCTGATCCCTGTTCCCTGCCTTACTGCGTTACCCTAAGGAACTATGGGCCGTATCCGCGTACTTCCCGACCAGGTTGCCAACCAGATCGCCGCCGGCGAGGTAGTGGACCGGCCTGCCTCGGTCGTGAAAGAACTTTTGGAGAATGCCCTGGATGCCGGGTCAACACGCATTCGCGTTGAGGTTGAGGCCGGCGGCCGCAGGCTGATTCGCATCAGCGACGACGGCTGCGGTATGAGCCGCGACGACGCCCTGCTAGCCTTCGAGCGCCACGCCACATCCAAGCTGAGAACCGCCGATGACCTGCTGTCTATCGATACATTAGGTTTTCGCGGCGAGGCTCTGCCCTCCATCGCCTCGGTAGCACGCGTCACGCTGGAAACGGCCACCGGAGAGGAAGCTGCAGGGACGCGTGTCGAGATCGCCGGCGGCAAGATCCTCCACGTGGACGACGCGGCTCTGCCACGCGGCACAACGCTCACCGTCGCCGACCTTTTCTTCAACACACCGGCCCGCCGCAAATTTCTCCGCGCCGAATCGACCGAGCTGGCCCACGTGACGGCGCTTGTCACTCACTACGCTCTAGCCCACCCGGAAAAGCACTTCGAGCTGCTCTCGGCCACGCACACCATCGTCTCTGCACCGCCCGTGACCCGCACAGCCGAGCGCATATATCAGCTCTTCGGCAAGGATCTGTTGGCTCAACTGCTTCCCGTGGCCGCTGAAATCCCGCTGGAGCGAGCCGGTCTGCCCGCGCCGCCGCCCTGGAAGAAGAATCCCGACGAGCCCGCGCGTGACCCCGGCGTCTTGCGGCTGACCGGCTTTTACTCCAAGCCCGAGTTGCAAAAGCTCAACCGCAATTCAATCTATATCTTTGTCAACAAAAGGCTTATTCGCGACCGGCTACTAATGCACGCCATCTCCGAGGCCTATCGCAACGTAATTCCCCCCACCAGCTTCCCTGTAGTGCTGCTCTTCCTGGAGATGCCGCCCGAAGAGGTGGACGTGAATGTCCATCCAGCCAAGACCGAGGTCCGTTTTCGCCAGCAAAGCCTGGTTCACGACTTTGTCCGCGATAGCCTGCGCACTGCGCTTATAAGCGCACGCCCCGCCGCAGGTTTTCTGACCGCGCTGGACTCCGCCCCCACAGCCAGCCCTTCGCTGATGCCGCCGGCAGCCTCGCACTTGCCCGGCGCGCCAGACAGTGAGCCAATGCCCCTGCCGCCCGACTCCGATCCGGCTGCGTTCCAGGCCGCCAGGGCTGATGCCGAAGCCTTCGAACTTACACCGCGTCTTCCCACACCCGTTCCCGGCAAGCTGCCATTTGCACCCCAGAGCTTTCCTCCCGGCGGATGGGATAACCAGCAGGCTTGGGGAGAGGCTGCGGCCGCCCTCTTCCTTACATACAGCCTGCCAAACGCCGGAGATTGCTCACCAAGCCCAGGCGACGCGACAGGCACGAATCCCACGATGGAAACTGCCCAGGTAGAGGCCGAGCAGGCCGCCGCCAACCTCAACCAGCTTGGATCGCTACGCGCGCTGGGGCAGTTACGTGAGTCGTTCATCCTGGCCACTGGCGAAGACGGATTGTGGATCATTGACCAGCATGTGGCACACGAAAGAATACTTTTCGAAAAAATCTTACGAGACCGCCAGGTTGAAAAGGTGATGCGTCAAAGGTTGCTCATGCCCCTGTTAGTGGAGCTAAAAGCATCCCAAATGGTGGTCTTTGCTGGCATTGCCGAGGAATTGGAACGCAATGGCTTCGAGGTGGAACCCTTTGGCCCTCAAACGCTTGCGGTAAAGGCCGCCCCGGTTGGCCTGGAAGGAGCGGCTCTGGAGCGGATGTTAGCCGAAGTGATCGAGCAATCCAGCGCTGATTCTGACGAACCCAAACAGAATCATGATCTTACGGTCTTACGCGCGCGCATTGCAGCTTCCATCGCCTGCCATTCCGCCATCAAGGTCAACACGCCACTTGACCCGGCTCGTATAGATTGGTTATTGTTAGAGTTAGCGAAAACGAGTCACCCAACCAGTTGTCCGCATGGACGTCCAATCGCTTTGATGTATTCTTGGAAGGATATCCAGCGGGCCTTCCATAGGATTTGAAATAGATGGCAGGCGGCAGCCCTCCCCTTAGGGGACGGGGTTGCCCGGCGCCTACGCCAGCCTGGAAAAGAGGTTTTTCTTTGACATCGGAACAATTGGAAGCGTCGCGCGCCGAAAGGATGCGCCTGAACGGACATGGGACCCTCTCGCTGGAGGATGCCCGGACGTGGATGGAGGAGACGGGATTGTGTCTCTTTTTGCCTAAGCGGCAGTTTTCCTCCTCCATTGCACCATCGTTTGTTGAGGCTGTAATCGGCAGACGTGAATCCTCCCCTGACCGTAAAGATATTGCCGTAGCCGAAGAGTTGCTGGTGCGTCTGGAGACAGACAGCGTGGTTGTGCGGCTGAATCTGCTGGGCTTGCCAGGCGAGGCGCCTGATTTCGTGGTTGCAAGCTGGGTTCTGCCCTATGTCTATGCCCTGCGCGGTGATCGTGACTGGCGCCGTATTCCACAACTGACAGGTTCGCGCCAGGTTTCGCAACTGGCCATTCAAGCTTACAAGCTGCTGGAGGCAGGCGGCGATACAACTCTGAGTAAACTGACCCGCGCACTGGGCAGGGAAGTGACCGAAGCCGCGGTTCTTCGCGCCATTACAGAACTTTGGCAACAGCTTCGCATTATCCCCGTCGTTTCTGCCCCCGGACAGGCTGCACTGTGGCAACTGCTCCGCCAGCGTTTCCAGAAGGCTATTGCCGAAGGGGCCTCCACCTCCCAGGTAACGGCTATCTCTGTGTTGGCCTCCATCTACCTGCAGGCCGTAATCGCCGCCAGTATGGAAGATGTCGAACTGTTCCTGGCTCCGCTTACCGCCCGCAGCAAGGTGCGCGAGGTTTTGCGCGGTTTGGTTGCTACGCGACAGGTGCACACCATCTCTCTGGGGCACGCGCCCCATTTCTATGTTGCTGGCACACTGCCGGAGTTCGCAGCCCCTCCTACGATTTACGCCAGCGCGTCCATACCGGCTTCAGCATACTTTCACCGCTCCTATGATGAAGAGACGCAGGATTCCGCGGTTGTGATGCAGAGATCGCCCGCTGCGCCAGCACCGGCAACACCGCACAAGCCTGCTGAGCTCCACGCGCCCCGCACCCAGGCCGACTATAAACCGGCCATAAGCGGAAAAACAGATTCTGCGCGCCCACACTTCAGCCATCCAGCTACTTACTCCCAGGACCGCAAGCCGGCACAATCGTCCACCAGCAGCCACCCTGTCAGCCATGCCGGCGGGAACGGCTCCAACGGAAAAAGCAGGCAGGCAGCTCGCCCATCCTCTTCCGCCACACGCTCCGCCAAGTCTTCCTCGACTGCTTGGACGCCGAGAAACGGCAACTCGCGCCAAGCTTACTCCAACGGCGCTAAAAGGAGTGCAACTTCCCATAAGGAATCCCGGCCCGCCGCGCGGCCTGCTCGCTTAGTCAGTAGCCGGAAGACCACCCATGCCGCCAGCGCAAAGACAGGTGGCAAGCGGTATGTTCTGAGGTCACGGTCCAAGCAAGGGGCGAAGAAGCGCGGATGAGTGCCCCCTCGGTCAGCTCTCTCCAGCCGACCCACAAGGTCGTCGTCGCCATCGACGGCCCAGCAGGAGCGGGAAAGAGCACCATAGCCCGCTATCTTGCCCGGCGTTTCGGACTGCTGAACATGGAGACCGGGGCCATGTACCGCGCCTTTGCCCTTAAGGCACTTCGGACAGGACTCTCTCTGGATGAAAGTAAGAGCCTGGAAGGCCTTGCCGCGGAAACCTCAATCCGCCTTGAGCCCGGCGAGGAGGAAAATCGCATCCTGCTCGACGGCGAGGACGTGACAAGCCTGATTCGCAATCAAGCAGTTACTGACGCCGCATCCCGGGTCAGTGTATGGCCATCCATTCGCGCCTGGATGGTCCGTCTGCAGCAGCAGATGGGCGCCGGGGGCGGAGTGGTCATGGAGGGCCGCGACATCGGCACCGTGGTTTTTCCCAACGCTGAGGTCAAAATCTTTCTTGATGCCGCTCCAGAGGTGCGGGGTATGCGTCGTTACGATCAACTCGGTTCCATGCCGGCACAACAGCCCGCAGAAGTGATTCGCGACCTCCAGGAACGCGACCTGAGGGACCGTAATCGCGCCAATTCCCCTCTTAAAGCAGCTCCGGACGCTGTTCTGCTGGATTCCACCCATCTGACGCTGCAAGAGGTTCTGGACGCTGCCGAGGCTATCGTAGCGGCAAAGCTCGCCTCCGCCGCTGCCAGCAGGACGAGTTCCGCCTTGTAACCGTTGCTGTCATCATCTGAGACAGTTTCGTGAAGCCGCTTCTACAGTGGCAGGTTGTGCTGCTTCGCACGTACAGCGGCTGAATGCGATAGGCTCATAGATGTATGGAAGTCACCTGCACCCGCTGTCATCAGGCCGTACAAACCGATAACTGTTACTGCCCCGCCTGCGGTTTGCCTCAACTGGTTTATCCGGCAGATGTTCCCCCCGGGCAGAGCTCGCCGGAGCGCTGGGACGGTGCGGGGCGGGATGCTGGCTGCGTCGATTGGAAGCCGGCACTGCAGGTAGCTTTGCTGATGGCGCTCCCAGCCGGACTATTGTCGAGTAGCGTTACGCCTCTCGGTACTCTCGGGCTCTTGTGGATGGCGATAGCGGCAACCTGGGCCGTTGCGCTCTACATGCGCAGGCAGCGGCCGGCGTGGATCACCCTTGGAGCCGGCGCACGCATTGGCCTGGTCACCGGAGTGCTGGCTGGCTGGTTGGCATTTGGCATCAACGGCGGCCAGCTCTTCATACAGCGGTTTGTTCTTCATCAGTCCAGCCAGATTGACGGAACATATAAAACCTTCGTCCTTGACACGTTCCAGGAGAAGGCTCAGCAAACGCTTGCGGGCATGGGACCTACGGATGCCGCCCAGGTGCAAACTCAACTGGCCCAAATCCAGGCCTGGATGCAGTCGCCGGAGGGCCATGCAGAGTTTTGGGCCTTAGGCCTTGCTTTCAATTCGCTTTTTCTGTTGCTCTTTGCCGTCGCAGGCGGCGCTCTGGGAGCGCGCTTGCTGGCCCGCGCGCCCAGAGCGGAGGCATAGACTTGCGCGGTATGGTTGTCCAAACCCTGCAATTGCCTGATTTCCAGCCCGTTCAAGCCCTTTGGATTCCTTTATATTTGTCTATAACTTGCTCGCAGGCACGGAACCCTCGTATCATCCTTCGAGAAGCTGGCTGCGAGAGATTGGCTACAACAGCCAGGCAGCGAGAATACACATGAGCGAAGCCAAAAGTAAAACCTCCCTGCGCACCAAAGGCAGGCTGATGTCCGCCTCGGAGATCGAGCGCACGCTGGTGCGCCTGGCCCACGAGATTGTGGAAAAGAGCAATGGCAGCAAGGACCTGGCCCTGGTCGGCATCAAGCGCCGCGGCGTTCCACTGGCCGAGCGGCTGGGAAAGCTGATCTCCGGCATTGAGAAACGCAAGCTCGATACCGGGATACTTGATATCCAGCTCTACCGCGATGACCTGTCGACCGCGGATGTGCGTCCGGTGGTCACCCCAGGCGCCATCGGCATCGACGTGGAGGGCCGTGACGTAGTGTTATGCGACGACGTGCTTTACACCGGCCGGACGGCCAGGGCCGCTCTCGATGCTCTGTTCGATCACGGACGGCCGCGCCGCGTGCAACTAGCCGTGCTCATCGATCGCGGTCATCGCGAGCTGCCCATCGAGGCCACCTACGTCGGCAAGCACGTGCCCACCAGCCGCCGCGAGATCATCGAAGTAAAGTTTCAGGAGGTCGACAACGACGAGCAGGTTCTGCTCGTCGAACGAGTCGATTAAATACCGCGCTGGTCACCGGCGCGCGCTGCCCAATGTTGTAATTGACGCATACGCGCTACACGTTCGGCAATGTTTCCCTCCTAACTGTAGGGGCGATTATCTGTTGCCTAAACCTCCTCTTAACCGGAATGAGTTTCGGGTTTGGCGATATGGTCGAAACCGGCCTGAGGAGGTTGTTTATCACGTTAGCATTTTATAGCGTCGTCATGACATTGCCATTTTTTATTGTTATGTTCAGATGGTGCAGCATCGGGGCTACTGCACTTTGGTGCCTGACTTTATCCTGCGCCACATTCGGGTTGTTAAGCGGACTATTGGGAAATCTACTTCACCCCCTCGTATTGTTGGTGGTTCTTTCGGCAATTTGCAGCATTATCAACAATAGAAGTATTAGAATGAATGTCTCGAATCAAAAATAGCAGTGGACGCTGGGGAGTACCAGTCCAAGTCTAGATATGACTTTAGCAGGCTGCTGGATGTGGATTTCCAGATGTGTAGAGATGATGAGGGCTGTGAAATCGCCGCCTGAAAGGCATTACCTAAATCCAGCCGCGGACGGCATAGTAGACGATCTTGGCAGATTCGGCCAGCATCGTCTCAAAGGCTTGGAAGCGCCCGTTCCAATGCTCAGTGGAGTGAAGCACATCGGGGACCGCCATGGGTGTAGCATCAATGCCCACCTTGCGAAATACGCGAAGCGCCCTGTACATATGAAAATCGCTGGTGAGTAAAACCTTTTTGCCGGGCAGGCCTTGGATCAGGCGCGCCGTCTCGATAGCGTTTTCGCGGGTGCTAGTGGATCTACGCTCCGTGACGAATGCTTCACGGGGGATGCCGTAGGCGATCAAAAAATTGAGGATGCCGGGAGTGCCGTTGCCACAGATAACGATTTTCCTGAAGCCTCCGGTTTGCCATGCAAAAAGCGCTTGGCGCGCGCGCCAGTAAGACGAATACGAGATTCCGCCATTCTCGTCATTCGCGGCGCTGAGCAGGATAAGAACATCGCCTTTGGGCTGCTCAATCGAGCCGGCGAAGGCCTGTGCCCACCACGAGACAAAGGGAGTGGAGATCACCAACACGGTGATGAGTCCAATAACCGCAAGCAAACGGTAGAGAACTTGGCCGGCTTTACGTAAATTAATCATTCGCCGCCTTTCGCACGGGCGTTTACAAGCGATTCGAAGACCTTGAGTAGCTCTGCCGCTACCGTTTCCCAACTCCGGCTTCCGTGCGCAGAGATGGTCTCGGCGTCCCAGCTTCTGTCGAGGACTGATGCAAGAGCCTGAGCCAGCGCGCCAGCATCGCGCGGAGGCACGAGCCTGCCGCATTCATCGCTCAGAATCTCGGGGATGCCGCCGACATTGGTGGCAACGACAGGCCTGCCGCTGGCGAGCGCTTCAAGCACCACGTTGGGGCAACCTTCCATGTAACTCGGCAAGGTAATCAGATCGGCCGCCGCCATCCACATTGCAACATCGTCAAAGGCACACCCAGGCAACGCATGGATGTAGCCGGCGGCGTTGTTGGCCTGGATGTCGCTTTCGATCAACAGCTTGTCCGGCCCAACTCCGATCAGATACACGTGCAGGTTTGGACGTTGCGGACGCAGCGAAACCGCCGCTTCGACAAGTTCGCGAAGGCCTTTCTTCACGTCCATACGCCCGATGTAAACGATGGCCTGCGAAGCCGGGTCGATGCCCAGTTTCAGCCTTGCCTCAGCACGGTTTCTGGGGTGGAAGATGGAGAGATCGCAGCCGTTGAGGATGGCTTGGGTTCTCTCAGGATGGGCGCCCAGGGTTATCGCTTTCCTTCGCAGATCATTGCTGACCGTGAACAGATAATCAACATTCCGCACAAGGTTGCGCGTATGCATAGCCGAAAAACGGCCGCTCAAAAATCTGACGCGAGGAGCTGCCGCATCGTCGCCGCATATGCGGTTGATGTCGGTCCCAATACCCTTGGCAACCACAGGAATCCCAAGAGCATTGCCGATCTTGAGAGCGGCATACCCCTCAGGATACAGAAAAAAGCTGTGGATGATATCCGGGGAAAATTTGCGGATGTGAGGCAGAAGAGCCTGGGCGGCCATCCATCCGTTGAATGGCCGAGAGATAAAGGGCAGCGCGGGATAATCGTAGTAGCTTACCTTCACGTCCGGCACACAGTATGAGGGGTCGAGACGGTCGTAAACCCGGCTCGGAGGCTTTAGCAGCGGCGGATAAATGGCGTTGGGGAAGAAGACATGGACATCGGCTTCGTGGGATAGAAGCCGCAGTATTTGATAAGCCGACCGTCCCTGCCATGGCTCGGCCGAGCTGGGAAAATACCGCGTGATGACCGCAATTTTGAGCATGATGATCCGCCAAATCCGATTATTGCAGCATGGATGAGGATGGCATCGCCGGCGAGGCCGCAAAAGTCCGCCGCAGGCCCTCTTCGACACCCACCCGAGGCGTCCATCCCAACTGCTTCCGCGCTGCACTCTGATCGAAGTTGGAGAGCGGACATATGGAGCGGATGCGATACCTTGACAGCGGCACACTGCGCTTCAGCACCCACCCGAGCGCCTCGATGCCGGCCGCCGCCATCATCATGATGAATTTTGGGAGATAAATGGTTTTAATTTTCGGCCTGGATACCTGCACCTTGCGAATGAACTTGCTCTGCGTGACCCTGGCCGGATCAACCAGATTGACCAAAACGCCCTCCACGCCGGAGCGCGAGGAGCCGAGCAAAAGCGCGTCCACAACATCGTCCACATAGACGAGCGGCAACGGCAGCGAGCCGCTTCCAACAGTAACCCAGCGTCCAAACATGGCAAAACTTCCTGACGGGCAGCTCGGCTCAACTCCGGGGCCGAAAATCACGCCGGGACGAATGACACATACGGGCAAGCCCTGCTCCCTGGCCGCGGCCATTACCATTCGCTCGGCTTCGAGCTTGGTTTGCGTATAAACGCCGCGGCGTTCAGCGTGCGGTTCGAGCGGCCATGTCTCGGTAACACAGTCGGCGTGGCGCACGGCATGCTCCAGCACGCTCAATGTACTGACGTACACCACGCACCGCACGCGATGCTTGAGGCAAGCGTCGATCACGTTTCGGGTACCAACCACGGTGCCGCGCTGGAAGTCAGCGGCACTGCCCTTCATCGCCGCACCCACATGGAAGACCTTACCCACACCGGCAACTAAAACATCTACGTACTCGGGGTCGCCCAAATCGCCGGCAACATAATCGACTCCCGGAAGCAGCTCCCTGGGAATGCGGCGGACGCCGGCGCGCACCTTCACTCCTTCTTCAACCAGGCGGCGCAAGAGTGCACTGCCCAAAAAGCCGCCCGCGCCGGTGACGAGAACATCCGCGGGGGGGCGTGGCGTCAACTGTGCCTTGCGCAGAGCGTCGCGCTGCCGGTCAGCTTTCTTGCACGCCGGGGCCATCGCGCTCACCAGCCGTAAACCTTCTTCCGGGGTTACCGGCGTGGCCGTGCCTTGCTCTAAAGCAGCATAAAACTCATGAATGTTCTGGTGAATTCCCGGCGCTCCAGGCAGGCGTTTGGTGATGAATCGCAAGACATTGAGCGGAATTTCGTAGAGGCTCGCGGCGGAGTTGCGCATGGCGCAAATCACTGGGGACGCGAACTTCGGTCCCGGAAGCAACCGGGTCACATAGCAGGTTTGCAGCAAGCAGTCGATCTGCATTACGCCGCGCGTGCCATGCACGAAGACCTGGCTCCGGACCGGGCGCACGTTCCACGAAAGATACAGGCGCGCCTCGCCCCGCTCACAATTGACTTTTGCCGTCCACTCATCGAAGAGGAGATTGGAGTCGCGCCCGGTAGAGCTGAAATCGATCTCCGCCGATTTGACCGGGCCTAAAAACGCTTCCGCGATGGCCAGGCCGTGGACGCCGAGATCCTGAAAGGGGTAGGAACCTTTGCGGTACTGAGGCGGCAGCTTACCGCCTCCCGGCCAGGCAGGATAATCGGAACCGCGATGAAAATCGATGGAGATTACCTCTCCGATGCCGCCGCGGCGAACGATCTCCACGCCGCGCAGAATAATCGGGTCCAGCCGGGCGGAGTGTATCACGCCCAGAGTGCGTCCGCTGGCGCGGGCAGCCTCCATCATCCGCTTGCACTGCTCCGGCGTCTCCGCCATCGGTTTTTCTACCAGCACATGAGCACTCGCCTGCAGGGCTTGAATGCTGAGCGCGGCATGAAACGCGGGCGGCGTAAGCACGTGAACCACATCCACTCCGGAGTCCAGCAGTTCTTTGACGCTTCCGTAAGCGTTGGGCAGATTAAATGTCTGCGCGACTGCCTTCGCGCGAGCCAGGTCAAGGTCGGCTATGCCGGCGATCTGAATCGACGAAAGCGACTTCAGGGCGCGTATATGGTGCGCGCTGACATAGCCTGCGCCGATGATTCCAACTCTAAATTTTGTCATGATAGCGGAAGCTCGAACCATATCGGGAAGTTACTCGGGGTGCGCGAAGCGGCATACTGAGATAATACTACCGGATTGGCGTGGCCTTTGACCCCGTGATATTTTCCACTAAGATGGATTGAAACGGGACAACGACGCCGCTGTCCGTAAGGACATTGATGGAATTCATCTTTTTTGGCAACGATTGGTTCGCCGAGAATCGCACCAGCAGCCACCACATCGCCAGGCGGTTGGGCGCACAGTTCCCTATGCTGTACGTTGAAGTGCCCGGACTACGAGCACCCAAGGTAAACACGCGCGATTTGCGCAAGCTGCTGAAGAAACTTCGTATGACCTTCCAGCCGCCGCAGCAGGTCGCGGACCACTTCTGGCGCATGACGCTGCCGCAGATTCCATTTCGCCGTTTTGCGTTTGTTCGCGCGGTGAACCGGAGCATCTCGCAGATGCTGATCCGAAGGGCGATCCGCCGACTTGGTTTTCATAATGCGATCGCCTGGTTTCATGTGCCGCATCCGGGGTTTCTGGCCAAGCGTCTGGGAGAAAAGCTCACTGTCTTCTATTGCATCGACGAATACTCCAAGCTGCCCGATGTAGACGGAGTTGCCGTCCAGAAGATGGACGACGAGCTTACGGCAGCGGCTGATATCGTCTTTGCCTGCAATCAGAAGCTGATTGATGCCCGGCAGTCGATCAATTCCAACATCCATCTCTCTCCGCACGGTGTGGATACTGAGCTGTTTGCCCTGGCCGCATCGCCGGAGACAGAAATCCCCGAGGAGACGAAAGGCTTGTCGCGGCCGATCATCGGTTTTTGGGGGCTTATTGACCGTTGGGTGGACCTCGCCATCCTTGAAGAGATCGCTCGCGCGCGGCCTGAGTGGACGATCTTGCTGATTGGCCGCGTGGTGGTGGACGCCTCCGCACTGAAGAGGCTTCCCAACGTCGTCTTCGCGGGAACCAAGCCCTATGCGCAACTACCTAACTGGGCCAAGGCGATTGACGTCTGCATTCTGCCCTTCACGCGAACCTCGTTGATGGTGCAGTCGAGCCCGCTGAAGTTGCGCGAATATCTGGCCGCGGGAAAGCCGACGGTCGCGGTTCCGCTCCCGGAGAGCATGCTGCTGGGCAACGCGATACTGACAGCGGAGAACGGTCCGGAGTTTGTTCGCGCCATTGAGGAGGCTCTCGCCGCAAACTCGCCAGAGATGGTCGCGCTTCGCCAGAAGGCCGTTGAAACAAACACCTGGGACGCAACCGTGGCGAAGGTGTTGGTGAAACTGGAAGCGGAGTTATCCCGCCGACGGTAGTGCTAGAGCGTGCCGGGTAAGAATCTCGGCGATCCGTTCTGCTGCCTTGCCATCCCAGAGCGGCGGACATTGAGCCTTCTTGCGAGGGCCGCTCAACGCCTCATGAAACCCCTTCCGAAGCAACTCCCAATCGCGCCCGATCAGGAGATTTGTGCCTATCGTCACCGTAATTGGGCGTTCGGTATTCTCACGCAACGTAAGGCACGGTGTTCCCAAAAATGTTGTTTCCTCTTGTATCCCGCCTGAGTCCGTGATGACAACTTTGGCATTCTTCTGAAGCGCAAGAAATTCAAGATACCCCAGTGGAGCAATGACTCGAAGATTCGGGTTGCACTTCTCCAGCCGTGCCTCCCACTTTTGCCGTGTCCGGGGATGAACGGGAAATATCAGTGGAAGCTCCGCGCTCAAACAGTCGATTGTCTGTAGCATAGGCAAGAAAGTCGACTCGTCATCGACATTTGATGGACGATGAAGCGTTACTAATCCAAAGGAACCCAAAGACAACTCCGCCTTGAGCTTGGGAAAGATTTTGTCTGCTTCCGGAAGAAATTGAATGAGCGTGTCGATCATTACGTTGCCAACAAGGAAGACTTTTCCCTTCGCGATTCCCTCGCGCGCAAGGTTCTCATCTCCATCAACTGACGGAGTAAAGAGAAAGTCCGCGAGTTGATCGGTAATCAGGCGGTTAATCTCTTCAGGCATTGACCGGTCAAAGGAGCGCAAGCCCGCCTCGACATGCCCAAAGCGAATGCCGAGCTTGGAACAAACCAGCGCAGCGGCTACTGTAGAATTCACGTCACCATACACCAGCACAATCTGCGGCTTGCGCGCCAGCACAACCGGCTCGAATCGACTCATAATCGCGGCAGTTTGCTGCGCATGCGATCCCGAGCCGACGTTCAGGCTTTCATCTGGATTTGGAATCTCCAACGCCTTAAAAAATACATCCGACATGAGCGCGTCATAGTGCTGACCCGTATGCACCAGCGTCTGCTCGTGTCCTCTGCGCGCAAGCGCGCGATAAACGGGAGCCGCCTTCATAAAGTTCGGACGCGCGCCAACGACGTGTAGAACTTTCATCTTGAATTCCCTTTGTAACTACTTTATCCCGTCAACGATCGCTGGACAAGAAACCGATTGCCGACCATGAATCAGCGCGTCGGCAGCCTGGTACATCTGCCAGGCTGTTGCCCAGTGAATATCTATGTTTCTTCGGGCTGCTTCATCGGCCAGCCAGCAGAATAACCCACTGAGGCTGCCGTTGAGTAGCGGCTCAAGATTTCTTTCCTGCGCGCCGTGGGTGTAGAGCTTCAGAAAAATATCTTCGCCGATAGTGGGCGCCAAGTCGAACCACCGGCGTACACGCGAGGGCGTCGGCAGATCGTAACCAGCGATCTCTCCTGTCTCCACGCGCGGCATCAACCGTTCGCCAAAGCGCAGGCCAGTTGGTCCCGTTATCATGAGCAGGTCTCCATGCTTGCCGCCGCCAACAGTGGCTTCTATTCCGTGATCAAATGACTTCGGGAGATTGTCTTGGTTGTTTGTGCACCAATAAATTTGGTTGATGACGCGCCCCTGTGTCGCCGAGGGAATTGAGGGCATGGTGAAGTCGGCGTAGCAGCCCAGATCGCGCAGCAAGGCGATCTCACCATTGAGGCCGCACCACTTGCCGTCTGGGCGTGAGTTGTCAAGCGCCCAGTTGCCATGAATGAAACCGAAAACGGTGCGTCCGTCCTGCTGGCGCAGTAGTCCATGGTCGCAAGTCAGGCGGCAGCAGTAATCAGTGATCTTCCGAATAAAGGAATCGCGCAACTCGTTTTCGTGATGCAGATGCACTTCCACGTCGCCGATGCCTAAACGAACAATTTCAGCCAAGCCGTCGAGCAGATCGCGTTGGTACTCCTCTTGCGGGTAGAAAAAGCTGTACTGGGAGCGCTGGCCTGCGGCATCGCGGGGAGCGTCGTCTGCTATACGCGGCCATTTATCGCTGTGCCACAGCCGTTGGGCCCTGATGCTCATGCTCGGCGTGGTTTCCGCGGCCGGCGCGGGCGCCGGCAGCTTCTCCATTCTCATCGGTGCGGCGGCGCAACGCCTGGAGGCCAGCCGTCAGGCGCTGGCCTCCGGCTTTATTAATGCCGGCGGCTCGTTCGGGCAATTTATCGTGGCGCCAGTGGCACAGCTGCTCATCACTTCCTGGGGTTGGTCCATCGCGATGTGGGGTTCGCCACCACGGGTTTGCCACGGTTTTTCTGGCCGGCGCCGCGGCCGGCTCCACTCGAATACGAGTGCCCACGCGGGCGGCCGACAGCATTCCAGTCAGCGTGGCGCTGGAGCGCGCGTTCCGTGATCGCAGCTATCTGTGTCTAGCCGCGGCTTTTTCACCTGCGGCTTTCATATCGCCTTCCTGGTCACGCACCCTGCCATCGGAGATTGCGCTCTGCGGCCTGCCTGCATCGTCGGCCGGTGTCGCTCTGGGCCTGATCGGCCTGTTCAACATTGCGGGCAGCATCAGCGTCGGCTGGCTCGGCGGGCGATACCGGATGAAGCTGCTGCTGACAGAGCTGTACGGGATCCGTGCCGTGCTGATTCTGGCCTATATGCTGGCGCCGAAGACGCTGACAACCTTGTACCTGTTCTCGGGCGCTCTGGGCGTCACCTGGCTCGCCACCGTGCCACCCACGGCTGGCCTCGTCGGTAAACTTTTCGGCACCCGTCATCTGTCAACGCTGTTTGGGCTGACTTTGCTGGCGATGGAATTCCCACGATTTTCGCGGCCGTGCCGGGCGTTTATCGGCAAATTCTAAAAGCTGGCGCATTGGAGGACCACGATATTTCCACGCTGCGCCACGGCCTCTCGGCCGGCGCGGCGCTGGCCCCGAGCCTCTTGGCCGAATGGCGCGAGCGCACGGGCAAGGAAATTTTCGAGGCCTATGGCATGAGCGAGGTTTCCACCTTCGTGTCGAGCGGACCGACAACGCCGACGCGGCCCGGCTCGCCCGGACGCCCGCAGCCAGGCCGCCGAATAGCGGTGCTGCCGCGCGAAGAAAATGGAACGACGCCGCTGCCGGCGGGCGAGACCGGACTTCTCGCCATGCATCGCGACGAGCCGGGACTGATGCTCGGTTACTGGAACCGTCCCGACGAGGAAAGGGACGCACTCCGCGGCGAATGGTTCGTTTCCGGCGATCTCGTGCAAATCGACGCCGACGGATATGTCTGGCTGCATGGGCGAGCCGATGGCTGGCCGAGGTCGGGTCCGGATCGGCGACGATCCCTTCGATGGTCGTCCCCGCGACACCGGTCGTGCTGACCGTGGTGAATGTTTCCGTCAGCGTCGAACCGGCCGCGTTCAACGTGCCCGCCGCGTCCAGAAACATCGCCGTCGGCATCGCCCGGATCGAGGTGCCCACGACGTGCAAAGTGATCCCGGACAGGCCGGGCAAAGGGTTCCGTAAACAGCAAGTACGCGTAACTTCCGTCCTGCGCCGGCGCGATCACGGAGGGCACGACATTACCCGACAAATCGGTCGCGTAAAACGTCGCGGATGTCAGCGTCGCGATCGCCGCGCGCGAAGTCGATCCGTGGCCGTTGCGTGACGCCAACGTTTGTTTGCCCGGCGGTCGGCGTCACATTCGTGATGGTGAACGCCGCCAGCGCCGCGACACTGACATTGCGCGTAGACGCCATTAGTTTACGCGGTCCCCGCTCGATGCAAATTGACCGTATGGAACCCCTGATGGTCGCTTGGGACGGGGCGCGCCTCACTTTGGTGTAGGCCGTCAGCGTCGTCGGCGGGACGCGAACGACGCGCGAGACTGGCCTTTTGCAGGTCAGTGGAGCTGGCAAGACCCGCGACGGTCGCAATCACGCGATGTCCATCTGGACGGGCAGCGTGAATTGGAAGACTGCGCCCCCCGACGCGTTGGCGCTCGCCCACAATCGTCCCCCGTGCGCTTCCACAATTGAACGGCA
>CAWJDN010000232.1:0-3449 GCA_963840985.1 uncultured Acidobacteriaceae bacterium
CGCAACGAGAAAAAGGGCGAGTGACGCTGGAGGCCCACTTTTTTGCCGATTTTGGGGCTTAGAAGTGCGCGAAAGGTATGCTTCGACGTACACCTATATCTGGCAAAATCGGGTACAAAGTGGAAAACGAACTGCAAGGGAAGATCAGGCGAAAACCACCTGCGATATGGGGAGTAACCGTCCAAGCGGATGCCTTCGGCAGAGCGGCGAGACAGGCTCTGGGTTGCCCGGCAAACACTTCCGACATGGCGACTTATTTGGACTGATCGTTCCTTGACGAGATCATTGTGAATTTTGTGACATCTGACGTTAATTTCGTTGCGCTTGTAGTATTTCTTCGCTATTATGGAATTAATGAAAAATCGAAGCTATCTCGGAGAATTTGAGCTGATGCTCCTTCTCGCAGTGATTCATCTTGGCGAGGAAGCTTACGGTATGCCCATATCGCGTGAACTGGAAGGGAATCGTGGCCGGAGTGTTTCGATAGGCAGCGTTTATGCGGCGCTGGAGCGTCTGGAGACCAAGGGCCTAGTCGTTTCCGACCTTGGTGATCCAACTCCGCAGCGAGGAGGAAAATCCAAACGATACTTTCGAATCACAAAAGAAGGACTGCGACAGGTTCACGAGACGCGCCGAGTTCTGACCAGGATGTGGCAGGTTCTTCCTGAATCGAAATTGGAACTGATATAGGAGCGTACATGAAACGGACAGAACCTCCGTCGATTGCAACTTGGATGCTTGAACACTGCGCTGCTGGCGATTGCAATGAAGCGTTGGCAGGCGACCTCCTCGAAGGCTACTCTTCTGGCCTTTCAGACGGCTGGTACTGGCGTCAGGTGTTCACGGCCTGTGCGGTTTCGTGGTCAGAGAGTCTTCGTGCGCGCATTCCATTATTCGTATTTGCGCTTCTCTGGTCCATGATGGCGCCGGCGTGGAAAGTGTTCATTGACGGGATTGAAAGCGCCCCAATCTTTGACAGTATCTGGCCATATTTTGGTCCAATCTCATTTCTGCCAGCGGGCGCAGGATGGCTGCTTCTTAATTCGATCTTTCTATGGACTGGCATATTTGCTTTTATCCTCTTCTCCGGCAATTTCAGAGAAATCATTCGTGGCAAGATTCTCCGGCGCCCATTTATCGTGGCCTCGCTCATCTTCATGCCAATCTACGGAGCCACCTTTCTCTGGGGCAACTTGTATTGGTATACCTTTTTTCCGAACGCAACACTTGCGACTACACCCTTGAGCCAGATTGCTGACTTGGGAAGATTGGCGGATGTGATGCGCATGCCATACTTCATCGCGTTGCTCTGTGCGCTTTGGAGTGCAGCCCCACGGCCGATACGCATGCCCCAATTGCTAGTGGAAGACTCGCCTCCGGTCGAATATTCAACTCAATTCGATTCACTCCAATGTGCATTGACACAGGATCCATACAACATCAAGCGGTTCTTCGGGTTCATGGTAGTCGTCGGACTAGTTAATGCAATGCTGGCCGGTATCCTCCTTGGCCGTTTGCCTGAATTGCACTCACCCATGTTATCGGCTTACTTCATGCGGGCCATCCTCCTCATAGTCATCGGCGTGATCGCGGGCGTGGGGGGAAGCTGGTTCTATTGGAAGAATCCTTCAAGCCTATTTCACGAACACTCTCCTATTCCATTCCCGCTTTTTGCACTCGTTTGTGCATCCGGATGGATATGGGTTCCATCCATAGCATTGTTTTCGGATCAGTTATCCCCCGTCACTGCTATCATTGCCGCCATCGGCGCGGTCTTTCTTGCAGCCGGACTTCGCAATGCAACTTTCTCGATCTTTGCTCAGGCAGAACCCTATTTTGCCAGCTACGAATCGGAAGAGGCCGAACTGTTTTCTCAATCACTGTATCGTGCTCCCCGGGAGGCGGATGGCTATGTAATTACGTTCCTTCTCTATGCAGGGGGATTTGCGCTGGCGATTCGGTTGAATCTCACTGCCGCTGCGCTCTTCGCTCTGTGCGCATTTCTATTTGTCTGGAAGCATGCATTCGCGCCAAATCACGACCTCGACAGAAAACGTGAATACAGGCGAGCTGCTTTGCGTCTTGCGTGCGTCGCCATTCCGGCTGTACTGGTGACCGTATGGGCATTGCTCGACGGGGAGGCGCATCGCAATCGCGTGGATGAAATGAAGGCTGCGCTGGCTGCAAGCAATGAAACTGCAAGTGAGCATACGCATCGAAAGACAGATTCCCAATCCTCCGCGTATGGCCTCGGCGGCTATGAAAGTTTGATCCTTTGGCCGGTCCCTGAGAAGAAGCAGATCGTCCCGCCACTCCCGGAAATATCACTTCTCCCCCCGGGAACTACGCAGCCACTTATTATTCCCTTCAACGGGCAGTACTGGTATGTGCAACCGCCCAATAAGATTCCTGGGCCGACAGCACACCAGGCAAACGGCACACCACTCGGCTATGAGATAGAATCGATCAATTCCACGCCCCTCATCATGGATGCTCATCAGACTCTTGGAGTGGCAATCCCCATCGCGCGCTGTCGGGAGATTCAGGTTGAAATCGAAAATCGTGATAACAGAATAGGCGTCATTGCGTTGGCGGTTTTGTTAACAAATTCCGCATCACCCCAAAATTCGGCTCTCTATCTAGGCCAGCAATCGATTGTATCGACAGAACCAGAGCACTTCTCGATCAAGTCGGGGTCTGTCTTCGAGACGCTTCGTTTCACTGTTCCAGCAATTGCAAAGATGCACAGATTCGACGAGATTACTGTAATGATGCTTCCAGACGTTGAACATGCGCTCGTAGGTCCGAAGATCGCAATCAAGCAGTTCCAATTATTCCCACGCTGACAGATATATACAGGTTTAAACACGACTTCGTCGCGTGGATTGATTTCTAAAAACGGTTGGATGGGTTTAAGTGGGGGTTGAAACCCTCGCCTCCCTCCGGAAAAAACTTCCCTCAGGGGCTAAAGCCCTGTTCATATTGTGGCTGTTTTCGGCACGACTGAAGCCGTGCCCTGACGCTTCTCACTTTTGAATGAGTTTTTCCGCAAGCGGTCAAGCCATGTCCTGATACAAAACAAGAAAAGCAAATGCAGGTCCTTCGACTCGCTACACTCGCTCAGGATGACAAGCATGCTATCCCGCCCATCTCATCACCCCAACGACGAAGACCTATCGTTGGGGACCCCTAATCGCAAAGTGCGCGATGGATGGGGCACAGATTCATTTTTCGGATGGTCAATCGTGGAATACCCACCTTACCGCTGCGGTGGGTTGGATTGACTGGAGCCGGGCGGGGCTTGTGCGGGGTCTTCGAATTTGGTGATGTGGACGCTGGCCTGGGTTTCGGGGACGGTGCCGTCGTTGACCTGGACTTCGGTGGGTTTGCCCAAGATGAGGATGCGCGTGATGGCCTTGGCGCGGGCGGGGACGCGGAGACGCTGAGTG
>CAWJDN010000233.1:0-10138 GCA_963840985.1 uncultured Acidobacteriaceae bacterium
CAACTTCGGCGCTTTGCCTTCCACGTGCTGACGCAGGGCTTCGTTGATGAGCGTCTGGTATCCAGTTGCTCCGCCAGAGGCACCGGACTCTTTCAGGAAGTGATCCACCAAATCCTCATCCAGGCGAATCGTAATGCGCGTCTTGCCGCGCGGCTCCGGCTCCGGGGGGGCAATCCGGCCTCGCTTGCCTTTACTGAAATCGTAACTCTGCTTCATCTGTGCTCCTCGTATTGCCTGTGCTCATGCGCCTCTGCCGGGCGTGCGGAAAGGATGCGAATCTTGCTGCCGCGATAGCAGTAAACCACCACTAAAACCCTCCCCTTCACGCCCATTCCAATCGAGACATACCGCAATTCATGCGGGTCCGATTCATCGTCCATGTTCGTAATTGCAAAATAGTCCTCGAAGACCGGCTCCGCCTCAGCAAAGCGAACCCCATGCTTTCTGAAATTTGACTCATCCTTGCGTGGATCCCAGTCGCAGTTCATGCTCGCCTCATTATATGCACAATGTGTACATACTGCAATAGCCCCGCCTTAGTATTTAGTGTGTGGTGTCGAGTGCTTAAGGCAGAGTCGTTTCAGGTCGATTTTGGGGCGATGCCGGAGGAGTCGGCAGAGCGACGCCCTTCTTCGCAACCGTCGGCTTGCCATGCTGGACCGGTGTCTTTGCGGCAGGCTTGGCCGTCTCAGGCGCAATCGCTGCTGGATGCACCACCATCGGATGTTCGACGATTGGCCCGTTGAGCGTCTGCGGCGTGCGCATGGCTCCGGCGCTGGAAAAGCCGCCTTGCGAAGAAACGTGTGGAGGAACCGCGATTGCGCTGGACGGCTGAATTGGCTGGAAGCGCGAGGAAATCCCCCAGCCGCCGCCGACCACCACCGCTACAATCGCCGCTGCCGCCGCCGCGCGCGCAAGATTCTGCATCCAAGTTAGATTTTGCAACGGGGCATTCTCCAGCCGCAGCGCCCCTGGCCAGCGCAAAATCCGCGCCTTTTGCGAAGCTGTATTCGTCGCCTCGCGCAATCCCGCCTGCACACGCTCCTCCAGCCCCTCGGGCGCGGAGAGACGGGCAATCAGCCGCAGCGTCTCATCATAGTTTTCGGAACTTCCGTCAAATGGCTCCTGTATCGAGGAATTCATCTCAAACTCCTTAGCTGCCTGCTCAACCAGGCAGCTAGTCCCAAATCCCTAATCCCTATTCCCTATTCCCTATTCCTTCGCCCATGGTCCCTGATTTCCGCTTCCCAAATAACCCAATTTTTCGCAAAAAACCTACATGTATATGCAGAAGTTCTTTGGCGCGGTTTTGGGCGCGTTTGTTGCTTCATTGGTAACTCCTGCCTGGATTCCTCGCATGGCCCAGCAATCCGGCCATCAGGTTACGCGCGCGAAACAATCTTGATCGCACGCTTGACTCGCTCACTCCCAGTACGACGGCAATCTCCACGCTGTTCAGCTCCTCGAAGGCCGAGAGCATCAACACCTGGCGCTCCTTGGTGGGCAACTGCTCCACGCAAGCCAGCACGCGGGCGTGATGTTGGGCGGCCACAACGCGCTCCTCGGCGCTCAGTCCCGTCGCGGGCAGCACGCGCGCCAGCTCGGCCACGTCGTCTGTCTCCGGACGCGTCTTCATGCGGCGCTTGCGATCCAGCACCACATTCCACACAATGCGAATCAGCCACACCCGCTGGTCACGCACCTCTGCCAGCGTTTCGCGGTGGCGCAGCACGCGCACAAACGCCTCCTGCACCGCATCTTCAGCGTCGGCCGCGTTGCGCAACACCGAGTAAGCCACCCGGTAGAGCGTTCCGGCGTACTGGCTCACCAGACCCGCAACCGCAGCCTCCTCCGCGCGCCGGCGGGCCTCTTCGTACATAGCCTTGTCTGCAATCTCCATCCAACCTGAGAATACTGCCTGGCCGGCGCTCATAGTCCACAGACGCACCGGGCCGGCAAAATGCTCGCAATCCGCGCCGCTTCATCCCCGCGCCCGGCCAAAATGAAAACGGCCCGCGAAGCCTTCGCTCCGCGAGCCTTATTCGTCAATCTGCTTGCCCTACTGCTTGCCGCCCAGCTTTTGCGACGCAATCGATCCGGCCAAGCCGTCCTTGTCGGCGTCTTTGACAGTGGCCCACAGCTTACGCGCCTGATCAGTCTTGCCCTCCTCGGCATACATGTCGGCCAGATCAAGCTGCGCCACGGCGGCTGGCACCGTCTCCGACGGCTTCGAGGCCAGCGCGTTGTAAATGTTAACCGCCTCAGGGTCGCGGTCCATCTTGTGATAAAGGCCGGCCAGGGCCAGCTTGGCCAGGTTCGCCAGATTTCGATCCCACGAGTTCGCCGCAGCTTTCAACTCCGTCTCGGCCGACGCGTTGTTGCCCAATTCCTCATAGGTGACGCCGGCAAAGTAGTGAGCCTTGGCGCCCTCCGGCATCCATCCATACTGCCGGGCGACCGCAACAAACTGCAGGTTGGCGGCCTTCGCGCGATCGCCTGTCGTCGCGTACGTTCCGCTCATGGGTGGAGCGCCGGGCGGCAACAGAGGCGCGGTGTAGGTGTCCAGAGCCGCGTCCAGGGCAACGTCCGCCTTGGACGAGTTCCAACCCCAATAGATCATTGCGGTTGCGACAGCCAGAACAACCACAACTGCGACGATAATCCAGCGCACCACGCCGGAACGATGGCCGCTCACCCAGTTCATGCTGCTGGCGGTGGCCTTGGCAAAACGATCTTGTTTCAGGGAATGACGGGTTCTTGTATCCACGGTCTCTTCTTCCTTTAGTTGCAACCACCTCAGTCTATCAGCGCGTGAAGCTGAGCGTCCACCGGCGCTTGCGGCAGGTTGGGCTGGGCGGTAGGATGCTCTTATGTATGAAGCGTTTAGCGTGAAGGATCGCTGGAGCGGCGAAGAGCTTGTTTGCCGCTGGAAGGGCACGCTGGTGGCCATCGCCACGCGCCATGCCGACGCCGTCGATGTGCGATTCGAAGTGAATGGAAGGGCGATGTGGATTGCCCTGCCGCTGGAGGCTTGGGGGCGTCATAAGTCGTTGACTGGAAAGGTGATCACCGACCAGCTTGCCGCCCAGATCGCAGGCCGTTTTCTGAGGCAGTTAATTGAAGAAGGCTTCGACTCGCGGCGCGAAATCTACACCATGACCGTGGACGAAGTCCTTGCCCATCTGGAGCTTGTGGTCGCCGAAGCCAAGGCACAGGGCTCCATGCCCACGCTGGTTTCGGGATAGCGAATATGGAGTAGGGAATAGGGATTTGAAGGATATGGGTTGGCAGGTTGGGATTGAAACCTGCCAGCCCGTATCCTTTTTGAAAGTCAAACGGCGTGTTGAAGCTACGTGGCCAGATTCATGCTCCCAGGCCACATGGAAACCACCGCTTATCTGTTGCGTTCACTTGCTAGTTGATGGTGCAGGCCGTTCCGTTGAGCGCAAAGTTTGTGGGTATTGCGTTGGTGGTTCCGTTCCAGTTGCCGTTGAAGCCGAATCCGGAGTAGCTTCCGCCGGCGGGAATGTTCTCCCAACTTTGGCCGGAGTGTTTGCTCACCGTGACGTTGGCGCAGCTGCCGCCCTCAGCAACCAAAAGCGAGGTTGCCGAAGGCGGCAGCATGAAGCCGCTGAAGGTGGATTAGAGCTCGTTCAGCTTAAACATCTCGCTGCATGAGCCATTGCATGTATTGATCTGCAATTGCTGGCCGTTGGATGTTGATAGGAAGTTGAGGCAAAGTCCGCTGTGGCGATCGATGAACTCATAGTACCCGTTGGATTGAAGCACCGGCTCGCAGACGCTGCGCCGGTTGCTCCGTTTCCCATCCTTGTCACGATGAGACTGTGACAAGGATGGGGTGCCGGGACGAATTCCGCGAGGTGTGGTCAGACCGTCATTGGATCGCGATGGCGGTGACCATCGGGTTCTGAATCGCTCCGGGGCTGAACTCAATCACGATCTGCCCGCTGCTGTTGGCTGTGGTAGAGAAGGATTTTTGGATGGCTTTGAACTGGCCTCCCGCCGCCGCGTACACGTCGAAGTTGGTGAGCACCTGTGTGCCATTGATGAGCACGTTGAACTCGCGATCACCGCTTCCTGTCACGTAGTTCTCCACAAAGTACAGCGTGACAGTGTGCGAAGAGCCCGATGTGTATCCGGGAATGGTGTACGTGAATGAGCTGCCGCTGCCGTAGCGCTGGCTTTGCAGTACGGTCTGCGGGGGCACGGTCCCGGTCAGCAAGGAAGTGGAGACGGAGTTGGTGTAGGTGTACGCAGTGCCTCCACTGAAGTCTTCGTCCGCGACCCATGAGCCCGACACAGCGCCGCCCGCATCGATATCGATCGGCGAACCGGAGGCCCCGGGTGCGGTAATAGTGAACACCTGTGTGCTCTTGGCTCCGCAACTGTTGGTGTAAGTGGCCGTATACACGTTGCTGCCCGCGCTCAGCGCGATGTTGTCGATCTCGCGAGCGGTCGAGGTGAAGCCGTTGGGTCCGCTCCAGCTCCACGATCCGCCGCTGGTAGGCTGCGGGCCGAGGTCGACCGCCGTGGTGGTGGAAGTTACATTCGCGCTGGATTCCTCCGTCCAGGTCCCGCTCACCGAGATATACGGCGTTATCGCGGTGGGCGAGCAAGTGGAGCTCGCTCCCACGAAGGTCGTGATGCTCTGCCCCGGAAGCGTGTAGGTAAAGCTGTTGTTCGATACGCCGACCGCGCCCAGTTGCGTCAACTGGTACGAAGCCGAGGTCTGGTAGGGCGTCATCGAGGTCAAAGTCGCGCCCGAGATGTTGAAGTCGATGCTTGAGGAGCCGCCATTGGCGTTAACGGCCACGATCACATAGTTGTTATTGCCCTTGTAATGATGTGACGTAGACGCCGCTGGTGGGGTTGTTGTTGGCTCCGGTCATCACGTAGCCCGGTCTCACGAACTTCGAGTACTGGCCCAGGGCATAGGCATCCAAATTCGGGCTGTTTCCGTTCAGCAACAACGGCGTCCACCAATAGACATAGGCGTTGTATTGCGCCACGGCCATGGACTGGTGATAGAGCTCGGCTGCCGCGATGGCATCGCTGATGGAAGGCTGGGAGGCTCCATTCGCAGGCGTTATAGGTGGTTTCGGTCATCCACACATCCTTGCCCTTGTTCTTGGCGTTGGTGTAGTAGAACGGCGCCACTCCATACGTGTGACCGGCCACGATCGAAACGTGGCCCACCGCATTGGAATCGTTCAGCGTTGGATCGGACTCATTCAGATTGAAGCTATCCGACTCCGGCATCATTAGTTTGGTGGTTATCGTGCCGCCTTCCTGAGCTATGAAGGCATCCATCTGCGCGCCGCTGTACGAACAGGACTCGTAGGTTCCAGGGAGAAAGTCCGGCTCGTTCTGCACGGAGATGGCGTAGAGATTCACTCCGCCAGCCTTCTCGTATGCGACGAACTCATTCAGATAGTTGGCGAAGGCGCCATAGTCGCTGGTGTTGAGCGTGCCGCCGATAGTGCTGCCATTGCTCTTCCAGGCCGCCGGCGGGGTCCACGGGGTGGCGAAGACGATGACCTGTGAATTGATGGACTGCGCCTGTTGCGCATTTTGCAGTTCGGTAGCCCAGTTGGAGCCGCCGGTGGTGGAACTGGGATCGATGCGCGAGCGCAGGATGGTGAAGCCGACCTCGCCCGCACCGACGCCAAACAGGTTGTTGGCCTGCGTCGAGTTCAGCACCGGCTGCCAGGCCGTCGAGGTGCCGAATCCACGGATGGTTTGGTAAGTGGTATTAAAGTTGATGCTGTCGGTGGTTTGCGAGCTGGCCATTGCAGATGCCAGCAGGATTGTGGTTGCAACGATACTTACCCATCGGATTTTCATGATCAACCTCCTCTTTGGTGGGATGTAGGTGGAGGGATGAAGCCAAAAGGCGCGCACGACTCCCTGTAGACGCACATCAAGCGCCTCCAGCGTCATCCGGTGATCGAACTGGTCTTCCTTCTTTCCTGCGGGCGGCCTGAGCTTGGGGCTACCTCGGGAGGGTGAGGCTGGCAGCCTGGCAGCCCTATTTCTGACTGCCGCGACGAATAATACATCATATTAATAACAACGCGCAGCTTTTTTTTGCGCACGAACTCTGTTTTAGGGTCCGGGGCATCCTACATGCCATTTATCTCTTTTGGTTTCTATGATTACAACCACATTACAAGTTGTTCTTTTCCTATCTATTCAATACGATCCTGGCAAACGATGGATTTCAGCCGTATCTCCAAATCTTTATGCGCGTTGCAAATGTGAATTCATTTCTCCATGGAATGTGCTCTCTGGGGGTGAACCACTTATGACCAAACCATAAAGCGTGGGTCGCAATCCTTTCCACGTTCTTTGTTAGAAGTGTGAGAACAATCATTCCTACACCCTATTCCCTGACCACTGACACTGGCCCCTGACCTCTGATCCGACAGAGGGCCCCTTCCCACAATGCGGTCCAGATGGCACAATGGATTATCGGTTATTTTTAAGCCTTTTTGGTGCGGAGGGAGTTCTGCGATGGCACATCTGTCTGGAGTGGAGTTGGTGAGTGAAGTGGAGCAAGTGAAGGCGCTGGCGGCGGGGAAGTCGGTTCATGCCAACCTGCCTATGGCTCAACTAGTTGAAACGGCGCTGGTTAGGGGCGAGGGCCACCTGGCGGCCAATGGCGCGCTGGTGGCTGTGACCGGAGCGCGGACGGGGCGCAGTCCCAAGGACAAGTTCACCGTGGACGACGCGGTGACGCACGGCTGCGTGGACTGGGGCAAGGTGAATAAGCCGTTTGCGCCGGAGAAGTTTGGGGCGCTGCTGGAGCGGGTGGTGGAGCACCTGAAGGGGCGCGAGCTTTTTGTACAGGATATGTATTGCGGCGCGGATGCGGCTTACCGGCTGCCGATCAGGGTGATCAGCGAGTATGCGTGGCACGCGCTGTTTGTGCGGGATCTGTTTGTACGGCTCGAGGCGTCGGCGCTGGCGACTCATGTGCCGGAGTTTATAGTGGTGGCCGCGCCGGAGTTTGAGGCGGTGCCAGAGCGGGATGGAACGAATTCGACAGCGTTCATCATGGCGGATTTTACCCGCAAGATTATTTTGATTGGCGGGACGAAGTACGCCGGGGAGATCAAGAAGTCGATCTTCGGTGTGATGAATTTTATTGTGCCGAATAAGGATGTGTTGCCCATGCACTGCTCGGCGAATGTGGGCGCGGATGGGGTGACGGCGCTGTTCTTCGGGCTCTCGGGTACGGGCAAGACGACGCTGTCGGCGGACCCGGCGCGGCGGCTGATCGGCGACGACGAGCATGGATGGGGACCGACGGGAATTTTCAACTTTGAGGGCGGCTGCTATGCCAAGTGCGTGAACCTGACCGAGGAGTTTGAGCCGCAGATTTTTCGGGCGATTCGCTTTGGGAGCGTGCTGGAAAATGTGATTCTGGACGCGGATCGGAAGCCGGATTACTTCGACATTCATTTGACGGAGAATACGCGCGCGGCTTATCCGGTGGACTTCATTGAGAACGCGGTGATTCCGGGAGTGGGCGGACATCCGAAGAACGTGATGTTCCTTGCGGCGGATGCATTTGGCGTGCTGCCGCCGATTTCGCTGCTGACGCCGGAGCAGGCGATGTACCACTTTTTGTCGGGGTACACGGCGAAGCTGGCGGGGACTGAGACAGGCGTCAAGGACCCACAGCCGGAGTTCTCGGCTTGCTTTGGCGCGCCATTTTTGCCGCTGGCGCCGCGGGTTTATGCGGAGATGCTGGGCAAGCGGCTGACGCAGCATAAGGCTTCGTGCTGGCTGGTGAACACGGGGTGGAGCGGCGGGAAGTTCGGCGTGGGCAAGCGCATGAGCCTGAAGATTACGCGTGCGCTGGTGAATGCGGCGCTGGACGGCAGGCTGAGCAAGGTGGAGTTCAAAACCGAGCCGGCCTTTGGGCTGAGCATTCCGGTGAGCTGTCCCGATGTTCCGGCGGAGATTTTGAATCCGCGCAACTCGTGGGCCGACAAGGCGGCATACGACAAGACGGCTGCTGAGCTGGCGACGCGCTTCGAGGATAACTTCAAGCAGTTCGACGCTTCGGAGGCGATTCGCGCGGCTGGGCCCAAGGCCAAGTAAGAGCAGGAAAGACGAAAGGGGCTTCGATCAGGCTGGTGGTTGGAGCCTCTTTTGCGTAAGGCGTATACTTGAACTGTACGAATCAGGTAGCATCCGCGCTGCTTGCGGAGCTGCACTGGAGAATGATATGAGTCTTATCCAACTTCCCGCCCGGGAAGCTTCTACCGCCGCGCCGAAAGTTACCGCGCAAACCCTTCTCGACAGAAAGCAAGCCCGCCAACCTATCACTGCGCTCACCGCCTACGACTATCCCACTGCGCGGCTTGTCGACCAGGCCGGGATCGACGTGATTCTTGTCGGCGACTCGCTGGGCATGGCGGTGCTGGGCTACGAGAGTACACTGCCCGTCACCATGGAGGAGATGCTGCACCACACGCACGCAGTACGCCGCGGGGTGCGCCGCGCATTGCTGGTGGCCGACATGCCCTTCGGCTCCTATCACTCCTCCACTGAGGAGGCCATCAGCAACGCGACCCGGTTCATCAAGGAGGCCGGTGCGGAAGCGGTGAAGATTGAAGGCGGACGCAACCGCGCGGCTCTCGTCTCCGCGCTCACGCAGGCGGAGATTGCCGTGGTCGGCCACATCGGACTCACGCCGCAATCGGTGCATCGCCTGGGCTACCGCGTGCAGGGTAAAACCGCGGCCGCCATCGACAGCCTGATCGCGGACGCGCAGGCACTGGAGGCCGCCGGCGCCATCGCCATCGTGCTGGAGTGCGTACCGCGCGAAGTAGGCGGCCAGATCACCGCCGCGCTCGCCATTCCCACCATCGGCATCGGCGCGGGCCCGGAGTGCAACGGGCAGATTCTCGTCTTCCACGATCTCGTTAATCTCACCGGCACGACTCCGGCCAAGTTTGTCCGCCGCTATGCCGACGCGTCTGCGCTCTTTGCCGAAGCTGTCCAGCATTATGCGAGCGATGTTCGCGGCGGCGCATACCCCACTGATGCCGAGAGCTATCACCTTCCCGGTGAGGCCGGCGCGGAGCTTTTGCAGCGCGAGCCGATCAAACGCAGCCGGTAGTCAACTCCAATCGAAAGAAACTTACTGATTAACCGATGCGCATCATCACTTCCATTACCGAGATGCAAACTGCCGCCCGCGCGCCGTGCCAGACTGTCGCCATGCTGCCGACGATGGTGGCGCCGACCACACCAGCACGAGCGCCCAACAACGGGCCGCGCTCGCCCTCGAAGACGCAGACGACGCGCTCGTTGCGCGCGAACAGCCCGGGCACGCCGCGCGCCGTCGTCGGGTTGACCGAGAAGAGCGCGCCCGGCACGTGGATCATGCGCAGCAAGCCGCCCGGCGCAAGGCATGTGGATGCGGTGGTAGTCCTTCGGGCTCAGGTAGAGGGTCGCGAACCAGCCCCCAGCGAAGCGCTCCGCGAGCCCGTGCGTCGCCGCCGACGAGCGCGCTCACGCTGTAGTCGTGCCCCTTGGCCTGCAAGATGCTGCTCGCCGTCGATGGCGCCGAACTGGCTGATCGCGCCGTCCACCGGGCAGACAGCCCTGCTCGGCGAGCGGGCGGGCGCCGGACGCAGCGGCCGCGTGAAAAATTCGTTGAAGCTCGGTAATCCGCCGGGTCGGGCGTGGCCGCCTCCTCATCTCCACCCCGTAACGGGCGACGAAGGCGGCGGATGATCGCCGCCGTCAAGGCCCCGGCGCGCGCGCGCGACGAAGCCGGCGAAAGCGGTGAGCGCCTGCTTCGGGAGGATGTACTCCTGCGGGAGGACGGCGAGGCGGTCGTTCACGGGAGGCGCGATTCTATCGGCGCCTTCCGGGAGCCGGGACGCACCTTCAGCGCAATGGCCCGATCGAGCGCAGCGCCGACACCACGCCGCCGGCCGAGGGGGAGTGCCGAAGCGCTTAGGCCAGCCGCTCGGCGACGTTCTCGCGCGGGCGTGTAGTCGACCACGTCCTCGGCCTTCACGACCTCGCGCGCCACGTAGTCGACGCTGCCCAGGTGGTCGGCGAGGCCCTGCCGGACCGCCTCCTCGCCGTTCCA
>CAWJDN010000234.1:0-4967 GCA_963840985.1 uncultured Acidobacteriaceae bacterium
TGATATTGCTACCACGCTCTTCGATTTTCTCGTGGAGCCACCGCATCGGCGATGTGATTGCCCAGAGGCGATAGAGGCCTATCGCAAGGTGGTGGCCGAGCTGCCGCGTTTTCAGATCGAGGCCGGCCGCGACTTGAATTACAAGGTCTGCTACCCGCGCTCGAGCTTCGACCGCCAGTCCATCTCCTGGGATCTGAATTATTTCAAATATTATTTTCTGCGGCTGGCCGGCGTGCCCTTCAACGAGCAGGCCCTGGAAGAGGATTTCACCCGCTTGACCAAGTTCTTGCTGGGCGCCAGACCACGATTACTTTCTCTATCGGGATTTTCAATCGCGCAATGTGATGCTGCGCGACGGGAAGCCGTATTTTCTGGACTACCAGGGCGGCCGCAAAGGCGCGCTGCAGTATGACATTGCCTCGCTCCTCTATGACGGCAAAGCCGATCTTCCGCCCCAGCTGCGGCTGGACCTCGCCATATAGAGGTACAATTGCTGTCGTGTTCCCGGGCTGACTTGAAGGAGAAACCCATGAGACGCTTTCTCTCTTTGCTCCTCGCTTGCCTTGTTCTGCCGCTGGCGGGACTGGTGGCGCAGACGCCGCAATCCAATACGGCCGACCAGAAGGCTGTCGTCGATGGCAACAACGCCTTCGCCGTGGCGCTCTACGGACAGTTGCGTTCGCAAGACGGCAATCTCTTCTTCTCGCCCGAGAGCATTTCTACCGCTCTGGCCATGACTTATGCCGGGGCGCGCGGCGACACTGCTGCGGAGATGGCGAAAACGCTGCATTTCACGCTGCCGCCGGAGCGGCTGCATCCGGCGATGGGCGCACTGCTGAGCAATCTCAACGCCGCGCACAACGGATACCAGCTTCGCGCCGCCAACGCTCTTTGGGCGCAACGGGATTATGTGTTTCTCGACGATTTTCTCAAACTCAACAAACGCGATTACGGCGCGGGATTCAATCAGGTGGATTTCAAAGGTGCAACGGAAGAAGCGCGGCTGACCATCAACCAATGGATCGAGAAGAAAACCGAAAACAAGATCAAAGACCTGCTCCAGCCGGGAGTGCTCAACTCGCTGACAAAGATGGTGCTGACCAACGCCATCTACTTCAAGGGTGACTGGCTGACGCCATTCCCCAAGGCGTGGACAGAGGATGACGACTTCCATCTATCCCCTGCGCGGAATGTGAAAGCGCCCCTGATGCACCTTACGGAAGGTTTCGATTATTTCGATGGCGGAACATTTCAGGCCCTGGAAATCCCGTATAAGAGCGGGGACTTGTCCATGATCATCTTCCTGCCTAAAGATATCGGCGGTCTGCCTGCTTTGGAAAAGTCGCTGACGGCGTCCAACATGAAGCAATGGCTTGATCAGTTGCGGCCGGTTCCCGAAGTGATCTTGACGCTGCCTAAGTTCCAGATGACGCGGCAATTGAGTCTTCAAGACACACTTGGTGCGATGGGGATGCCGCGAGCGTTTGATCCGAACGCCGCCGATTTTTCAGGAATGACCGGCAAGCGCGAATTGTATATTTCCGCGGTCATCCATAAGGCTTATATCGATGTCAATGAGAAGGGAACCGAAGCAGCGGCGGCGACGGCAGTGGTTATGCACGGAGCGCTGGCGATGCCGCCGAGATTTCAGCCACCGCCGCCACCTGTTTTCCGTGCCGACCACCCCTTCGTCTTCCTGATCCGCGATAATCACTCGGGCGGCATTCTGTTCATGGGCCGCGTCACCGATCCGACAAAGTAAGCTCGATGTCCGATTATGCTAAATTCAATAAGAAGAACCACTCACGGAGAGGTGGCAGAGCCCGGTTGAATGCACCTGACTCGAAATCAGGCATACTCGTAAGGGTATCGGGGGTTCGAATCCCTCCCTCTCCGCCATTTAGTTGTTTTATAACATCCTACCAAGTCCAATCCAAAGCAAATATCCACTGAAAACAAATAACTTATTGCTTTTCTCTACCTATCTAGCTACTATGGAAGCCAACCCTAAGTGTGGGTATATTTGCGGGTACATCCCACGCAAGCTGTGGGTACATTGCCTGGAGGTGGTTTCCATGAGGCTGACAGACACCCAGATTAAGCGAATCAAGCCGGACACAAAGCCCCATAAGATCAGTGATGGCAGAGGGCTGTTCCTGTGGGTCACACCTTCCGGAGGGAAGGTTTGGCGCTGGACCTATCGTCATGAAGGGCGGGCCAAGCTCATGACATTTGGCAAGTATCCCGATGTGCCGCTATCTCTGGCCAGAGAGCGCCACGCTGAGGCGCGCAAGCTGTTGGCAACAGGCGTAGACCCGATGGCGGAACGCAAAGCCGCAAAGGCATCGTCGGAGAACTCCTTTCAAAGCATGGCTCATCTCTGGTTGGAGCACTGGCAGGATGGGAAAAGTCCGCGCCACGTGGACTATGTGAAGCGGCGCATAGAGGCCGATATTCTGCCCTGTCTTGGGGCGCGTCCCATAGCGGAAATCGAAGCGCCGGAACTGGTGGCCATGACCAAAGCAATTGAGCAGCGCGGCGCGCGGGATATTGCCAAGCGCGCCTTGGAGTCAACCGGGCAAGTATTTCGCTTTGCGATTGCCCACGGATATGCCAAACGCAACCCCGCTACTGAAATTCGTCCCAGCAATATCCTCAAGTCCTCACGCAAGGTGAACTATGCCCGTGTGGATACCAGAGAGCTACCAGCTCTGCTCAGGACAATGGAGGTCTACCAGGGAACACACGTGACACGACTGGCCTTAAAGTTGATGGCGCTCACGTTTGTGCGCACCAGCGAACTGATCGGAGCCAAGTGGGCAGAATTTGACTTCGATGCTGCCCGCTGGAACATTCCCGCCGAGCGCATGAAGATGCGGACTCCGCACATCGTTCCCCTGATCAAACAGACATTGGATGTGTTGGACACGCTGCGAACGCTCACCGGCGAGAATGGATGGCTATTTCCCGGCGACCGCAACGCGAAGAAGCCTATGAGCAATAACACCATCCTGAAAGCCCTTGAGCGCATGGGCTACAAGGGCCGCATGACCGGCCATGGTTTTCGCGGTCTGGCATCCACCATCCTGCATGAGCAGGGCTATACGCATGAGCATATCGAATTACAGCTTGCACACGCCCCACGCAACGCCGTAAGCGCCGCCTACAATCACGCGCTCTACCTGGAGCCCCGCGCTAAGATGATGCAGGACTGGGCGGACTTTCTGGAGCGCACGCAACGGGGCGGCAAGGTATTGCCCTTCCGTAGTTCTGCGGCATAAATGAATTGTCCCTCCAAGCAATTCACCTGTTGCCGCCCTAGTTAGTCTGCTGTCCCCTGAGCGCCTGCTCCCGTACCATGAAGCTTTCTGACCACTGCTTCAGCGAAGTCTTCTACGCTGGGCTGTAGTGACAGCCGGGACATTGTCAAACCCCGGATAATCGCTCCCTGCCTTTCACTCGCCACGAAGCCATAATTCAGTAAGGTCGTCAATACCTTTTCATGTCCCAGGTTCTGGCTCCATGCCTTGAACTCTTCGGCGGAATTGCAGATTTCTAACCCCAGCTTCACTAGCGTCTTCCGAATGCTGTGCGGATGGAAATAGGGCAGGTCCGCAATTTCAAACGCCTCACGAAAGATCGTTCGGATAGGCCCGGCACTACTCCAGTGAGCTCTTTCCAATCCCGCCACTTCAAACTGGTACGTCTGCCCGACCACGATTCGAGTTGCTGGAAACAGCGGATCATCATTACCCCACAGTTTCTCTTCCCGCAGAAATCGCACCCATTCCGCCACAATCTGCCGGACCTCATCGCCCACTGGAAAGAAATAGGTAGTGAAGGTTTTGCTGAATTTTGTTTTGACCTCTCGCGCATCTTGATAAACGCACCCTTCTTTCAGGTCCACATGCTTCAGCTTCATGGAAGCGATGGCAGAGTCACGTGCGCCGGTCAGCAGCGTGAAAGCCACCAGAGAGCGGTCACGATGATCGATCTCGGTCTCAGTCGGCATCGTCTGAATTACATGCTTCACTTGCTCCAGCGTCGGGGCTTTCCGTTCGCGCTGTGCCGTGGCGATGCGCGCATCTTTCTCCGACAGATTGAAGTAGTCCGCATCGGAATACTGAAGGCGCGCCTTGTACCCTGGCTGCCCGGCTAGCCAGAAAAAGAACGCCTTCAACTGCTTCAGCGTGACGTTCAAAGTAGCCTTGCTCAGCTTCTCCCCGGACCGTTGCCCCGTTTGCTCCGCAAGATGCCGCTTGAACGCAATCGCCTGCTCAAGGTGGAACGCCTTGAAGTCCCTGTACCGGTTGCACTCTTCAAACCGGCTCAGCGCCTTTGCAGCGGCGTCAACCGTGGGCTCGCTGTGCTGCTTGGCTTCCTTGAGATAGGCGAAGTATTTGCGCTTGATTCGCTCGTTTTCTGGGTTGTGTTTCGTCATGGTTTCTCACCCTTGATTGAAGTCACTGTTTACGATGGGTGGATCAGTCTTACTTACTTGTCGCCGCGCCTCCACAAACGTGATGTTCAAATTTCCCTGAATCTGAGCAAGCTTCACTAGGCTGGCGCGCCGGAAGATCATGCCGTTACAGTCCGGGCAAATCCCTATCAGGTTCCCGAATTTCTCTGTAACCGGCTCGTACTCCGCCATGTCTCCGGCGGGCTGTTTCGGAGCGCGGCATCGCACGCAATAGATTTCTCCGGGCTGGCAGGGCCGCTTGTTCTTTGACCGGCGCGCCTTGAGATACCCGGCCAGCTCGCAGCCAAGAATCAGGATTGGGCGCTTGCCGTCGCAGGTTGGCAGTCCGGCCTTCACCCAGGCGCGCACGGTATTCTTGTGCGTACCGAACAGGCGCGCAACCTCTTCCACCGTATAGCTGCGATGGATTTTCACCAGCCGGTAATTGGGGCGGCGCTTGCGCATGGCGTTGACCGTCCTATGCCACAGCCTTGCGGGCGGCTTCCAA
>CAWJDN010000235.1:0-3264 GCA_963840985.1 uncultured Acidobacteriaceae bacterium
TGGTGGTCGTCGGCACTTCGGGATCGGTCTATCCGGCGGCCAGCTTTGTCCATTGGGCGCGGCAGCACGGCGCGCGCGCTGTCTACGTGGGGCTGGAGCCGCCGCTGAATGCCACGGCCTTTACTTACGTCGTCGAGGGGAAGGCGGGAGAGGCTTTGCCCGGCCTTTTTCAGGTGGAGTGAACTTTGGCGCCGAAATCTTTGGCGCAGCAACCGGCTCGATCTCCGTATTGTTTTCACGCGCCTTGATGTACTCCACACGCCGGAAGCGCAGCGCCGTCCAATCCTCGTCGATGGCGACGGCGCGCACGGTGTCGAATCCCAAAGATTGCAGAGCGTCCCAACCGGTGTCGCGATTGAAATCGCACGTGTACTTTTTGGATGTGCCCTTGGGATAGGCAAACCACACAATTGCATCGCCGGGGGTGCGCGCGGCCACAGCCTTGGCTAGAGCGTCCACCTCGCTTTTGCGTGTAACAAACGCCAGCATGAAGCCGATCACCGGAACCGACTCGATGTGGTGGTGAATGTTGAGCACGGGAATGCGCGCAAGTTCCGGCAGAAAGCTCTCGGGCGCATGCAAGACGAGGATCTCTTGTTGATCCGTAAGGTTGAGTTTTTCAAATATTTCGCTCATGGATTCTTATAATATTCTCATCGCGGAAATAATCTGCAAACTCCTGACAGGAATTCGTTCAGGTATGATCGGGTTATCCCAGCTGCATCCGCTCTTAAGGAGGAGTCCCCGTGCCAGAAAAAAATGTATCCGTACCGTCCCAAAAGACTTCGGCCGCGTCCGCGCGAGAGCCCCGCATCGAATCCAACCTTCAGCGCCCGCTGCGTATCGCTCTTTTTGGCTTTGGGACGGTGGGCAGTTCCGTGGCGCGGATTCTGGTCGAATCCCGGCCTGAGGGGCTTGAGTTGACCCACATCTACGCACGCAGCCTGGCGAAAAGGCGCGTGGACTGGGTTCCCGCGAGCGTGCAGTGGAGCGAGGAGGCCGATGCGGTGCTGGCCTCGGACGTGGACGTGGTGGTGGAGTTGGCGGGCGGCATCGATCCGGCCGGAGAGTGGGTACGCAAGGCGCTCAACGCCGGCAAGAGCGTGGTGACGGCTAACAAAAAGCTGATCTCCTTTCATGGTGTCGAGCTGGAGCGGTTGGCGGCGGCAGGCGGTGGACAGTTGAAGTACGGCGCCGCGGTGGCCGGTGGAATCCCCGTGATTCCGGGGTTGGAACAAGGGCTGGCCGGCGATCAGATTGTGCGCATTGAAGGCATCCTGAACGGCACCTGCAACTTCATTTTGAGCAGAATGCAGGAGGGCGCCGAGTATGCCGCGGTGCTGGCCAATGCGCAGTCCAAGGGCTATGCCGAAGCCGATCCCACCGAGGACGTGGGCGGCTTTGATGCACGCTCCAAGCTGGCCATTCTCATGCGTCTGGCGCTGCGCGTCCATGTGGACCCGGAGGAGATTGTGCCCCTGCCCATCACCTCGATTACCTCCGTGGACTTCAGCTATGCGCACGACCTGGGTTGCACCATCCGCCAGGTGGCGCGCGCCGATCGCGCCGAAGGCAAAATCGCAGCTTCCGTGGGACCGATGCTGGTGGATCTGCACTCGCCGCTGGCCTGGTCGCGCGGCACGGAGAACATGGTGATCTTTACCGGCCGCTACGGCGGCGATGTGGTCTTCAGCGGCCACGGCGCTGGCGGGCATCCCACCGCGGTGGCTGTGGTTAGCGATTTGCTCTCTCTGGCGCACGGATCAAAGAGAGTCGAGATTCCAGCGGTTCAGGCGCGGTTGAGCGCTGAGTTCGAGGTTCCGCATTACATCCGCTTCATGGTCAATGACAAGCCGGGAATCATCGCCGATATTACCGTGGCGCTGGCCAAAGAGGGCATCAACATCCGCGCCATCGTGCAGAAGCCGGGCTATCCCTCTCACGCGCTGCCTTTTGTGATGACCGTTGAGCCGTGCAAGCCCTCGGCCCTCAAGCGCGCCATGGAAGCTATGCGCGGCAGGAGCTACCTGCTCGAAGCGCCGCTGGATTTGCAGATGCTGGAGTAGCGGGGAACAGTTGAACGCCACACGATGGTTATTTCCTGGCCGTCGCGACGGATTCGACGAAGAGGCGATGCACGCGGCGGTCGTGTGAGAGCTCGGGATGAAAGGTAGCAGCCAGGATACGGCCCTGGCGAACCAGCACCGGGAAGCCATCGCGTGTGGCGAGCACCTCGACACCGGGGCCGAGTTTGCTGATGCGCGGAGAGCGGATAAAGACCATCTCCAGCGGCCCTCCGGCGAGCGAGGTCTCGGCGGTCACGATGACCGAGTCGATCTGGCGGCCGTAGGCATTGCGTTCAACGACGGCGTCAAGCACGCCCATGCTGCGTTGTGCGGGGTTGAGAACCTCACGCGCCAGCAAAATCACTCCCGCGCAGGTGCCAAAGACGGGCCTGGTGCCGCAGAACTCCTGCAAAACCTCAAAGAAGCGGTGTTTTTCCAGGAATTTCAGCATGGTGGTAGATTCGCCGCCGGGCAGAACGAGGCCGTCTAAGGACTGGCCGTCTAGGCGGAGGTCTTTTGGGGTCTTCACCAGTGAAGGGCATGCGCCTGCCTCGCTGAGTGCTTGCGCATGGCTGGCGTAATTGCCCTGGATGGCCAGAACGCCGATCAATGGGTGCATTCTTCTATGAAGTTGCTGGGCCTCTGCCAAGCGTTTAGTCTCCTCTTCGGCTCTTAGGCGCTCAACGAAGCGTCGATTCCGTTCGCCACAAATAGCCAAAAAGTCGTCCCCAAGCTCCGGACCGTCCGGGTCCAGTAGAGGATCCTTGAGAGGCCGCTGTGGTTTCTTTGTTTTCGTCAACTGAACGCTCCACCTTTGGCTAAAAAATCTGGCAACTCTTTTATTGTTTATCGGCAAACGACGCCGCTACAAGACAATTTTATCTGCTCGGGCATCTGCGGGGACTGGCCCCTTCGACTACGCTCAGGGCAGGCTGTCCGGGCGTGCGCTTTCGGCCACCGTTATCGGGCGGTGATTCGCGTTCACGTCCGCCTCCCATGCTCGAAGACAGAAAGTGGCCTTCGAAGTACACTTTTATGGCATATTGAGGCATTCAAAGTGCGTGAAAAGTGTGCTTCTGCATACACTTAGTTCTGCGTAATTCGGGTACAAGATGGAGAGCGGTTTTCAGGCCCGAGAAGCGGTGGTCTCCACCCCACGGACGAGGACCTCCCAGAACGACCGCGACGTTGGCAGTCA
>CAWJDN010000236.1:0-7607 GCA_963840985.1 uncultured Acidobacteriaceae bacterium
TCCCTTCAGCTTCATCCAGTGCAGGGCGGCGGAGGTGTCCAGCCCGCCGGAGAAGGCAATGCCAACTTTCTGGCCGACGGGCAGTGATTCGAGAATTACGGACATGGTTGAAACCTCGGTTCAAATCGATGTTTTGAAAGGGCACGACTTTAGTCGTGCCGGAAGTTCCGAAAAATGAAGATGGGCTCAGCAGCTAATCACGCTCGTATACCGGAATGGACCGATCCCAAGGCGTTGTTTCCATCATTTGACCTTCAATAACGTCCGTAAGAAAACCTTGATTTTCTGCTACAAAGTAATCTGATGTGCGTAGGCACAATGTTCTGCTACCAGGAACACCATCAATACGCAATTCACGAGCTTCAAACTTCAAATGGTATTCGATACCACCTACGGTACACGGGACTTTTACCATCTTACTTTCAACGCAGACCCAAATAGCCTCTCGTGTGTGAACTTCAAGGTGTTCCCAATTGACTTCGTCAGCAATCATTTTCTCTCCTTCGAACCTTTGGTGATCCTAACCAACACATCCTTCATGGGGTAAAGACCGAAGACTAATTTACCCGTTTGAAGAAACCTGCTCCCACCCATCCGAATGCACGAATTGCGCTCCACGAGATAAAGAATCCAAGAACTGGAAATAGGGCAATCAAGAGATAGGTCCAAGCTGCGGGTAACGGTGTCGGATAAATTGTCTGACCATCCCTTGTCACAATTGATTCAACACCATAATCATCGGTCCAATGAATAGCCTCAATACCGATTCTTTTTCTCTTGAAGTACCGAATAGCCGCAGCCTTATCCGTCCCATCGGCAAAATGATAGATGTTGCCATCAGGCGCAGATACTGTAATAGGTCCTTCTGGTATTGGCTGTTTCTCAGACGTAGGGTCTTCCTGAATTGCCTTGCGTTCCTGCCGTACGATGTCCGAGTTCACCAATTGTTCAAATCTGGTATGAAGTGCTCTTTGGTTCAATACACTTTGCAATTCCAAGCATGAAGCAAATCCACCGAGAATTGCCCCTATTGCTCCCAAGAGCAGGGCCAACCGCCGCGTTCCTTCCCTGAGATTCATATTTACATCCTCTCTTCAGAATTGGTAGTCACAGAGAAACCTTCCCTCAGGGGCTAAAGCCCATATTTATCTTGCACCCATTGCGGCACGACTGAAGTCGTGCCCTTTCAAAACATCGGTTCAAGTGTAGATTCCTCCGTTGATAACTAACCACTGACCACTATTCACTGTCCACTGTTTGCCAACCCGCCGAGCAGCAATAGCAGCAACGCCTTTTGCGCGTGCAAGCGGCTCTCCGCCTGATCGAAGACGATGGACTGCGGGCCGTCGATTACGGCGTCGGTCACTTCGGCGTTGCGGCGCGCGGGCAGGCAGTGCATGAAGACGGCGTGCGGCGCGGCCTTCGCCATCAGTGCCTCGTTCACCTGGAAAGGCCTGAAGATAGGCTCGCGCTTGGTGGACTCGTGCTCAAAGCCCATGCTGACGCAAATGTCGGTATAGACTGCGTCGGCTCCCTCAACCGCGGCTTGCGGGTCTTGCAGCAGTCGCAGCTCGCAGCCGTTGGCCTGGGCAATGTCGCGCGCCTTGGTCACGATTTCAATGTCCGGCGAGTAGCCGCGCGGCGTGGCGATAGTTACATTCGTTCCCAGTTGCGCGCCGGTGAGCATCAGCGAGTGGCAGACATTATTGCCGTCTCCTACATAGGTAAAGTTGAGCCCGGCGGCTGTGCCGAAGTGCTCTTCGAGAGTCATGAAGTCGCCCAGAGCCTGACAGGGATGCTCGAAGTCGGAGAGGGCATTGATGACCGGCACTCTGGAATGAGCTGCCATTTCGGTAATGGTATCGTGCGCGTAGGTGCGCAAAACGATCACATCGACCCAGCGTTCAACGTTGCGCGCCACGTCGGCGATTGATTCGCGTTCGCCGAGCGGAGAACTGGTATGGTCGACGAAGATTGCGTTGCCGCCCATGGTGTTGATGCCGGCCTCGAAGCTGAGGCGCGTGCGCAGGCTGGCTTTCTCGAACATCAGCACCATCTGTTTTGCATCGAGTGCGTGGCGGTACTTGCCGGGATTGCGCTTGACCTCGTGGCCCAGCTTGAGAATGGCGCGTACCTCGGCGCTGGAGAGATCGGCGATGGAGCACATATCCTCGCCGGCCAGCCGCGCCGCCGCGGCAACAATGTCGGGGTCTTTGTCGACGGAAACGGCGGGGGCCCGAAGTTCGATGGTTGCTTTGCTAGCCACGTGCTTGTCCTCCTGTAGAGTGGGCTGCGGATGCGGTTGCCGCGCGGGCGGCCTGTTCGGTGAAGATTTCGTCCAGCGCGCGAATTGCGGTGTCCACGTGATTGCGATGCAGAATATAGGGCGGCAAAAAGCGCAGAACAGTGTCGCTGGTGCAGTTGATGACAATGTGACGCTTAAGCATTTCGGCGACGACGAGCTTGGCCAGATCGGCGGAGTTGACTTCAGCCGCAATCATCAGACCCCGGCCGCGCACGTCAATGATGGCGCTGTGGCGCGAGGCAAGGGCGCGAAGCTGAGAGAGAAAGTAGTTGCCGACCTCGGTTGCGTGAACCAGCAGATTTTCTTTTTCAATGGCATCGATGACGGCGATAGCCACGGCGCAGGCCAGCGGACCTCCGCCAAAGGTGGTTCCGTGCATGCCAGCGTGGATGGCTCGCGCGGCTTCTTCCGAGCAGACGATCGCGCCCAAGGGGATGCCGCCCGCAAGCGGCTTGGCCAGCGTGGTAACGTCGGGCAGAATGTCGTAGTGTTGGTAGGCGCACCATTTTCCGGTACGGCCCATGCCGGATTGAATCTCATCGGCGATCAGCAAGGCTCCAGTGGAGCTGGCCAGAGCGCGTGCCTCGGCGAAGAACTCCTGCGTGAGCGGGCGAATTCCGCCTTCTCCCTGGATGGGTTCGACGAGGATGGCGCAAACTTCATCGGAGAACTTGGCGCGCAGGTCGGCAACGTCGTTGAACTTTACAAACTCGACGCCGGGAACGACTGGGCCAAAGGGCTCGCGGTACTTGGCCTTGTGCGTTGTTGAGACGGAGCCGAGGGTGCGGCCGTGAAAGCTCTGCTCGAGTGCAAGGAATTTTGTGCCGATCTTCTTACCTTCGCTGCGCAGGAGTCCGGCGTGAGCGCGAGCCAGCTTGAGCGCGCCCTCCCAGGCCTCGGTGCCGGTGTTGGCAAAGAAGACGCGATCCAAACCGGTGCGCTCGGTAAGCCGCTGCGCAAGCTCCGCCTGACCCTCGTGATAGAAGAGATTCGAGACGTGGATGAGCGCGCGGCTTTGCTTCGCAATGGCATCTACAATGGCGTTATGAGCGTAGCCCAGCGCATTGACGCCGATGCCGCTCAACAGGTCGAGATAGCGCGTGCCCTGCTCGTCGATGAGGTAGACGCCCTCGCCGCGCACAAAGAGAATGGGATTGCGGTCGTAAGTGCAAAGCAGCAGCCGTGCTTCAGCGGCTTGAATTTGTTCGAGCTTGTTCGATTTTTCCAATTCATCTCTCCTGGTATATTTGTCCTGCGGACTGCTAGGCCACCATCACTTCGGTGCCGTGGGCTACGCGGGAGCTGCACAGGTCGGGTAGGGAACTGGCAGCTTCAGCAGGCAGAATTCTTACGCGCTTAACGCCGTTCAAAAGAGCCTCGCGGCAGGCGCTGAGCTTGGGCAACATGCCGCCGGAGATGACTTCGCTTTTGGCCATCTCGGCGATCTGGTCGATGGAGAGCCATCGGAGCACTGCTCCATTCGCGCCCTTCACGCCGGGCACGTCGGTAAGAAAGACCAGCGCATCGGCGTGGCAGGCGATGGCGCAAGCCGCAGCCATCTCGTCGGCGTTCACGTTGTAGTATTCGCCGTCAAAACCCAGCGCCATGGACGAGAGTACCGGCACGCCGTTCAATTGCCATATGGCGTCGAGCCAGCGCGGATCGCTAGAGGAGATTTCACCCACAAAACCAAGGTCGGGTGTAGTGAGCTTTTTGCGGGCGCGGAAGATCAGGCCGTCGCCGCCGGATAAGCCCATGGCCGGGACGCCAAGCGCTCCCAGACCGGCTACGAGTTGCTTATTCACTTTTCCGGCCAGGACCATCAGAGCTACGTCGCGGGTTTCTGCATCGGTGATGCGCAGGCCGTTGATGAACTCGCTTTGCTTGCCAAGAGCCTTCAACATACTCGTCAACTGCTTACCGCCGCCGTGAACCACTGCAACCTGATGACCGTCGCGCGTCAGTTCGGCAATCGCACGTGTGCACCCTTCCAGAAGCGTCGGAACTTCCAGGCCAGCTCCACCCAATTTGACGACGTACTTCATTCGAGACCTTCCGATTCGGGCCAGCCGAGCATTACGTTCAGATTCTGCACGGCTTGGCCGGACGCGCCCTTCAACAAGTTATCCAGACAACTGACAATAACTGCGCGACGGCCATCAGCGGCCAGTTGAAAGCCGATGTCCGCGTAGTTGGTGCGAACCGAGTATTGAATCTGCGGCAAAGTTTTGTCGTAGAGCCGGACCATAGGGCTACCGTCGAAAAAGTTGTGGTAGACCTGTGCGATGCTCTCCCTGGTTTGCGGCGCGCGAAAATGCACATAGATGGTGGAGAGAATCCCGCGTGGAATGGGCAGCAGATGCGGCGTGAAGATGATCTGGCTTGCATCGACGCCGATCTGTTCCAGCAACTCGCCGGTGTGGCGATGCGTAAAAGCGCCATAGGCGGAGAGATTGTCGGCCGCGTACATAAAGTGCGTCCTGGCGGACAGTCCGGCCGGGGCATGGGCCTAAAGGTTTGGGTACGCTACCGCCCGGTGGCGCCCAGCGAGGCCTCGGCCATTTCCGAGCGCTTCCAGAAGACCGGCGCTCGCGACTGGGCCACTCAGACCAACGCCCAGATCCTGGCCGACTGCTGCATCGGCGTCTACGCCATCCTCCCCGGTGACGAGACGCAGTACTCACTGAGAGAGGGCGACCCTACCGGCGCCTGGACGCGCATGGACCCCGACCTGGCCGCCATGCTCGGGCCGGCGCTGGTCACCGACGGTCGCACGGCGGTAGGGGTGTGCCGGGCGCTGTACGTCACCGAGGGCGACCTGACGAGCGCCGCCTTTCAACTCGCCGAGTGGTCGTCCAAGGCGTCGGAGAAGGCCGACAAGGGTTTTCCGAGGCCCTAAAGGGCCAACCTCTCATTGAGCAGGCTGCCTACGTGGCACTGCTCGGCCACGACCCGATGGAATGGCTGCTCAATGAGAGGTTGGCCCTTTTCGCCGTCGGAAAAGCCTTCTCGGCCTTCTCCGACGCCTTGGACGACCACTCGGCGAGTTGAAAGGCGGCGCTCGTCAGGTCGCCCTCGGTGACGTACAGCGCCCGGCACACCTACCACCAGTGCAACCATGGTGACCAGCGCCGGCCCGAGCATGGCGGCCAGGTCGGGGTCCAGTGCACCGTCCAGGCGCAGGTAGGGTCGCCCTCTTCAGTGAGTACTGCGTCTCGTCACCGGGAGGATGGCGGGGGCGCCGAGTGCAGCAGTCGGCCAGGATCTGGGCGTTGGTCTGAGTGGCCGGTTCGCGAGCGCCGGTCTTCTGGAAGCGCTCGGAAATGGCCGAGGCCTCGCTGGGCGCCACAGGGCGGTAGCGTACCCAAACCTTTAGGCCCATGCCCCGGCCGGACGTCCGCCAGGACGCACTTTATGTACGCGGCCGACAATCTCTCCGCCTATGGCGCTTTTACGCATCGCCACACCGGCGAGTTGCTGGAACAGATCGGCGTCGATGCAAGCCCGGGCATCTTCACGCCGCATCTGCTGCCCAGTTCGCACGAGATCTCTCCACCATCTATGTGCATTTTCACACACCGCGACGCGGGAGAGCATCGCGCAGTTCTTACCCACAACTTTTTCGACGGTAGCCCTATGGTCCGGCTCTACGACAAAAGTTTTCCACGTCCAATACTCGGTTCGCACCAACTACGCGGACATCGGTTTTCAACTGGCCGCTGATGGCCGTCGCGCGTTATTGTCAGTTGTATCGATAACTTGTTGAAGGGCGCGTCCGGCCAAGCCGTGCAGAATCTGAACGTAATGCTCGGTTGGCCCGAATCGGAAGGTCTCGAATGAAGTACGTCGTCAAATTGGGTGGAGCTGGCCTGGAAATTCCGACGCTCTGGAAGGGTGCACACGTGCGATTGCCGAACTGACGCGCGACGGCCATCAGGTTGCAGTGGTTCACGGCGGCGGTAAGCAGTTGACGAGTATGTTGAAGGCTCTTGGCAAGCAAAGCGAGTTCATCGACGGCCTGCGCGTCACCGATGCAGAAACCCGCGACGTAGCTCTGATGGTCCTGGCCGGAAAAGTGAATAAGCAACTCGTGGCCGTCTGGAAGCGCTCGGCATCCCGGCCATGGGCTTATCCGGCGGCGACGGCCTGATCTTCCGCGCCCGCAAGAGCCACTGCGCCCGACCTTGGTTTCGTGGGTGAAATCTCCCTAGCGATCCGCGCTGGCTGGAAGCAATTGGCAATTGAACGGCGTGCCGGTACTCTCGTCCATGGCGCTGGGTTTCGACGGCGAATACTACAACGTGAACGCCAACGAGATGGCTGCGGCTTGCGCCATCGCCTGCCACGCCGATGCGCTGGTCTTTCTTACCGACGTGCCAGGCGTAAGGGCGCGAAGGAGCGTGCTCCGATGGCTCTGCATCGACCAGATCGCCGAGATGGCCAAAGCGAAGTGGTCTCCGGCGGATCTTGCCCAAGCTCAGCGCCTGCCGCGAGGCTCTTTTGAACGGCGTTAAGCGCGTAAGAATTCTGCCTGCTGAAGCTGCCAGTTCCCTACCCGACCTGTGCAGCTCCCGCGTAACCCACGGCACCGAAGTGATGGTGGCCTAGATCCGCAGGACAAACATACCAGGAGAGATGAATTGAAAATACAAGCTCGAACAAATTCAAGCCGCTGAATCGCGGCTGCTGCTTTCCACTTACGACCGCAATCCGATTCTCTTTGTGCGCGGCGAGGGCGTCTACCTCATCGACGAACAGGGCACGCGCTATCTCGACCTGTTGAGCGGCATCGGCGTCAACGCGCTGGGCTACGCACATCAGGCCATCGAAGATGCCATCGCCAAACAGAGCCGCGCGCTCATCCACACTCGAACCTCTATTATCACGAGGGTCAGGCGGAGCTTGCGCAGCGGCTTACCGAGCGCACCGGTTTGGATCGCGTCTTCTTGCCAACACCGGCACCGAGGCTGGAGGGCGCGCTCAAGCTGGCTCGCGCTCACGCCGGACTCCTGCGCAGCGAAGGTCAGAGATCGGCACAAAATTCCTTGCACTCGAGCAGAGCTTTCAGCCACGCCCTTGGCTGGTCTCAACGACGCACAAGGCCAAGTACCGCGAGCCCTTCGGCCCAGTCGTTCCCGGCGTCGAGTTGTTGAAGTTTGTAAATGGAGCGTTTCACCTGACGCTTGCAAGTTCTCCGATGAAGTTTGCGCCATCCTCGTCGAACCCATCCAGGGAGAAGGCGGAAATCGCCCCGCTCACCGCGGAGTCTTCGCCGGGGCCGCACACGCGCTCTGGCCAGCTC